>JACQUK010000119.1 GCA_016210325.1 Chloroflexota bacterium
CGGTTTGGGCCGCTGCGCATCGGTGTGCTGGATGACTATGCCCATCTGGTTCTGCCTACTCCCGTCCAGGTGTCACCTATGTGCCCAGTTTAGGTGTTACCCATGTCCCCAGTTGCACAGACGAGCGAAGCTAGGGGACACCCCTGGGACCCCGCCAGAGGGGGTTATACCCCCTCTGGACTCCCCCACAGGCGAGTTTTCAGATGAGTTCTCCAAAACAGCGTGCCCATCGAGCCACGCCGCCTTCAGACCTGGCCGTCTCGGCGCCCACGGCGCTTTTGCCTTATGGAGTCCCAAAGCTTGGCCCACCAGGGGCGCAGCAGCCGGGCGGCTTCCTGCCAACCCGCCGGCTCCATCATCACCTGGTAGGCCCCATAGGGTGGCGCTGTCTCTATCCGCACCCACTGTTGCTTCTGCATCGTTCGCAGGAGCCGCATCACGCGGCCCCGCTTCTGCGTTGCGTAGACAGTCATCTCGGTCTCGGCAGGGATAAGCAGGCCAGCCTCAAAGGCCAGGTCGTACTCCGCCACCCCTCGCTCCTGTACCTGACGACGAATGGGGTCGCCATAGGCGCGGGCCAGGGCCAGAAGCATGTTCTCCAGTTCCAGGTTGAACTGCTTCTCGGCCTTTCGCTGGTCCGTTGAGCTGACTGTACCCTCACCCTCGGCCATAGCTTCAGGTTATCACCGATGGCCTTGGCCCGCCAGCAGCCGCACGGGCGCCCAGGAATCGGACGAAGACCTCGTTGCCCAGCAGGCGCCCGCGCGCGGTGAGCCGCACGCAACCCCCGGTTATCTCCAACAGCCCCACCTCTTGCAGCTCTTCCACGGCGCTGCTGTAGACCGCGAGCAGGTCCCGGCCAAACCGCTCTCGAAATGCCGCAAGTGAGACTCCCTCGTCCAGGCGCAGGCCAAGAATGACCGTCTCCGCCATCTCCAACTCTGGCCCGATATCCTCCACCTGCTCCACCACAGGGATGGTCTTCAACAAGGGTGCAGTGAGCGGAGAAGGGTGTAAAGCGCCTTGCTGCGCCCAAGTATGGGCATACCCTATGTAGCTAGCAGGGGACTTGAGGACCGCAAAACGGAGTCCTCCCAGGTAGGAGTGGGCGCCGGGCCCCACTCCTAGATAGGGAAGGTTGCGCCAGTAGGTAAGGTTGTGCTGGCTTTCGCAGCCCGGCCGCGCCCAGTTAGAGATTTCGTAGTGCCGATACCCAGCCATTGCCAGGGTCTCTTCGGCCCAGGAGTACATGTCCGCTGCCAGGTCAGCGTCGGGCTCCGGCAGACGGCCCTCCTTCACCCAGCGCTCCATAGGTGTCCCCGCCTCCAGGGTAAGGCAGTAGGCCGAGAGGTGCTCCGGCGCCAGGGAGATGGCCTGCTCCAGGGTGTGCTGCCACTGCTCCAGGCTTTGGTAGGGAAGCCCGAACATCAAATCCAGATTGACGTTGCCGAAGCCAGCGGTGCGCAGCATGTGGTACGCCTGGATGGCCGCCCCTGCGCTGTGGCGGCGGCCCAGCAGCCGCAGCAGTCCATCGTCAAAGCTCTGGACCCCCATGCTGATGCGGTTGACACCAGCCTGGCGGAACCCCGCCAGACGCTCCGGCGTGACGTCATCGGGGTTCGCTTCAGCGGTGACCTCGGCGCCATCGCGGAGGCGGAAGGCCCTTCGCACCCCTTCGAGCAACGCCGCGAGCTGTCCTGGAGCCAAAAGGGACGGCGTACCGCCGCCCAGGAAAACGGTGTTGACGGTAGGCCTCCCCAGCAGAGCGCCCCACAACCGGACCTCTGTTTGAAGGGCTTTCAGGTAGGGAGAGAGCAGGTGTGGGATGCCCGCATAGGTGTTGAAATCGCAGTATGGGCACCTGGTAGCGCAAAAGGGGATGTGGATGTACAGGGCAATCCCTTGCTCCGGTACCACCCCGCGGGCGAATTCAGCTTCCATCTGCTCCCTCTCCCCGACCCTCACCCACGCCCTGTTTTACGCACCTGGGTGCAGCAAACGTGAATCCCCCTCAGTGCCTGGCGAGGCTACCCGCGCTCACACGTTGAACAGGATCGTGAGGATATCGCCGTCCTGCACCGGGTACGTCTTGCCCTCCAGGCGCAAGAGGCCGCGTTTGCGGGCTTCTGCCAGAGAGCCGCAGGCCAGCAGGTCGGCATGGCTAATGACCTCGGCCCGGATGAACCCCCGCTCTATGTCCGAGTGGATGCGGCCCGCCGCTTTGGTGGCCGGACTGTCCTGCTGCACCGTCCAGGCGCGGACTTCGTCAGGACCGACGGTGAAAAACGTGATAAGGCCCAGGAGGTCGAAGCAGGTGCGGAGGGCCTTCTCAATGCCATCCCCCTCCAACCCCAGGGAGGCCCGGAACTCTGCTGCGTCCTCCACGGACATCTGCGCCAGCTCCATCTCCAACTGGCCACAAAGCGCCACTGTCCTGGTCATGGCAGAGGGGTTGAGCTTCGCCATCTTCTCCTGTAGCTGGGCCTGCCGCGGGATGTCTGCCTCACCAATGTTGATGGCCTGAAGGAGGGGCTTGGTAGTAAGGAACTGGTAGCTGCCCAGCGCGACCATCACATCATGGGACAATCCCTGGGCACGGATGGGCACCTCCTCCTCCAGGGCTTTCTTGAGACCGCCTAGTAGCTCCTGCTCTTTGAGCACCTGGGCGCGCTCCTGGGTCTTGGTGCCTTTGAGTCCCTGCTCAATCCGCTGAAGGCGACGCTCCAGGATGCCCAGGTCCGCAAAGGCCAACTCCATCTCCATAGCCATCAGGTCCCGCGCTGGGTCCACCCCACCCTCTGGTGGCGGCACGGAGGGCGCATCGAAGGCCCGCACCACGTGCAGCAGCAAGTCGGCCCGCTGGAGCAGGTTCAGGTACTCCCCTGCGATCCCCTTTTCTCCAGCCACCCCGTGAAGCCCCCCGGGCAGGTCCAGGAATCGCGCCTCGGCAGGCACAACGCGCTCGGGTTTGAAAAGCCTGACCAGGGGTTCCAGACGGCCGTCCAGCATCTTGGCAACACCCACGTTCGGCTGCACCCGGGCCGAGTAGGTAGCCACCTGCGCGTTGCCCCGGGTAAGGGCGTTGAAGAGCGTAGACTTCCCGGAGCGCGGGAACCCGATGATGGCGATCTCCACAGTCGCGGCCTCCAGCTAGCTTGCTACTGCCTCTATCACAGTGGGCTCTAGCTAGTTTCGCAGGTTCTGGCGGCGTTTTCCAGCCCGACATGTGAGGTGCTCTCGCGAGGGCTTCCAGCACGTTGCGAAGAGGGGCAGCAAGTCCTCAGTCACGGGGCCGCTGCGGAATGGCGCTTACTCCAGGGCGTAGAGAGCACCGTCCTCTGAGGCCAGGTAGAGCATGTCCCCAGCCAGCGCCGGCGCCGCCGCGATGGGGCCTTTGGTGGCGAAGGACCACTTCTCCCGCAGGGTCGCCACGTCCAGGGCATGGAGCTTCCCATCGGCAGCCCCGACGTACAGCGTGTCACCCCCCACCACCGCCGCCGAGCGGATGGCACCGCCTACTCCGAACTCACCAAGCTGGCGCCCGTCCGAGGCAGCGACCGCATGCAGCTTGCCATCGGTGGTCCCGATGTAGACCGTGTCGCCAAGGACCGCCGGGGTCGCTGCGATGGAGGTGCTGGGAAAGCGGATGACCCACAGGAAACCCTTGGGCACCGGAGGGGCTTGGACCAGTTGCCAGATGAAGAACTGCAACTGCCAATACCGCGCGGTCCGCTCGAAGGGGTACTGACGGGCACGCCAGTCAATGGCCCGGAGGCGGCCGTCGGCGGTGCCGATGACAGCGCGGTCTCCAGCTATGGCCGCCGACCCTGCCCCACCTGAAGCGATCTCGTGGAAGAGCCGCTGCTTGCCAGTCCTGCGGTCCACAACATGGAACTTCCCCTCCTGGCTCATCACCACCACAACGTCGCCCACCACCGCGGGAGGGCTGGTGGTCCACCCTCCGACCTGGTAGGCCCACCGCCGCCGCCCCGTCCTGGCATCCAGCGAGTAGAGCTTCCCATCGGTGGAGCCCAGATAGAGCTCGCCCCCGACCACCTGGACACCGGCGAAGATGGGGTTGTCGGTATCGAACTCCCAGCGCAGCGCCCCAGTGGCCGCGTCCAGGGCCAGGAGCCGCGAGTCACGCAGGCCCACGTAGACCAGGTCGCCCGCCACAGCCGGGGTCGCATCCACCGGCCCGGTGGCGCGGTATTCCCACACGAGCCGGCCCGTGCCGGCCTCCAGGGCCAGAATGCGCCCGTCCTGGGTGCTGAGGTAGAGCCGCCCGTCCGCCACAATGGGGGAAGCACCCAGCGGCCCATCTGTGGCGAAGCTCCAACGGAGGCGGCCCTGGATAGGTTGCGCTTGCGGCGCAACATTAGTATGCAGCGGGTCGCCGCCGAACATGGACCAGCGGCCCGGCGCAGAGGCCGAGTTGAGCGACGAGGTCGGCGCGGGCAGGATGGGGGCCTTCCCCACCAGGTAGTAGGTCACCGCCACCGCCACGACTGCCAACGCCAGCAGCCCGAGGCCATAGCGCAAGAGACGCGACCTTACGGCCCGTGCGGGCGGCCGCCCGTCCCCTGAGCTACCCTGTACCGAGCCCGCGGGCGCCTGCTGCGCCAGAGTTGCCCAGCACTTGACGCAGTGCCGCGCAGCCGGCGCGTTGGAGGTGCCGCAGACCGGGCAGACCCCAGTCCCAGGCCCCCCATAGGCAACCTCCGCGCTCGCACTTTGCTGGCCACTCTGCGAAGGCCGGCCAGAAGGCGCAGGGCCACCCAAGGAAGTCTGAGGCACCTGGTGCCTGCCTCTCTCTGCCTGACCTTCAGCGTTGTTCTGGTCTGTCACCGTACTGTCCACACCTCCGGGGCAGCTCCAGTAGTACAATGGTGCCGCTCCATCGAGCTTATTATATGCCAGATATGCCAGCGGTGAAGGACTGGCCGGAGACTACCGGCTGCCGCTAGTCCCGGGAATTCGAAGTCTTGAGGGCCCATGCTCTACGTTTTCTACGGCGAAGACAGCTTCTCGCGACGCGATGCTGTGGCACAGCTTGAAGAAGCCGTCGGCCCGCCCGAGGTGCGGGATGCCAACACCACGTGGCTTTCCGCCGGTGGGCTCTCCCTCGCGGCCATCCAGTGGTCCTGTAACGCTATGCCTTTCCTGGCGCAGCGCCGCTTGGTGGTGATTGAAGGCTTCCTGGAGCAGTTCGAGCCGCGGGGCCGGGGCACAGCTACGCGGCAGCAGGAGGGCAGCAAGCTCCCCAGCCCGTGGGACCAGCTCGCGGAGCATCTCAAGGGACTGCCACCCTTCGCCGACGTGGTGTTCCTGGACGGCCCCCTCTCTGAGGCAAACCCTGCCCTGCGTCAACTCCGCCCAGTAGCCACGGTGCAACGGTTCACGCCGCCACAGGGTGCAGCCCTCCTGGAGTGGGTCCAGCGCCGGGCCGGCGACGTGAAGGCGGCATTGGAGCCTCCGGCGGCCCGCCTCTTGGCAGACCTGGTTGGGACGGACTTGTGGACCCTCCACCACGAGCTGGAGAAGCTGGCGCTGTACTGCCAGGGACGCGCTGTTACCGAAGCGGATGTCCGTGCCCTTGTCCCCCAGGCAAAAGAGGTGAGAGTTTTCGCCCTCACGGACGCTGTGGTGGAGGGCCGGTCTAGCGACGCGCTGAAAGCGCTGTACCAGCTCCAGGAACAGGGGGAAGATGCAGGTTACCTGATTCCCATGCTGGCGCGCCAGGTCCGGCTCCTGCTGCTCTGCAAAGAGCTGGCTGGCCAGGGCGTTCGCCAAGAGGACCTGGGGCGCCGTCTGGAGGTCCGTTCCGGGTACGCCCTCCGCCGGCTGCTCCAGCAGGCTGCCCGTCTGCCCTTCGACCGCCTGGACCGCCTCCATGCTCGCCTGGTGGAGGGCGATCTCGCCCTCAAGACCGGGCGCTACGAGGAGAGGCTAGCCCTGGCGCTCCTGGTGCTGGACCTCTGCTGGGCAGCATCCTCCCACCGTCAGGGATAAGTCCTCGACGGCCTCTGCTCCGAAGGCCCGCGAGTTGGCACCATTAAGGCCCACAGCGCTAGTCGTGCTGGACCGGGTTGTAGCAAGCGGCCCAATGGCCTGCCTCCACCTGCCCCAGCGGCGGCTTCGGGCTAGTCCTGCACGTCGTGGTGGCCTTGGCGCAGCGGGGCAGGAAGGGGCAGCGGTCTGGCAGGTTCATCAGGTCGGGAGGCACGCCTGGCATAGGCCGAAGGGCTACATCGGGGTTGTCCAAGCGCGGGAGGGCCTGGAACAGGCCCCAGGTGTACGGATGGGAAGGGCGACGGAAGATGGACACCGTGTCCCCCTGCTCGACAATGGCCCCGGCGTACATGACCGCCACCCGCTGGGCAACCTGGGCCACTACCCCCATGTTGTGGGTAATGAGGAGAATGGAGGCGTCCTGCTGGTGCTGGAGGCGCCGCAAGCGGTCCAAGATATCTGCTTGAAGGGTAACATCCACGTTGGACGTAGGCTCATCGGCAATGAGGAGACGAGGTCGCAGGGCCAGGGCCATTGCCAGCGCGACCCGCTGGGCCATGCCGCCACTGATCTGGAAAGGATAAAGGCCCAGGATGTTGTGTGGGTCCGGAAGCCCTATCTCGCGGCACAACTCTTCGGCCACCGCTCTGGCCTGCTTCCGCGAGGTGGAGGAGTGGACCAGGAGGGACTCCTCCATCTGCTCTCCCAACGTGAGGGTAGGCGTCAGGGCAGCCATAGCGTCTTGGAACACAACGGCCAACTCGCGACCGCGGACCTGCCGCATCCGTTCCTCTGATAGCGACAGGAGGTCTTGACCGTCGTAGAAAACCCCACCCGCCACCACCTTGCCGGGGTACGGCAAGAGCCGCAGCACCGAGAGGGCAGTGACTGTCTTGCCTGCACCACTCTCGCCCACTAGGCCGAGGACCTCACCCCGGCGGACTGTCAAGTTCACTCCGTTGAGTGCCTTGACCACACCCTCCCTGGTGTAGAAGTGGGTATGCAGGTCTTGGACTTCCAGCAGCGGTGTGCCCACTCAGCGCCCCCTTATTCCCCCCCAAGCCCGCCAGCGGAGAGACCCGCAGTCCTTCCCGCGAAGGACGCAGCGCCGCTGGGCGGAACTGTCCTGCCCTGACCTCGCGAATGAGGTCGCGCAACTCTCGAATTGGTGCGTCGAACTCGGTGGCGTACCGGCCCACGTCCTCCAAGCGGTGGGCGTCGCCACTGCCCGCTCCAGGAAGCCCCAACGTCCTGCTGACCTCCTGAGAGAAGGCGTTCTGCTGTGGCAGGCCTCGCCCGTTGAACGTCTCAACGCCGTGGCAAAAGCGGTAGATGGGGTTCTCACAGGCCCGCTGGACCATCGCGCGGTAGGCGACTGGGTCCCTGGCCTGCTCCTCCCAGAAGGTGCGACGATAGGGATGGGCAACAATCACGGCGCCACGCCGCTCTTCGATCATCTCCCGCACAAAGGAGGCGCGGTGCATGCCAAACACATAGCGGTCCAGGCCAAACACCAGAAGGTGGCCCTCCTCCGTGTTGACCTCTGAGGCGCCCAGCACCAGAAAGTCGTGCTTCTCGCTGAGGTACCGGGTGTCCTTGGGGTCCCAGAACCCATCATGCTCGGTGAGACAGATGCCGTCGAGCCCCACCGCCTTGGCCTGCTTGACCAACTCCTCCGCCATCAGATAGCTGTCGTCAGACCTGGGGTAGGTATGGACGTGCAGGTCTATGAGCAAGCAGCGCTCCTGAATCCGCAAGTAGCACTGCCATGTAGTGTTGCACCGTGCCTCTGCCTGCGTCAAGCCAGCCTTCGCTCTTGCAACAGCGCCAGAGGGCCTGGATAGCCTCTGCGGCCCTGTGCTATGCTAGGCCCAAGGTAACCCTGAGCGAGTGTTTCGCCCCTGGCACGACGATGTACGTCATCGGCACCGCTGGCCACGTGGACCACGGCAAGTCCACCCTGGTGAAAGCCCTCACTGGCATTGACCCCGACCGCCTCAAGGAGGAGAAGGAGCGGGAGATGACCATTGACCTGGGCTTTGCCTGGCTGCGCTTGCCCAGCGGGCGCGAGGTCAGCGTGGTGGACGTGCCCGGCCACGAGCGCTTCATCAAGAACATGCTGGCCGGCGTCGGGGGAATTGACCTGGCCATGCTGGTCATAGCCGCCGACGAGGGGGTGATGCCCCAGACCAGGGAGCACCTGGCCATCCTGGACCTGCTCCGAGTGAAGCGCGGCCTGGTGGCCATCACCAAGAAGGACCTGGTTGACGCCGATTGGCTAGAGCTGGTCACTGCCGAGATCACGGAAACCCTCCGCGGCACTGCGCTGGAAGGAGTGCCCTTGTTGGCGGTCTCCGCCGTCACGGGCGAGGGCCTGGACGAGCTGAAGGTTGTCCTCGACCGGCTGCTCCAGGACACACCACCTCGCAGCGACCTGGGCCACCCACGCCTGCCGATTGACCGCGCGTTCGCTATGCAGGGCTTCGGCACTGTGGTGACCGGGACGCTGACTGGCGGCTCCCTGACCGTAGGGCAAGAGGTTGAGCTTGTTCCTTCCAGGGAAGGACTGCGGGCGCGCATCCGCGGCCTTCAGACCCATCGCAAGCGAGTGGAGACGGCCGTTCCCGGCAGCCGCGTTGCCGTTAACCTCGCCGGCGTGGAGCACCACCAGGTCCAGCGGGGCGAGGTGCTGGCCCTTCCCGGTCAGCTCAAGGCCACGGCCTTGCTGGACGTCCACCTGCGGGTCGTGCGAGACGCCCCCCATGCCGTCCGGCACAACATGGGCATCACCTTCCACACCGGCACCAGCGAGGCGTTGGGCCGGTTGCGGCTGCTGGACGCAGACGAGCTTAAGCCAAACCAAGAGGGATGGGCCCAGCTACACCTGGAGAACCCTGTCGCGGCCGACAGGGGGGACTTCTTTGTGCTGCGTTCCCCCCAGAGCACGTTGGGCGGAGGCACCATCGTGGACCCCCACCCACGCCGACACCGAAGGTTCCAGGAGTCTGTCCTGACCAGGCTGGGCATCCTGCTGAAAGGCTCCCCGCGTGAGCTACTGTTGCAAGCCCTGGACCAGGGTGGTCTTGCAGAACCGGCGGCGCTGGCGGCCAAGGCGGGGGTGCCCGTCCAGGAAGCCTCCCAGGAGCTGGCCTCACTGGTCAAGGAGGGCCTGGTCATTGCCCTGGGCGAGGGTGGCACAACACCAGGCGCGTTCCTCATCTCGGCCTCCGCCTGGAAACGGCTGCGCGAAGAGGCAGCGCAAGCACTGGAAGCCTACCACCGGCAGTACCCGCTGCGCCGCGGCCTGCCCAAAGAGGAGCTGCGCAACCGGCTTGGGGTGCCAGCGCCCGCTTTCCCACTGGCGCTGGCCCGCTGGGCCGCCGAGGGGCTGGCCGCCGAGGAGGGCACCCTGGTGCGGGCGGCAGGCCACACGGTACGGCTTGCTCCGGAGCAGCAGCGAGCCGCTGATGCCTACGTCCGCGCTCTAGAAAGGGAGCCTTTCTCGCCCTCCAGCGAGGTGGGTATTGACCCGGAGGTGCTCAGCGTGCTGGTTGAGCAGGGCCGGGCCGTCAAGGTAAGCGATAGCGTGGTCTTCGCTGCCGCTGCCTACCAGCAGATGGAGCAGCGGGTGGTGCAGCACCTCCAGCAAGCAGGGAGCATCAGCGTGGCCCAGGTGCGGGATATGTTCGGCACCTCACGCAAGTACGCCCTTGCGTTGCTGGAGCACCTGGACCAGCGCCACATCACCCGCCGCGTCGGCGACGAGCGGGTGCTGGTGCTGGGGTAGACGGATCACCCTAGCCCCTCAGGCCCCGCCAAAAGTGAGGCAGGAACGGTTCCCGGTCAGGGTTGCATAAGCTCGACATATGGCTACGTTTGGGAATATCGGAGAGACCTGGTAGAATGTCCGAGCGGATTACCCGAGCGCTCTCAATGCGGAGTGTCAGGTGGCGAAGCGTCGTATCTGGTCTTTCCGGGCAGAGTTACTTGCCAAATCCAGGGAGGCAGCTCTCAACGCTGTCGGAGTCTTCAACAACCCGCTAACGACCTTCAAGACTGAGACATTCATAGTCCTAATGGTCATCGCTTGGACCTACCTTCTGCACGCCTACTACCGAAGCCAAGATATCGATTATCGTTACTTTGACAAGGGGCCTAAGCGCCGCAAGTTTCATCGAACAAAGTCGGGAGAATTTAAGCACTGGGAACTGGAGCGCTGCTTGAATGAAAAGAGTTGTCCGCTGGACTCGCCCACCAAAAGCAACCTCTATTTCCTAATCGGACTTCGCCATGAAATAGAACACCATAGGTCTACCGGTATAGATAAACAGCTCACCGGCCGCTACCTGGCATGCTGCCTCAATTACGAGCAGACAATTAATGATTTGTTTGGCCCCAGCTATAGCCTCGGCGCGGAAATGGCTTTTGCCCTCCAGTTCTGTGACCTGACCCTTGTGCCGAACCAGAATGAAGCCCCTCTGCCGGTTCCTGCTAACGTTGCCCGTTACATACAAGAATTCGACGCCTCCCTGTCTCCGGAAGAATTCCAGTCGCCCCGCTTTTCCTACCAGCTTCTGTTCACGCGTAAGCTAACCGGTAAGCCAGGTCAGGCTGATAGAGTTATTGAATTCATCCCACCCAACTCCAGTTTGGCTCAGGCTGTTGACAAAGAACACTGGGTTGTCAAGGAGGTTGAGCGCCCGAAGCATCTGCCGAGCCAAATCGTAAGAGAGATGCAGAAAGCGGGATATCCAAGGTTTAGTATCCACTATCACACTTTGTTATGGAAGAAACTCGACGCGAAGCAGCCCGGCAAGGGATACGGAGTCGCGGTGGAGAACACGTGGTATTGGTACGACCGGTGGGTTGATGAAGTTTGCAAGCATTGTGCGGAAAATGTGAGTCTGTACGGTCCGGGGTAGGACCAAAGGCATACCGTGAGGTTTGAAGATTACGAGCCGAATAACCCGCAGGGTCTACCTCAAACTAGCCCAATCAGTGCCATCAGGCAACGAAGGGAGGTTGCCATGTCCCTAGACCTCGATGCCACTGCTGCCCAGATTGAAGCCCTGGCGGCCCAGCTCCGCAGCGAGGGGCAGGGCAGCGCCGCGCGTCTGGCGGCCATCGTCGCGGCCGCCCAGGCATCGGACTATGCTGGCATAAACAGCAAGGCCGAGGCCAGCGCCGGCCTGACCTTCTTCTCGCCGGCGGAGCCCCTGGAGCCCCTGGGCGCCCGCCACGACCCGCCGCCGCTTCCCCCCGACTTCCGGGTGCTGGCCGTGGACGGCTCGCACATTGACGTGGACCGGCACCTGCCCGCCCGCTGCTACCTTATCAACCTGGGGGCCTGCGTGCTGACCTACGGCTCGCGTCCTGACGCCGTCCTGTCATCCCGCCCTCGCCTGTACGCCAGTGAGGATGAGCTGTACCTCGCGGACCCGGCTTCCCCAACGAACCGGATGGCCGTCGAAGGGCCCATCCTGGGGCTGGTACGCACCGTTCAGGAGGCCGAGCACCTGGCCGAGATCGCCGCCCAGCAGAATGACACTTTACCTACCCTGGCCCTGATAGACGGCTCCCTCATCCTGTGGCAACTGGCAGGCCGCGACTTCCAGGGGGAGCAGCGCTTCGTCCGAGAGCGCCTGCTGCGCCAGGGTTTCCTGCGAGCGTTGGATACGCTTCAGTCGCTGTCCCATCCCGACGGGTCGGGACTGGCCCTGGCCGCCTACATCAGCCTGCCCCGCTCCACCGAGGTGATGAGCACTCTCCGTCTGGCCCTGTGCCCCTACGACCGGGCGGACTGCCGCGGGGTCTGCGCCCAGGAGCACCCGGGGGAGCGCCCCTGCGACCCTGTCCAGGGCTTCGTTGACCGGGAGGTGTTCGCCCACACCCTGGGGCCGGGGCAACGCTCGGCCCTGTTCCGCACCCGCTCCTCCATCGTGCGAGACGAATATGGTCCCCACCAAGTCTGCTTCTTCTACCTCAACGCTGGCGAGGAGATGGCGCGGGTGGAGATGCCCGCCTGGGTAGCTGAGGACCCGGAGAGACTGGCCCTGGTCCACGCGCTGACGCTGGACCAGGCACGGCGGGGCCAGGGCTACCCGACAGCCGTCCAGGAGGCCCACGAGCAGGCCGTGGTGTCTGGAGCAGACCGGGAGCTCTTCCGGCAGTTGCTGGAGGAGGCGCTGGAGGGCCAGGGCCTGGCCGTCTACACCTCAGAGAAGCGCCTCTCCAAGCTGCGGCGGATTGTGTAGGGCTGCGGCCCGTGGTATGACCTGTTGAATGCAAGTGCTGGCAGTTGTGTGGTTTTGTCGGGACTCACCATGAGCGGATGCAACATCACCGGTCGGCGTGGCCCAGCTTGCGACCAGGAGCCACCAGGTCGCGGACGCGCCGCTTCAGCTCTTTGGGCTGCGGCAGCCCGCCTTCAGCCTTCAGCGACCAGACCATGGCGCCATCAACCCGCACCTCCAGCACGCCGCCCGTAGCTGGCACCAGCGCAACCTCGCTGAGCTCTTGGTCAAAGGTAGCCAGAAGCTCCTGCGCCAGCCAGATGGCCCGCGGCAGCCAGCCGCACTGGGTGCAGTACATGATCTCGACGCGATGTGGCCCGGCCATAGTGAAGCCATTGTAGGGGTCCAACGGTGCGGAGAGCAATCATGGCACTCTGGCGCCCCTATGCCCGCCGCAGGCACCGCTGTGATAAGCTGTTGCACGACGCGTTGGCCCGGTGCACACCTTGCCAGAACCCCATCTCTGAAATATCCTGCACAAGCCGCTCCTCCTTCGACAAGCTCAGGATGAGCGGCTAGATAGGCTCTTGCCCGCTCGTGGTGAGCCCGTCAAACCATGAGCGGGCCTCGAAGCCAATGGCATTGTGCAATGAACTTCTGAGACAGCGCGCTAACCCTATGTGAGAAGAGATGTCCAGGTTCGGTGAAATCATAGAGAGCTCCTCGACGGTCTTCACCGCGCAGTGCTACCACCTGTACGAGGGGCCGCCGCTGGGCGCCCTGGTGTGGGCAGGCACCGGCCCACGGACCATTGGCGTGGTGTGCAACATCACCACAGGCACCCTGGACCCGGGCCGCCGCATCGTGCCACGGGGCGCCCAAGAGGAGTCGGAGGAGGAGGTCTACCAGAGCCACCCGCAGCTTGCGCGGCTGCTGGCCACCCATATCCAGGCGGTCATTGTAGGGCACATGGAGGGCGAGGCGGTCCGGCAGTACCTGCCGCCGGCCCCGCCACGCATCCACGCCTTTGTCTATGCGTGCACACCTGAGGAGACCGCCGCCTTCACGCACCACTTCGACTTCCTGCGGCTGGTCACCGACGCCAAGGACATCGCCGCGGACGAGGTGCTGGCAGCCTGCCTCCGGAGCGCGGCGGCCTGCCACCCGGACCCGGCTGACTTCCTTCTCCGCGCTGGCAAGGCCCTGGCCCTGGAACTGACCGACGACGTGCCCCGCCTCAACGCCATCTTGCGGAGGGTGAGGCCGTGACCCAGCCTGACATGGCCGGCCGCTATCTGGGCGTGGTGGTGGGCGGCTCCATCAGCCAGGGCATCGAGGTGAAGCTGGAGGGGGACGCCTCGGTGGAGGAGGTCAAGGTAGGCGCCCCAGTCACTATCCACGGTGAGCGCCACCGCTTCTTCGGCCTGGTAACCGACGTGGCCCTGGAGGCCACGGACCCCCACGTGAAGAGTGCACCCCCGAACGGCGAGGACTCCTTCATCACCCGTGTCATGGCTGGCACCGCGGCCTACGGGACAGCACAGGTGCAGCCCCATCTGGTCTTGCCATTGGTGGCCGGGCTGTCCGGGAGCCCGCAGCCCGCCAAGGCGGTGCCAGCCTTCTTCTCCCGCGTCCACTACGCCTCTCCTGCCGACGTGGCCCTGGTCTTCGGGGAGGAGGACGACCGCCACTTCGCCATCGGGAGTCCCCTGGACCTGGAGGCCAAGGTCTGCCTGGACCTGGCGATGTACGTGGCCCGCAGCAACGGCATCTTCGGCAAGAGCGGCACCGGCAAGAGCTTCCTGGCCCGCCTGCTGCTGGTAGGCCTCCTCCAGAAGAATCTGGCCTCGGCCCTGGTCTTCGACATGGCCAGCGAGTATGGCTGGCAGGGCACCAGCGAGCGGGGTTCGGGCTACGTCAAGGGGCTTAAACAGCTCTTCCCCTCCCGGGTCAGCATCTTCACCCTGGACCCGGACCACGCCCAGCGGCGACAGGCCCCGGTGGACTACACCGTCCAGATAGGGTATGAGCATGTGGAGCCGGAGGACATCGGCTTGCTGCGGCAGACCCTGAACCTTTCGGACGCCGCTGCTGACGCCGCCAACCCCTTACAGCGCCACTTTGGCCAGGCGTGGCTCAGGAGCTTTCTGAGGCTAAAGGGACCTGACATCCGAAGCCTGGCCGATGATTTGAACCTGAACCAGCAGGCCCTGGCGGCCCTCCACCGCCGCCTGGAGCGGCTGGAGCGCTATGCCTTCCTGGTGGACTCCCCCGCCGGCGACCCCGTGGCCGCCATCCTCCAGAGCCTAGCCCGGGGCGACCACGTGGTCCTGGAGTTCGGCAAGCACAAGGACGACCTCACCGCTTACATGCTGGTGGCCAACCTCCTGAGCCGCCGCATCCACCAGCGCTACGTCCAGCAGAAGGAAGCCGCCCTGGGAGACCGGGCCAGGGAGCCCCGGCCCCTGGTCATCGTCATCGAGGAGGCCCACAAGTTCCTGGACCCCCAGGTGGCCTCTCAGACCATCTTCGGCACCATCGCCCGAGAGATGCGCAAGTACAACGTCACCCTCCTGGTGGTGGACCAGCGCCCCAGCGGCATCGATACCGAGGTGATGAGTCAGGTGGGCACCCGCATCGCCCTGGGCCTGGACGACGACCGGGACGTCGACGCGGTGCTGGCGGGGGTCCGGGGCGGCCGGGAGCTGCGGTCGGCCCTGGCCCGGCTGGAGCCCCAGCAGCAGGCCCTGGTCTTCGGCCACGCCGTGCCCATGCCCATCGTGGTCAAGGTCCGCGAGTACGGCGACGCCACCTACGCCGAGCTGGGCCGCCGCGGCAGACGGCGGGCCAGCGAGGGCAAGCAGGGCGCGGAGGACGACCTGTTCGGATAAAAACAGGTAGTGTATCAGTTTGCGGGAAGGGGCGGTTAACCATGCTTGAGCGGTATGGTATCGTGGGAGCATGGGCAAGACGCCAAGAAGCGAGACCACGACTTCGCCGTCACCGCCTTCCGCGTGGTCCAAGAGGCCGCTGACGAGGGAGAGGAACCCAAGTTCGAGCCTGGGCCCGAGCAGGCGGCGGAGCCCACCGAGGGCAAGAACCCTCATGCTGTGGCCTTGGGCCAGCTTGGCGGCAAGAAGGGCGGGCCAGCCAGGGCTAAGAAGCTGACGCCTGAGCAGCGGCAGGAGATTGCACATAGAGCGGCCACGGCCCGATGGCTACTAGGTCATCGCTAGTTCGTTCTGTCGTGCGTGCTGAATCATAGATTCTACTGAGGGTGCAGCATTCACGACATATACCCGGATGTCGGGATGCTCCCGCTTGAACACCCGGAATATCTCGTCCGCGAAAGCCTGTCCTATTGTCTCGACGCCTTGGAAGTCGAGTATGACCTCTTGGAACTTATCAAACCGTGCTAGCACGCGTCTAGCGGCAGACCGCGAGATCAGTTGGTCATGCTCGTACTTGGCAAGCTTGATAGGAACATGCGTGCGTGCGAACCTGTAATCGTCCTGTCCACTCGCATATTTCTCGAACACCTCTTTGACAGTCACAGGCGAGTTTATCTTGATCTCCATCTCAACCATAGTTCCCGTAGTTTTATCGTGATTCTCGGCCTCAATCAGCCACTCATCTTCGTCTGTGCGTTCCCGGGAGTAGAATAATGTACTGGACAGGATGGAGAACTTGTCGAACATTCTTGATGTGAAAAAGACACCTTCCCCAGTGTGTGAACGTTGGTCCGTGGTCAACTTGCCCTTTGCGAGTTCTAGGAGCGCATGTCTGGAGTCATTTAGATGGAGTTCTCTTTGGATCTTCTCGAAAATACCCACACCGTAATCTATGACTGTCATGGTGATCCAAATACCCTGACGCCCCAACCTGACAGTCACCGTGTTCCCTTCCGAATGTGAGATGACGTTGTTCAGCATCTCAGTGAAGCCATACTCGCAAATCGCGAGAACACTCTCTGGGACCTGCCCAATCAACGGCTGGACTCGTTCTCTCCAGACCACATCTTCCTGTAGGTCTGGGGTAACCGGCAAACGGAAAATCTCATTCACCAGCAGCTTGAGCTCATACCGTCGCGCCTTGGTCTTGCCGATGGGCTCTAGTAGCCCTTTCGCAATCAAAGCCTGGACATGATGCGAGACGCCCTGGCGTGACACACCAAAACGTTCACTGATGAATCGGACAATGTCTTTGGGATGCGACCCAACATGTTCAAGGATAGCATCCCGAATGAGATCGGTCCTCGACTGTGCTCCTGCCATGATTGTAAACCTAACCTCCCGCCTTTGTAACGCAGCACTTGCCCATTTGTCAACTTCGTAGTACCATATTGTCAACCTTTGGGCGTATATTTGTCAAGTGCCCATTGACCGTTGCGTCGGTTCGCCGTCTGCGCTACACTGGCGCTCCAGAAGCGGGTTACTCCACAAGGCCCAGCTCCCATAGCGGGCCGGAGAGGTGAGCGATGCTGACTGTTCAGGCCCTCCGCGACATGATGCCCATCACCAAGAAGGGAATCACCTACCTGAACACCGGTTGGGACAGCCCCAGCCCACGGCCGGTGCTGGATGCCATCAAGGCCTGGCTAGACTACGAGGCTGAGGAGGGGCCCACCTCGCCACCGGTCATGGAGACGAAACAGAAGCGGCTCGGCGAGGTCCGCGCCGCCTTGGCCAGCCTCCTCAACGCCACCGCCGACGAAGTCGCCTTCATGGAGAACACCACCGAGGGCGTCAACGTCATTCTCAACGGTTTTCCCTGGCAGAAGGGCGACGAGCTGCTGACCACCAACCTGGAGCACGGCTCTGGCATCATCCCCGCCTACCTGGGGCAGAAGTACCACGGCTTCACCACCAAGATCGTCAACCTGACCCCCCAGGATGACGCTGCCACCATCCTCAAGAAGTTTGAGGCGGGCTTCACCCCCAAGACGAAGCTCGTGTCGGTCAGCCACATTATGTTTACCACCGGCCTGGTCATCCCTCTCAAGGAGCTATGCACCCTGGCCCACAGCAAGGGAGCCTACGTGCTGGCTGACGCCGCCCAGAGCTACGGCCACCTGGTCTTGGACCTGCGCGACGCCAACGTGGACTTCTTCGCCTTCCCCGGCCACAAGTGGCTCCTGGGCCCCGACGGCACCGGCGGGCTGTACATCCGCAAGGACCTCATCCCCATGATCTTCCCCGCCAAGTCCACCTATCCGGCGATGGCCTCCTTCGACTACGCTGGACACTTCACGCCCAAGACCGACGTCATCCGTAAGTTCGAGCTCACTACCCGCAGCACCGCCAACTACCTGGGGATGGAGGCGGCCATCAAGGTGCAGAAGGACTTCGGCATCAAGGCGGTATATGACCGCATCCTGGAGCTGTCTGACTACACCAAGCGCCGCCTGTCGGACATCCCAGGGACTGTCTTGAACTGCCCCACGTCTCGGGAGCGCTCCTGCGGCCTGGTCAGCTTTGCCATCCGAGGCGTGGACCCCGACCACATCTTCCAGCAGTTGTGGCAGCGGGGCCGCGTGGTGGCCCGCACGGTGCACGGTCCCGATGGGCTGCGCATGGCCACCCACATCTTCAACACTACCGAGGAGCTGGACCGAGCACTGGACATCATCTCGGACCTGGCGCGAGAGGCCAAGAAGTAGGCGCCTGGAGGACCAGGCCCGCAGCACCAGACGGGTGCCGGCCGCCCCCTGGCACACCAGGCAGGGGACAAGATGCGGTGGGGGCTGCTCGTAGCAGCCCCCACCGCATCTTCCAGTAAACATGCCCAGAAAGCCCCACTGGATGCTTGCCGGTGTGGCATGATGTCATCGAGAGAAGCGTAGAAGCTCGACTAGTGTCCTGAGTCAAGAGTTCGCTGCATAATGCGCGGCCTAGATTGTCATGCTGAACGAAGTGAAGCATCTGGTGGGGAGACGGCCCCACCACCAGATTCTTCGCTGGCGCTCAGAATGACATTCTTCAACGGATTCCTGATTCACCACACTAGGAGCGTACAGCTATACAGACTCGCACATACGGGACCTCGGGGCGTGTGGTGGTCGTCCTGCATGGGGGTCCAGGCGCGTCGGGGTACATGGCACCCGTGGCGCGCGGACTCGCAGACTCGTTCCGCGTCCTGGAGCCGATGCAGCGCGGCAGTGGCGATGGCCCTCTCACGGTTGCCCGCCATGTCGAGGACTTGCACGAGCTGGTGAAATCGCAGTGTGAAGGGGCGCGACCAGCCCTGGTAGGCCACTCCTGGGGCGCGATGCTCGCCCTCGCCTACGCCGCGGCGCACCCCGACAGCCTGGCGTCTCTCGTCCTCATCGGGTGTGGAACTTTCGATCTAGCTTCGCGAGACCGCATGCGGGCAATCATCAAGCAGCGCATGGACGATAGCCTGCGGCGTCGCATGGAGCACCTGGCGGAGGAATACCCCGACCCTGACCAACGGCTTGGCGTGCTGGGCAACCTGTTTCTGCCACTCTACTCGTACGATCTCGTTGCTACCGAACTCGAGGCCGCGACGTACGACGCGCGCGCCCACCAGGAGACCTGGGAGGACATGCTGAGGTTGCAGGAGCAGGGCGTTTACCCAGCGGCTTTTGCAGCAATCAATGCCCCCGTCGTCATGGTGCACGGCGCCGCCGACCCCCACCCAGGATCGATGATCAGGGAGAGTCTCGCTCCCTATCTGCCACAGCTCGAGTACCGGGAGTGGGAGCGCTGCGGACACTATCCCTGGCTCGAAAGCGGTGTGCGCGACGAGTTCTTTGCTTTCCTCCGTGAGTGGCTCAGCCGGCGATTCGGGATGCTATCTCGCAATTGCCCGAGCACCGCACCCTGAAGGGGGCGGCATCATGCCCCCGCCATTCCGTGGAAGCGCAGGGTGCCGAGAAGCATGTTGGGACGAGTTCGGATGCGGCCCACCCCTGGCTGATGCAGAATGGGGTCCACAGACCTGCACCGGGGACTCTTCACCGTCCCATCTCCGCCAGCTCCTCATCGCTCCAGCCGAAGTGGTGCGCGATCTCGTGGACCACGGTGGCCCGCACCTCCTCCGTAACCTGCTCGACGGTCTCGCAGACGGCCTCGATGGGCCGCTGGAAGATGGTGATGCGGTCGGGCAACACCATATTGTACCCGGAGCCACGCTCGACCTGAGGAATGCCCTCGTAGAGGCCCAGCAGGTCGCCGCGGCCCCCCAGCCCCGCGGTCCGCAGTTGCTCCGGCCTGGGCCAGTCGGCCACCAGCACCGTCACGTTCTCCAGGGCCTCCTGAAAGCGGGGCGGCAGCGAGTCTAGCGCCTCCAGCACCAGACGGGTGAACTGTTTCCGCGTCAAATGCACTAGCACAGCTACTTGGACACCCCAACCTTCGCACGGATCTCCTTGAGACGCTCCACGTTGGGCCGGTCCGGGCCGCTGCCCTCGGTCCCGGGCACCTCCAGCAGGAACGGCACGTCGCGAAAGGCCGGGTGGGCCATGATGGTCTGGAAGCCCTCGTAGCCGATGTGCCCCTCGCCGATGTTATCGTGGCGGTCAACCCCGTCGCCCAGGGCCCGTTTGGAGTCGTTGGCGTGGACTGCTACCAAGTAGCCCAGCCCTATGAGCCGGTTGAACTCCCCCATAGCCTTGTTGAGGCCCTCAGGGTGGGCAACATCGTACCCTGCGGCGTAGGCATGCTGGGTGTCCAGGCATATCTTGACGCGCGGGCTGCCAGCGGCCTCCAGCAGGCGGGCCAGTTGCTCAAAGCTGGCCCCGATGTGCTCGCCCATGCCCGCGCTGTTCTCGATGAGCAGGGACGGCCCAGGGGCGCACCCGGCCAGCACCTCGCGGATGGCCTTCACCACCTGGTCCAGGACGCCCTCGAAGCCCCGCCCTTTGTGGCTTCCGGCGTGGAAAATGACCCCCCTAGCGCCGATCAGGGCGGCGGTGTTCATGGCCTTGGTCAGCGAGTCCACCGACTTGGCCAGGTTCTCCGGAGAAGGCGAGCCCAGGTTGACCAGGTAGATGGCGTGGATGAACACGGGGCCGATGTCCGCCCCGCGGAGCTTGGCCTTGAAGGCAGCCACCACATCCTCTGACGGTGGCTTGAACGCCCAGCCCTGGGGCGGCGAGACGAAGACCTGGATAGTCTCAGCGCCCAGCTCAACGGCCCGGTCCGCCGCCTTGTCCAGCCCGCCCGCAGCCGAAACGTGGGCTCCCACGCGCATGACGCTCCCTCTCCATAGGCCAGAGTAGCAGTCCCTCCCTCAGGCGATTATACGGGCCTATCTGGGCCTGCACAATTGGGAAAAAGCCGGAGCAGGCACAGGAAGCCATACCCGCATTGTGGCATCCATCCCGCGCGCTTATAATGGCGAAAAACGTAAGGAATAGCCGCGATGAAAGCCCTGGTGCTAGAGGAGCCCGGCCCCAACCCTCGCCTGGCACTGAAGGAGGTGCCCACGCCGGCCCTGGGCCCCCACGACGTCCTGGTGCAGGTGGCGGCCTGTGGCCTCTGCTACCACGACGTGCTGGTGATGCGCGGCGTGCTGCGGCGCGGCGTCAAGCCTCAGGTGGTCCTGGGCCACGAGATCAGCGGCGTGGTGGAAGAGGTAGGCCAACTGGTCACCTCCCTCTCGCCAGGGGACAGGGTGGCCTCCATCCTCACGGAGCCTTGCGGCAACTGCGTCCACTGCCGCACCGGCCGCGAGCACCGCTGCCTCCGTGGGGTGGGCATCGGCCACGGCGCCGACGGCGGGTTCGCGCAGTACGCCAGGGTCAGCGAGTTGGCCCTGGTCCCTCTGCCCGAGAGCGTTGACCTGCAAAAGGCCTGCGTCTTCGGCTGCCCTATGGGGGTGGCCCTCCACGCCCTGCGAGACGCCGGCGGGCTGCGCGCCGGGGAGACAGCCCTGGTGACCGGTGCTGGCGGCGGCCTGGGCGTCCACGCCGTACAACTGGCCCGCGCCCTGGGGGCGCGCGTCCTGGCCGTCACCACCTCCGAGGAGAAGGTGGAGCAACTCCGTTCCCTTGGGGCTGACGAGGTGTTGTTCGCCCCAGACCTGGACTTCGGTGAGGTTGCCCTGGCCTTGACGGAGGACTACGGCTGCCACCTGGTCCTGAACCCCCTGGGGGCCATCGCCTTCAAGGCGTGCTGGACGGCGCTGGCCCAGTTCGGGCGCATGGCGCTGGTGGGAGATGTCCAGGGTGGGACGGTGACTATCAGCCCTGCCGAGGTGCTGTTCAAGGACGCCAGGATCATCGGCGTCTCAGGCACCTCGCGGCAGCACCTGGCAGACGTGGCCCGCATGGTGCAGCTTAGCCGGGTCCAGCCTGTTGTCTCCCAGACTTTCCCACTGGAGGCAGCCCTGGAAGCCTGCCAGGCGATGCTGGAGAAGCGCACCTTCGGCCGCGTGGCCCTGGTGCCCGGCTAGTCCCGCAGGGGTATCTGGCCCCAGCGGACCTCATCGGGCTTAGAGTAGAGGTTGTTCTCCTTGACAAGCTGGCGGACCTTCAGCAACGTAGCGTTGACCTCGTTGGTCACCAGCATCCAGTCGGGAGGCTCAGGGAACCAGTACGGAGAGGTGATGCGCACCACTTGGCCGTCTTGCCGGTTGAGGTAAATCCCGAACTTCGCGGTATGCTGCGTCGTCACGCCGGTTGACCTCCTTCAAGAAGCTCTCTCCCGACTGCCCGGGCACCGCACCCTAAAGAGTGCTGCATCATGCCCCCGCCCTTCCACAGAAAGGCCAGTCTTCAAGCGCGGGTCGAAAAGGTGTTTCCGGATTGCCGCTACTGCCTGGCAGGACTGGTCTCAGGCAGACGGTACACCCCCTGGTACTGAGGTGGCAAGAGCGCCGCCACCCGCTGCATGATCATGGTTGTCAGGGCTTCCAGTTGCTGCCGAGGGAGCTTCCCCTCTATGGCCGGGAGGGTGAAGGCCTGGCCGATGCGGACCCGCAGGTGGCCAGTTGGAAAGACCACCCGCCAGATGGGCCCTATGCGCTCGGTGCCAGTGATGCCCACCGGGAGGACTGGAGCTTGGGACTTCAGGGCAAGGTAGGCCACGCCCGGCGACGCGCGGTGCATACCCTGGCCGGGGTAGCGGTGCCCTTCGGGGAATAGCACCAGGGCGCCATCGCACGATAGCAGGTGCAGCGCCCCCCGGAGGGCTGCTACATCCCGTCCGTCGAGGTCCAGGGGCATTGCCCCATAGGCCCGCAAGAAGGTGCCGAATAGCGATTTGAACAGCTTTCGCTTGGCCATGTAGCGCAGCCGCCGAGGGATGCTGACCCCCAGCAGCGGAGGGTCCAGGTTGCTCTGGTGGTTAGCCACCACGATGAGGGGACCAAAGGGCGGGACGTTCTCCCTGCCCTCCACTTCCCAGTGGGCGAAGGCCCGCAAGGCCCCCTTCAACAGGAAGTTCGAGACCGAGTACGTAGCGTGGGCCATGCTCTCCCCCTCAGATTGCGCGGCCCCTGGCGCCGGTGACAAGCCCTTCAGCAGTCCACCAGCGCCAGGATGCGCTCCACCACCTGCTCCACGTTGAGACCATCCGTGTTGATGCGGTGCGCATCTGGGGCGGGGACCAGTGGGCTGGTGGCGCGCTCGGCGTCCAGCCGGTCCCGCCGCTCCACCTCCTTTTGCACCGCTGTGACCGACCCACCCTGTCCTTTCGCCTCAAGCTCCTGGAGACGCCGCCTGGCCCGCTCGGCGGGCGAGGCCTCCAGGAACACCTTCAAGTCAGCGTCAGGCAACACCACCGTGCCAATGTCCCGCCCGGCCAGGACCACCCCACCCAATTGGGCAATAGCCCGCTGCTGGGGCAGCAGGGCCCGGCGCACCGCGGGCACAGCGGACACCTGGGACACCGCCGCTTCGACCTCCGGACGGCGCAGGTAGGGCGTAACGTCCTGGCCATCCACCAGCACCCGATGTTCATGGCTGGCCAGGCCAGCCACCTGGATATTGGCCGAAGCCGCCAGCCACCCCAGCGCTCCAGCGTCCTCCAGCGAGATGCGCTTTTGTAGCACCACCCAGGTCACCGCACGGTACAGGAGGCCGGTGTCCAGAAAGCTGTACCCCAGGTGTTGGGCCAACAGCCGGCCCACCACCGTCTTGCCGGCGGCTACCGGGCCATCAATGGCAATGGTCAGGGGTCTCGGCACCGGGCCTCCTTCGCAACCTCAGCCCATTATAGCTACGGGCCTGCCACAGGACAACCACGGTGCCTGGCAGGGCAAGTAGGGTCTTTCAGTGTTCAACCCATCCGCCCGCACTGGCCCGCCTCATCCCCCTTGGGTACCCACAAGGACAACTGTAGGACCCTGAGCGGGCAGGTGCAACTGCACTAGTCCCCAAGCACTATTGCGTTTTGCCCCTGTGCGCAGCCAACATGTGAGGTGCGCCTGAAAACAGTTGAGCTTTGCCTACCATTCAGGCCGAGGGCGAAAGCGGTCATGACCCAGTGTGGTAATCTTGCCTCTCATGGGTAACAACTAGTCTCATTTTTCATGGCAATTCCGGGCGAGAGAGGCCGTAGTCCAGCGTGGGAGCAGCGATCTATTGCAGTCAAGATAAGTCCCATTAATCTGGGCAATTCTTGGAGGAAAGAGGCTAAGGGGTAGCCTCGCTATTGCTCTTGACAAAAAAAAATTCGTATGCTAAAAACGCATTAGGAGAAAAAAGGCTGTGGCTCCTCCTGGCGATGGCCCAGCCCTGCCCTACTGTTGAAGAGCTCCTCTCGCTGATTGCGGAGGGCCTTGGAGCGGCCTCCGCCAGGTTCCTAGACATCCAACAGGTGTTTAGCTTCCCAGATACTGCTGCTCCACTGGCCGATGTGCACCGGCAACCCTCAGATGGGGTGTTTGCCCAGGCAGTCGTGCACCAGTTCCAAACGTTGGTGCGGCCGTGCACCCCGGACGGCCCGTGCCAGGTCTCTGGGCAGCATACGTGCTGCATTGGAGCACCCATACAGGTCCAGGGACGAATGGTCGGTGCCCTCCTGTTGGAGTTCCCCTGTGTCGCTGGCGAGGAGGGTGCGGAGAGCCAGATCAACCTGGCAGAGGTGGCAAGGACCTTGGTTGAAGCACACCTGACCCAGGCCGGCCTCAACGGCGACCCGCAGCGCCCGGTGCCAAACGCGGAGAACTTTGCCCGGCTAGCAGTTGAGGCACAGGAAGCGGAGCGGGAGTGGATTTCCATTGAGCTGCACGACCGGGTGACGCAGAACCTGGTGGCGGCCTTCCAGCTCCTTCAGACCTACGACAAGCTAGCTGTCTCCAGGCCAGAAGAGGCGCGGCCCCTGGTTGGGCGGGCGGCAGCTATGGTACGCGAGGCTATTCGAGAGGCACGGGAGCTCAGCAACAGCATTACTCCGGCCCCCCTCCATGAGCTGGGCCTGGTGGCCACGCTGCGTCAAGAGATGAAGCGGCTCGAGGAGGAGACGGGGGCCAGCATACAGTTCAACGCTCCAAGGCTGCGCTTCCCCAGAGAAATCGAGATTGGCCTCTACCGTATCGCTCACGAGGCCCTCATCAACGTGAAAAAGCACGCCAGGTCAGCCCGGGTGCAGGTAGACCTGACGTACGAAAATGGGCGGATCATGATGGGTGTGCGCGACTGGGGCGTGGGCTTTGACTCCGCCCTTGCAAAACGGAGCACGGTGGGGCACAGCACCGGCCTGTACAGTATGCAAAAGCGGGCGGAAATCCTCAAGGGTACCTGCACCATTAACACCAGGCCCGGCCAAGGCACCGAGGTAGTAGTGGTAGTACCCTGCCCATCGGCTCTGGAGCAACCCAAAGAGTAGCACGGGAAAGGAAGCCTTAGCCTCCACCTTCCGCCTGGTCAATGGCCCTCAGCAACGCCCGGGCCTTGTGCAGCGTCTCCTCATACTCCCCAGAAGGCGTGCTGTCGTAGACAATGCCGCCGCCCGCCTGCACATAGGCCACGCCGTCCTTCAGCACGATGGTCCGGATGGTGATGGCGGTGTCCATGTTGCC
>JACQUK010000114.1 GCA_016210325.1 Chloroflexota bacterium
CCAAGAGGCCCGCCGCTTCTTTATCCCCGTTTGCTGGCAGCAGCTCTTCCTGGTACCAAAAGGATTCCATCGTGATCGCGCCCATGGGGCAGCGCTTGGCGCAAAGGCCGCAGCGCACGCAGCGCGCCTCGTCCTTGATCAAGGCTGTTGCCAGGTCCGCAGACTCCTGACCTTCGTGGAACCTATCTAACGGCAGGCCGTATCTCGCCCGTACCAGGGCCTGCAGCTTCTCGTCGCCTTCGATGGCATCCAGGCTTACCATCTTGTAGCAGTTCTGCGGGCAGACATCGACACAGCCCCCGCAGAGGACGCACAAGTCGCCGTTGAAGACGGTCTGCACGTTGCAGCGCAGGCATCGCGACGACTGCTCCCGGGCCGCTTCCGGGGAGTAAGCGAGCTCGGTTTCGGCGATGCCCGTCCTGCGGTCCAGGGGCAGTGTAGGCGGCTCCTCCCGGGCAATGTCCAACCGGCCGAAGCTGTCCAGGTCCTCGAGCCTTATCGGCGCCATCCAGCTTTGGCAGCGCACCCGGAGCGGCCTGCCCTGCACGTATTCGTGAATGGACCTGGCTGCCCTGTGTCCGTCACGCACCGCTTCGATGATTATGCGTGGTCCGAAGGCCACGTCGCCGCCGGCGAACACACCGGGAGCGGTCGTCGCCAGCGTGTCCGGGTCGATCGAGATGGTACCGGAACGCGTGACGCTGACGCCGTCCCCCTCCTGGAGGAAGGACAAATCGGGCGTCTGTCCGATGGCCAGGATGACGGAACTGGCCTCGATGGTGAACTCACTTCCTGGCAGCGCGATCGGCAACCGCCTGCCGCTTGCGTCCGCCTCGCCCAGCACTACCCGCCGGCACTCGATGGCGCATACTGCGCCGTTTCTTCCAAGTATCCTTTTCGGGGCGGCGAGGAATACGAAACGGATGCCCTCTCGCTCTGTTTCCTCGACTTCAGAAACCTTGGCCGGCATCTCGTCGCGGGAACGGCGGTACACTATCGAAACCTCGCGAGCGCCCAGGCGCAACGCGGCGCGCGAGGCATCCAGGGTAGCCTCGTCGCCGAACCGTACCGCGGACCTAGCCGCGTCCACAGCTACGTTTCCCCCGCCGATGACCACTACTTTCTCTCCGAGCCGTGTGCGGTAGCCCATGTTTGCGTTGAGCAGGAAGTCCACGGCTCCGATGACCCCATCCAGATGGCACCCCTCCATCGTGAGTTCCTGGTCTTTGTGGGCGCCCACGGCGAGGAAGATGGCTCTATGGCCCTCCTCTTGTAACGAGCGGAGCGTGAAATCGCGGCCGAGGCGCCTGTCGCACTTGAGCTCCACGCCCAAGTCGATGACCTCTTCAACCTCTGCTCGCAGCAGGTCCCGGGGCAGGCGATACGCCGGCACGCCAAGCCGGAGCATGCCTCCTGGGACGGAAGCAGCCTCGTAAACGGTCACCGGGTAGCCCATGAGGGCGAGGTCGTGGGCGGCAGTCAGGCCGGCCGGGCCGGCCCCCACAACGGCGACCCTGGCTAAGGTACCCCTCGGTAGCCCGTTGATCCGTCCCCTAACTTGGGACAGCGCAGTGAAGCTTTCTACTGTATTGTCATTCCGTGTCCCCGTGCTCCCCAGCAGCCCTACGCCAATGGCCCCTAGCTCTCTCGCCAACGGGAGGTGGGTCTTCGCTTCGACCCCATGGCGCTCGCAGGAGAACCGCTTTAGCGCTCTAATGGCCACAGGCGCGTCGAAAGTTGCCCGCCGGCAGGCTGCCTCGCAGGGCGCGTTGCACACGCGGCCACACGTAGAAGCAAGGGGATTCGGTTGCCTGGCCCGGACGTAGGCCTTTTCGTTATTGCCGTCGGCCACGTCGTTGATATACCCCTGGGCGCTGGTGTGCACCGGGCAGGCGTTCTGGCAATTGATGAGCTTCCGATAGTAGTCTGTACCGGGGACCTCGACCCAATACCGGCCCGGCCTTTTCTCCATGACTCCCCATCTCCTAATACAGGCGGGCCCGGCCAGTCTGCGACGCTGCCCGCCATGTATCCCGGGCTGCTGTCTCAGACCAGTCCTAGCTGCCGCTCGCTGATCAGCAGTTGCCTGGCCTCGTCCAGACGCCGGGCGACGACCTTGATGAGGCTCTCAAGCACCAGGTACCCGATGTCGTGGTCGCCTGTGAGCATAGACCGTAACCCGGTTCCGTCGATAGCCAGCACCTTGGTGGGCTCCAGGCAGACAGCCGTCAGCATGTACGAGTGCGCTTCCACGCACGCGGACCAGCCGAAGAGCTCGGATGGAGTGACGATGTCGATTGTGACTCTTCCTCCCTGTTGGCCCAGGGAACGGGGGAGCTTCATTTGCAACGCCACCTTGCCAGCTTCGAGCACATAAGCGTCCTTCGCCGGCCCGTTCACGGTGAAGATAGCGGCGCCTGCTTCATACTCCTCCATCCGACATAGTCCGCCTATCTTGCCGGCCTGGGCCTCATCAAGGTCCTCAAAAACCTGGCATGTCCTGAGCACTTGTTTGTGTTCCATGCTTCCACCCCCTTTCCGGCTCTTCCGACGTATCGCTTTGGCAGGCCAACCCAGGGAAGCATTTGACTGCCCCCTTGATAGCGAATCCAAGCAGCACCGCCACCAATCCTCCACCTCCCAGTGCAATGCCGGGAATGGCCAAAACCCAGGTCACCACCAGCCCGAATCCGACAACGAGTGCCATCGCACCCCAAACCAGCAGTTTGTCGCTGAGCTCTATGGCCTTGCTGCCAGGGGGCGGCGTTTCTTCCGCCCAGACGTTGGCAAAGACCACCCTCTCGTTGGGTGTCGTCTCCAGTTGAAGCTGCCTCAGGCTCAGCGGGACGCAGAAACCGTCCGTGTAGCGGCACAATTCGGCCTTTGCGTCTGGGCTGTAGGGCCAGGAAAGGGGCGCATCCGCGCTGGAAAGTAAAATGGCCGTGCTGCCAGGTAGCTCCTCGGCCACGCCCAACGCCACGTCCAGCCCGCTCATGCGCGAAAGCGGAACGCCGTCTACCCCGAAGCGGTAGGGCAAGTAAGGGTCGACCAGAGTCGCCTCCGGCCTCAGGGCTCTGGCCCTGGCCACAGCCTCCACGGCATTGTGGACCTGCTCGACTACCTTGACTCCGTGCTCCCGCTCGACCAATCGGGTAATCTGGTTGCCTAGCTCAGGGTCTTCCGAGGCGACAATCACCCTCAATGACGCTTCCCTCGTCCTGTTCACCAAGCACCTCCTCTAACGTCGCGGCCGGTGTGACAGAGAGCTATCCCCGAAGTAGTATCGCGTTCCCAACTGACCCGGCCTCGATGACGCCAAATACCTCGGGGCCTGTACACAGGATACACTGGAACAGAAGGCGGACGCATGGCTGTTTCGTCCTATTCAATGGGCACGGAGCGTCCTATTGTGCCATGGGACGCTGGAACAGTTGACATGGGTTGCCCGCGATGCTAGATTGGGTATCGGCCGGCAGGAGGTCCATATGACGATTACCGCAGCGATTGACCGG
>JACQUK010000115.1 GCA_016210325.1 Chloroflexota bacterium
GCCCAAGGGGGTAACGCTATGTTCAAGGTCAAGACCTTCAGTTCGCCTCTCAAAGTCCTGCAGACCGCCCGCGAGCTGGCGCATCTCGACGATGAAGTGGCCCAGTTTCTGGCCCAGAACAACGCTACTCGCGTCGTCTCCGTGTCTGACGTAGCTACCACCGACAGCACCGGCGCCACCATCGGCGTCCTGCGAGTCGTATGCTACGAGACTCAGGGGTGAGGGGGAGGAACAGGGAACGAGGGATGGGGAATGCGAGGACTCGCCCTAGCGTTGCCGCGCTGTGTGGGTGACATGGGTGCTATTCCAACTAAGATGCGTGTTCCATGTCATTCCCGCGGAAGCGCCCCGATGCCGAATCGGGGAGGGCGAGCTGTCGAGATGTCTTGCCCAGTCCCTGGATTGCGGCTCCGGGGCCGGAATGACATTTCCATCCCTTGTGGTTCCAGCCGCGAGGCCGGCGTGAGCCACTACCCACCTGTGGTCCCCCTTCTAAAGAGCCTGCCCTGAGCTTGCCAAAGGGGGGACTTCACAGGTTCGCCGCCAGGGTATCTACTGCGTCCCCCTTACGAAGGGGGACTTGAGGGGGTCCTTCTGCCGGGTCCTATTCTGAACAAGGAGCTAACCTGTGAACATCATTGACCTGCGTAGTGACACCGTCACCCATCCCACGCCCGCCATGCGTGAGGCCATGGCCCGGGCCGAGGTAGGCGACGACGGCTACGGGGAAGACCCAACGGTCAATCGCCTCCAGGAGATGGCGGCGGCGCTCCTGGGCAAAGAAGCCGGGCTGTACGTCGCCAGCGGCACCATGAGCAATCTGGTGGCAGTCATGACCCATTGCCAGCGCGGCCACGAGGTCATCGTGGGCCACGAGGCCCACATGTTTCACCATGAGGTGGCCGCCCACGCCGGAGTCGCCGGCGCTCAAATTCGGACGGTCATGAACGACAGCCGGGGCCGCCTGGACCCCGCCGACGTTGAGCTGGCCATCCGACCGGCCAGAGCCAACTACCCCGTAACCGGCCTCATATGCCTGGAGAACACTCACAACCGCTGCGGAGGCGGCGTCCTCACCGTACAAGAGACCGCTGCGGTGGCCAACGTGGCCCGACGCTACGGCGTTCCGGTCCACCTGGATGGCGCCCGCATCTTCAACGCCGCTGTCTATCTGGGCGTCAAAGCAGCCGACCTGGCGAAGGACGCGACCTCGGCGACCTTCTGCCTGTCCAAAGGCCTTTCTTGTCCCGTAGGCTCGGTCCTGTGCGGCAGCCGGGACTTCATCGCCCGGGCGCGCAAGAACCGCCAGATGGTGGGCGGCGGCATGCGACAGGCAGGCATCATCGCCGCCGCCGGCATTGTCGCCCTGGAGACCATGATACCCCGTCTGGCCGAGGACCACGCGAATGCCCAGTTCCTGGCCCGGGGCCTGGCCCGGTTCCCGGTGTTCGACATAGAGCCTGAAGCCGTACAGACTAACATCGTCCGCATCGGCATCAGAGGAATGAAGGTGGAGGACCTGGCTGCGAAGCTGGGCGCGAAGGGAGTGAAGGCCGGCGTCTTCGAGGGCAACAAGATGCGCTTCGTGACCCATTACGGCATAACGGCGGGAGACATCGAGGAGGCGCTGGGCCGGATAGGGGAGGTTGCCGGGAAGTAGGGCCGCGGGCGATGCGGGCGGCCGTTCCCGACTGATTCTCTGACAGCCATGTTGTCGTGGGCCCGATGGCTTCGCCGTATTGGAGGCCAAGGCATGGCCTATGACCCACAACGGTCTCAGCAACTGCTGGCCGCTATCACCGGCAACCCGGGAGTTGCCTTTCGGGAGGGCCAAGAGGAAGCCATACGCCACGTTGTCGAGGGCAAGGGCCGCCTGCTTCTGGTGCAGAGGACGGGATGGGGAAGAGCCTGGTCTACTTCATCGCCACCAAGCTTCTCCGGGAGCAAGGCGCCGGGCCGGCGTTGCTCATCTCCCCTTTACTGGCGCTCATGCGCAATCAGATTGCCGCCGCCGAACGGATGGGCGTCCGGGCGGCCACCATCAACTCCGACAATAGGGAAGAGTGGGCGCAGGTGGAGACGGCGGTCCGCGACAACGCCGTGGACATCCTGCTCATCTCCCCGGAGCGCCTGGCCAGCGAGCGGTTCCGCGCCGAGGTCCTGGCCACCGTGGCGGCCAGGGTCGGCCTTCTCGTCATAGACGAGGCGCACTGCATCTCGGACTGGGGCCATGATTTTCGCCCGCACTACCGGCTGATCGAGCGCACGGTACGGGCGTTGCCCCCCAACCTGAGACTGGTGGCAACGACGGCTACCGCCAACCATCGCGTGACCGATGACCTGGCAGAAGTGTTAGGCCCCAAGCTCATGGTCTCCCGTGGCGACCTGGACCGCCCTTCCTTGCGGCTCCAGACCATCCGCTTGCCCAGCGAGCCTGAGCGCCTGGCGTGGCTGGCCGAGCAAGTCCCTGGGTTGCCAGGAAGCGGGATCATCTACACGCTAACTGTCCAGGACGCCGAGAGGGTCGCCGAGTGGCTTCAGTCCAGGGGCTTAAACGTGGCCTCTTACACCGGGGACACCGGCGAACGCCGACCAGAGCTGGAAAACGCGTTGCTGGGGAACAGGGTCAAGGCGCTGGTGGCCACCACGGCGCTGGGCATGGGCTTCGATAAGCCCGACCTCGGCTTCGTCGTCCACTACCAGGCGCCGGGCTCGGTCATCGCCTACTACCAGCAGGTGGGGCGGGCCGGACGGGCTCTAGACGTGGCTTATGGTGTGCTGCTCAGCGGCGTGGAAGAGACAGACATAACAGATTACTTCATAACCACCGCCTTCCCCACGCGACAAGAGGCGGAGCAGGTGTTGTCAGCGTTACGCGCCGCCGCGGAAGGCCTCTCCATCCCCGAGCTGCTGGCCCGGGTCAACGTGAGCCGGGACCGGGTGGCCAAAACCCTGGAGCTCCTTTCTCTAGAGTCGCCGGCGCCCCTGGTGCAGCAGGGCTCGAAATGGCTGCTGACGCCGGCCCGGTTGGGTGAAGGCTTCTGGAAACGAGCGGACCGCCTGACCACGATGCGACGGCAGGAGCAGGAACAGATGCAGAACTACGTAGACCTGGGTTCGGGGCACATGGAGTTCCTGGTGCGGGCCCTGGACGGAGACCCCAGCCGGGTCTGGCCCGCCACGGCGCCTCCTCTACCCGCAACGGCGGACCCCGACCTGGTGAGGCAGGCGACGGAGTTCCTGGACCGGTCCAGCCTGGTCATCCCGCCGCGTGCGCTATGGCCAGCGGGCGGCCTGCCTCATCTGGGGCTGCGTGGGCGGATCGAACCCGACCGGCAAGCCCGGCCGGGCAGGGCGCTGTGCCGCTGGGGCGACTCCGGTTGGGGCGAGTCCGTCCGCCGGGGCAAATACGTTCAAAGTCGCTACAGCGATGAACTGGTCACGGCCTGCACCGAGATGGTGCGAACCTGGGATCCCGGGCCCACTCCCACCTGGGTCACCTGCATCCCGTCTCGCCGCCATCCTGGCCTGGTCCCGGACTTCGCCCGGCGCCTGGCGGACAGCCTCGGCCTGCCCTTCCACGGGGTGCTGGACAAGACCGACGAGCGCCCACCCCAAAAGGATATGGCCAATAATAGCCAGCAGGCCCGCAATGTTGATGGTTCGCTGGCTGTGAACGCCAGAACATTGCCCCGAGGTCCGGCGCTCCTGGTGGACGACATGGTGGATTCCGGGTGGACGCTCACCATCGCCGCGTGGCTGCTCAGGTCTCGCGGTGCTGGCGACGTATTCCCTGTGGTCCTGGCCAATACGGGGCACAGACGATGAGCGGGGTGGTCTCTCTCAACACTCAGGCGGTCCTGTTGCTGACGGCGCCCCTCACGCTGGGGCGCGGGGAGCGAGAAGCCCGGTTGCTGACTCCCGGCGAGTTCAACCGGCTGGCGCGCTGCCTCGCCGACGACCAGCGCGAGCCGGCTGACTTGCTGGGCCCGGAGGCCAATGAACTCCAGGGAAAGTGCCATACCGTGGTTGACCGCGACCGCCTGGAGAAGCTGCTGGGCCGGGGTTTCCTGCTCAGCCAGGCCCTGGAGCGGTGGGAGACGCGCTCCATCTGGGTGGCAAGCCGGCTGGACCCCGAGTATCCGGGCCGGCTGCGCGCCCGTCTCAAGGATGGCGCGCCCGCAATACTGTACGGCTGCGGCGAGCCTGCCATTCTGGAGTCCGGAGGGTTGGCTGTCGTTGGCTCCAGGGATGTGAGCGAGGCCCTCCTCGAGTACGCGGAGGACGTCGGTCGCCTCGCCGCCCGGGCCCGCTGCACGGTGGTCTCGGGGGCCGCCAGGGGCATTGACCAGGCTTCCATGCGCGGCGCCCTGCAGGTCGGCGGGCGGGTGGTGGGCGTCTTGTCCGATAGCCTGGAGCGGACTGCTCTGGCCCACGAGACGCGCGAGTTCCTCATGGACGAGCGCCTGGTCCTTGTCTGTCCCTACGACCCCCTGGCGGGGTTCAGCGTAGGCCAGGCCATGCAAAGGAACAAACTGATATACGCCCTTGCGGATGCCGCGCTAGTGGTGAGCTCCAGCTTTGAAACGGGCGGGACCTGGGCCGGCGCTGTGGAGCAGTTGGAGAAGCTGCGCTTCGTCCCGGTGTATGTCCGTTCCGACGGGGTGACCGAAAAGGGCCTGGCAGCGCTCCTGCAAAAGGGCGCCCGACCCTGGCCCGACCCTTCCGGACCTGAGGAGCTGGCAGAGACGCTAGCGGCCACGTTAGAGCCCGAGAAGAACGAGTCCCCGCAGCC
>JACQUK010000120.1 GCA_016210325.1 Chloroflexota bacterium
CAGTCATCACTCCAGGCTCTTTGAGGAAACTGGGTTCCTGTACTTGGATACCATCATATGGAAAAAGACCGGGGCTAATTACGCCATACCCAGGAACGCCCATATCCTGCGCAACGCATGTTACTATCCAGCTCTAGAGTGGGAGGCCCTTCTCGTCTACCAGAAGCCAGGCCCAATGCCAAGAATGACACGGGATGGTCAGCAATACATGTCGAGATACCAGTCCGACGTTTGGGAGATACCAGCAGTAATCCACCAAGTAGAGCATTTTGGGCACCCGGCCGTATGTCCCGTGGAAATCCCATATCGTTCCATTCAGGCATACACTGGGAGCGGAGACAACGTCTGGGAGCCCTTTGGCGGCTCGGGCACCACACTGATTGCAGCCGAGAAAAGCGCTCGAAGAGCCCATGTGATGGAGGCTAGTCCGGCTTATTGCGATGTGATCGTGAAGCGGTGGGAGACCCTCACCGGTGGCATGGCAGTGCGGCTTCCTGATTCGGGAAGATGAACGCAAAGGACATCATGATGGAGCATATCAACCGCCAAATAGGCCTGTTCGGTGAGCCCGTGTCCAGAGCATCGTTGCCGACGGAGTACAAGCCCTTTCGGCCAGCTCACTTTGAAGTTTCCCGAATTTACCTGACGAAGGGCAGCGTGGCTACGCCGGAGCGCAGACGATTTATAGAACGAATTTGCGCCGTCTACCCGGAGGCTGAGGTCAGGGAATGCTTGAATACCCCCCACAACCGTATACAACTGGACGAGAGCGATGCCCTTGCCCGGCACCGGCGCGGCAAGCACCTCCTCGTTTTCGGGGAGCTCCAGGCGGCAGTGCGGTTCAGCCAGGAGTCAGGAATCGTATGCCCTAACTACTGGCACTTTTCTCCCTATGGCTTCTGCCCCTACGATTGCAAGTATTGCTACCTTGGCGGAACGACAGGTGTCAAGTTCTTTCCAGCAGTCAAGGTTTACGTTAACATCCCGGAGATGTTGGGCAACATCGACCAGATCGCTAGGCGTCGTGGAAAGCCCACTCCTTTCTACCTCGGCAAGCTCCAAGACCCCCTGGCCCTGGACCCTCTGACAGCCTACTCCACCGTACTGGTCCCCTTCTTCGCCGAGCATCCCCTGGCACGTCTGACCCTCCTCACCAAGAGCGCCCATGTGGACCGGCTGTTGGGGCTGGAGCACCGGGAGCACACCATTCTCTCCTGGAGCATCAACCCTCCGGAGGTATCTGCCGTCTTTGAGGAGAATGTTCCCAGCATAGATGAGCGGCTGGCAGCCATGCGCCGCGTTGCCGAACGTGGCTACCCCGTGCGCGCCATTATGATGCCAATCATACCCATCAAAGACTGGGAGAATGTGTATGCCGCGTTCACTCGACGCCTAGTCGAGACCGTCCCCATCCAGCGACTCACCTTGGGTGGTGTTTGCATCTATCGAAGCGCGCGCATGCTCATGGAGCGGAAGATGGGGGCAGACAACGCCATTTCCACTCATATCGCCAACGGTGCGCCAAGAACAGGGGATGGAAGGGCACGCTATTTCAGAGAGTTTCGACACACGGCGTATTCGCTGGTTATCGACACCGCACGGCGCCTGCGTCCTGATCTAGAGCTTGCCCTCTGTCTGGAAGAGAAGGCCCTGTGGCAGAGCACCGGGTTGCAGCGACCTGGGCGATGTAACTGCGTCTTGTGAGCCTGAATAGACCATTGTACAACGCCACCTGCGCGAGCAAGTCCTCAAGCTTTTCGAAGCCAACTCAAAGAGCGCGAAAGCGAAGAGGTGACCAAAGAGGGGTTTGGCGTTCGCACGGCGAAAGCGCCCCTGGGGTGGCCTGCCCCCCGAAGACTGGGGCAGGCCACCGAGGTTGCGCTGGTTTCCTGGGTCAGAGGAACGTTGAATTGCTCAGGCGGCCTTCGGCAAGTCCCGAAAGTCGGGACTCACCACGAACGGGGGCCATGAGCTTATGGCTCAGCCGGCTACTCCCCCCGGTTCATCTCAATGAAGGCGCCGTGGGCGCTCCTGGGGTGCACCCACACCATCTTGGTGGAGGCATCGGCCTCCCGCCCCTCTGGGAGGCCCGTCACCACGCCGCCGGCGGCCCGGACGTGCTGCACCGCAGCGGGCAGGTCATCCACCTGGAATCCCACCAGGTAGACCCCCTCGCCGTGGCGCTCCAGGAAACGCGCCACCGGACTCTTGGGGTCGGTGGGCTCCAGCAGCTCGATGAAGGCGTCCTTGCCGTTACCCAGGTAGACACTCTTGAACCCGTACTGGGGCGAAGGAGTGATGGGGCGCATGACCTCCACGCCAAGGAGCTTGCGGTAGTCCTCGATAGCCTGGGAATGGCTGCGAACCGCCACGCTGAAGAATGACAGCTTCTTGAGCACGTGACACCTCCTGTTTCTTGACTGCGCACGCCTTGAACGCGCTGGGCTAAATCGGCGGACGCCGCGTATGCCATGAGGTGGCCCCCTGGTAGGCGTGGGCCACCCGCAGCACCATAGCGTCCTCGAAGAGCCGACCAGCGACCTGCATTCCTACAGGCAGCCCGTCCGCCGTGAAGCCGCAGGGCACACTGGCCGTCGGCTGGCCGGTGAGGTTGAAGAGCCGCGTGAAGCGGGGCATAGTGGCCTTGGGGCCGAAGATAGGGTACTCGCGCCCGCGCAGCTTCACCACCTGCTCCCCAATCCGTGGCGACGGGATGGGGTTGGTGGGCGATACCAGCACGTCAAAGCGCTGCATCACCCCGGACATCTCTCGCTGGACCAGGGTGCGGAGGCGCTGTGCCCGATGGTAGTGGCCCGCCAGCAGCATGGCGCCCAACCGGAAACGCGCTCGGACGTCTTCGCCGTAGTCCTGGGGACGGCTGCGCAGCCACTCCTCGTGGATGGAGGCCGCCTCCGACCAGGAGATGGTGTTGCCCGCAGCAGCGGCGTACTCCCGCGCTTGGGGCAGCGCCACCGCCTCCGTATGGGCACCCAGCTCCTCCAGGACACCCACCGCCCTGGTTACCAGGTCCGCCACCTCCTGGTCTGCCTGCTCCAGGTATTCCCCCAGCACCCCGACCCGCAGCCCTCGAACGCCACCCGCCAGGGCTGCCCCGTAGTTGGGGACCGTCAGGTCGGCCGAGGATGAGTCCTGGGAGTCATGCCCCGCCAGGGCCTGGAGGAGCAGCGCGCAGTCCTCGGCGGTGCGGGCCATGGGGCCCACGTGGTCCAGGGACCAGCTCAGCGGGAAGACTCCATAGCGGCTCACCAGACCATAGGTGGGCTTGAGCCCCACCAGGCTGCACTGGGAGCATGGCGAGCGGACGGAGCCGCCAGTATCTGTGCCCAGGGCGGCCAGTGCCAGCCCCGCTGCCACGGCCGCGCCGGAGCCGCCGCTGGAGCCTCCAGGGATGTGCTCAAGGTCCCAGGGATTGTGCGTAGGGCCAAAGTGGGGGTTGTTGGTGGTAGAGCCAGCGGCGAACTCGTGCAGGTTCGTCTTCCCTACCAGGACGGCCCCCGCCTCGCGCAGCTTCACCACGCAGGTAGCATCGTAGTCGGGCGTCCAGTCGGCCAGGACCTTGGAGCCGCAGGTGGTGCGCGCATCTCGGGTGTAGAAGAGGTCCTTGACGGCCAGCGGGATGCCGTGAAGCGGCCCGCGTCGTGCCCCGCGGCCCAGTTCCCGCTCAGCCTGGGCGGCCTCTTCCAGCGCTCGCTCCCGCAGCACGGTGATGTAGGCGTTAACCTTGCTCTCGGCCTTCTCGATGCGGTCCAGCACCGCGCGAGTCAGCTCCACTGGGGAAATGGCCTTTCCCTCAATGAGCCTGGCCGCCTCCGCCACCGTCAGCCAGGGCAACTGGTCACGCTCCATAGCTCACTCCTCCTGCACCGGCCGTATGAAGGCAGGCTCCGCATCCCTGACGGCCGAGGGATCTACCACATCAAGCTGCTGGAGCACCGTCTGCAACTGCTCGGTGGCTTGCGGCAGGCGGTCGCTGGGGAGCTTCAGCCGCGCCAGGCGGGCCAGGCGCCGGACCGTCTCTTGCGAGAGCTTGACCTGGGTGGTCTTCTTCACAAGCTTCCTCCTTTCCGCGAGGGCGCCCTGGGGCGGGCAATAGGGCCATTGTGGCAGGGGCGCTCGACCAATGCAACGTCTGCGAGCAAGGTGGCAACGCCCACGGGGTGTGCTACAATGCTCTATCTGACGAAAGGCGACACCCCGCTTCGTACAAGGCTATCAGGAAGGAAGGCCCGATGCCAGAGCGCATCTTCATAGGGGTGGCCTGGCCCTACGCCAACGGCCCCCTGCACTTGGGGCACATTGCGGGCTGCTACCTGCCCGCTGACATCTTCGCCCGCTACCACCGCCTCAAGGGCAACGAGGTGCTGATGGTCTCCGGCTCAGACCAGCACGGCACCCCCATCACTATCCGGGCCGAGCAGGAGGGGACCACACCCCAGGAGGTGGTAAGCCGGTACCACGCCCTGTTCCAGAAGGACTGGAAGCGACTGGGCATCGGCTTCGACCTCTTCACCACCACGGGCACCGACAACCACCGCCAGGTGGCCCACGACATCTTCCTCTCCCTTCTGCGGCAGGGATACCTGTACCAGGCTGTGATGAGCCAGCCCTACTGCCAGAAGCAGGGCCGTTTCCTGCCCGACCGCTATGTAGAGGGGACCTGTCCCAACTGCGGCAACCCGCGTGCCCGGGGCGATCAGTGCGAGGCTTGCGGCAAGCCCATGAACCCGCAGGACCTGGTGGGCATGCGGTGTCGCCTGTGCGACGAGCCGCCGGTGATTCGGGAGACCACCCACTTCTTCCTCAAGCTCAGCGCCTTTCAGGACCGGCTGCTGGAGTGGGCCAGGACCAAGGAGGACATCTGGCGGCCCAACGTGTACAACTCCACCATTGGCTTCTTGCAGAGTGGCCTTCAGGACCGGGCCATCACCCGCGACATCGAGTGGGGGGTGGCGGTGCCGGTGGAGGGAGAGGAGTTCGCCCACAAGCGCCTCTACGTGTGGTTTGAGGCCGTCATCGGGTACCTTTCCGCCTCCAAGGAGTGGGCACAGCGTGCCGGACAGCCTGAGCGCTGGCGGGACTTCTGGCAGGACAAGGGGTGCCGTAGCTACTACTTCATCGGCAAGGACAACATCCCCTTCCACACCATCATCTGGCCGGCCATGCTCATGGGCTATAGCGACCACAGCCTCCCCTACGATGTGCCGGCCAACGAGTTCCTGACGCTGGAGGCGCGGAAGTTCTCCACCTCGCAGAACTGGGCAGTGTGGCTGCCGGACTACCTGGAGCGCTACGCACCCGACCCTCTACGCTACTACCTGTCCGCGGCCATGCCGGAGACGGGCGACGCCGACTTCTCATGGCGGGAGTTCGTCCGCCGCAACAACGATGAGCTGGTGGCCACCTACGGCAACCTGGCGCACCGGGTCCTTACCTTCACCTACCGGAACTTCGATGGCCGGGTGCCGCAGCCGGGCGCCCTGGACAGCACCGACCAGGAGCTACTGGCGCGCGCCGACCGTGCCGCCGAGGATGCGGGTCGCCACCTGGAGCACTGCAACTTCCGCATGGCCCTGGACGCGTCCATGGGCCTGGCCCAGGCGGCCAACCGCTACGTTGATGTGAAAGCACCCTGGAGGTCGTTCCGCGAGGACCGCGTCGCCTGCGCTACGGCGCTTTGGACGACGTTGAGGGTCCTCTGCACGCTGAAGACCACGCTATACCCCTTCCTCCCCTTCAGCAGCCAGCGCCTCCATGAGCTGCTGGGCTTCACCGGCGCCGTGGAGCAGACCGGATGGCAGGCCCAGGACCTGCCGCCTAGGCAGCAGTTGGCGAAGCCGGAGCCGCTGTTCTCCAAGCTGGATGATGCCGTTGTGGAGGAAGAGACCGGGAGGCTGGAAGCCCAGCGGCGCTGAGCGCCAGGGCAACAAACGCCCGCTGGTAGCCAGGGGGATGCTGCGTCAGGAGCAGCACTGGTGGGCAAGCCTGGCTGCGGTGGCCAACCCCCTCACTTTGTGCAAGGACAGGAGCCGCCTTGAAGACATCGCTGACCTTCTATGCTCCCATCACCCAGGAGCTGGCCCAGGTAGAGGAGAACTTGAAGAGCCTCTGCCGGGCGGGCTACCCGCCCCTGGCGGGCGTCCTGGACTATGCGCTCCAGGCCCCCGGGAAGCTGGTCCGTCCCACTGTCTCCCTGCTGTCGGCCAAGTTCCAGCCAGGCGATCTGTCCAGGCCCATCCTCCTGGCCACGGCGGTGGAGCTGCTCCACATCGCCACGCTGATCCACGACGACACAGTGGACCATGCTGCGGTGCGGCGGGGCCGCGAGACCGTCAGCCACCTCTGGGGTCCCCAGATGGCGGTCCTGGTCGGCGACTATCTGTTTGCTGGCTCCGCCGTCTTCGTCTGCGATACCGAGAACGTGCGGGTCATCCGCCGCTTCTCCCAGACCATCATGGAGCTCTCCACCGGTGAGCTGATGGAGCGGCTCACGGCCTTCGACTGGGCGCGGGCCAGAGAGCTCTACTGGGACCGCATCGCCTACAAGACAGCCTCCCTCTTCTGCACCGCCACCGAGGCGGGCTCGGTGCTCAGCGACGCCCCGGAGGAGCGGAACCAGGCGCTGAAGCAGTTCGGCCACAACCTGGGGATGGCCTTCCAGGTGGTGGACGACATCCTTGACTTCGAGGGGGTGGCCGAGGAGGTGGGGAAGCCCGTGGGCCACGACCTGCTGGAGGGCACCCTGACCCTGCCAGCCATCCTGTTGCTGGAGCGCTACCCCCAGGACAACCCCATCCCCAAGCTGTTCCAGCAACAGGACCCCGAGGCCAACCTCAAGCGGGCCCTGGAGATGGTCCACAACAGCAGTATCATCCAGGACTCCTACGCCAAGGCCTCCGACTTCCTACGCAAGGCCACCGATGCCCTGGCCCCCCTGCCGGACTGCGCTGCCAAGCGCTGCCTGCTGGAGGTGGTCGACTACGTGCTGGCGCGGCGCAAATAGGGGAGTCGTACCTCTCTTTGGGCACGGCGTCAGCCCCCTCGGCCACAGGTCAAACGCTATAATTGAAGCCAAGAGCTCGCTCACGTTGGCCTCCACATAGCCTGACAGCAAGGGGGTACCGACCATGAAGATGTTCATCGGCGGCAAGTGGGTAGACAAGCCACAGAGGATCCCCGTGGTCTACGCCTACAATGGCGAGGTGGTTGACACGGTGCCCAAGGCAGATGCCCAGGACGTGGAGACGGCCCTGGCGGCCGCCGTCCGCGGCGCCAAAGCGATGGCCGCCATGCCCGCCTACCAGCGCTACGCCGTCCTCAAGAAAGCAGCCGACTTGCTGGAGGCCCGCGCCGAGGAGTTCGCCCGCACCATCACCATGGAGGAGGGCAAGGTTATCGCCGAGTCGCGGGGCGAGGTCCAGCGGGCGGTCCAGACCCTGACCCTCTCCGCCGAGGAAGCCAAGCGCCTCTACGGCGAGACGGTCCCGCTGGACGCCGCCCCGAGCACGTCCCGCCAGTTCGGCTTCACCATCCGCGTCCCCTGCGGCGTGGTGCTGGCCATCAGCCCCTTCAACTTCCCCCTGAACCTGGCGATGCACAAGGTCGGGCCGGCCCTGGCCGCCGGCAACGCCGTCATCATCAAGCCTGCCAGCGACACGCCGCTGTCAGCCCTGAAGCTCACCGAGGTCCTGCTGGAGGCTGGCGTGCCGCCCGAGGGCATCCAGTGCATCACCGGCCCCGGCGGCACCGTGGGCGACGCTCTGTGCCGCGACTCCCGCGTGCGCAAGATCACCTTCACCGGCAGCCGCGATGTCGGCGAGCACATCTGCAAGACCGCCGGCATCAAGAAAGTGACCATGGAGCTGGGCTCCAACTCGCCCCTCATCGTCATGCCCGACGCCGACCTGGAGAAGGTGGCTGCGGCCACCGCCGCCACGGGCTACGCCAACGCCGGCCAGGTCTGCATCTCGACCCAGCGGGTCCTGGCCGACCGGAAGGTCTACGCCGACTTCCTGAACGTCCTCAAGCCCAAGGTGGAGGCCATCACCACCGGGGACCCCCTGGACGAGAAGGTCAGGATGGGGCCGATGGTCCGCGAGCGGGACGCGGTCCGGGTGAACGAGTGGATCAAGGAGGCAGCCGGTGCTGGCGCCCGCATCGTGACGGGCGGCGGCCGCCAGGGGGCCGTCCACCAGCCCACCATCGTGGCCGACGTGAAGCCGGAGATGCGTATCTCCCGCGATGAGCTGTTTGGGCCGGCGGTGGCGGTGACGCCGGTCTCGTCCATTGACGAGGCCATCGCCGTGGCCAACGACACGAAATATGGCCTCAGCGCCGCCATCTTTACCCAGAACCTGGAGTGGGCCATGCGCTTCGCCCGCGAGGTGCAGTCCGGCAACCTGCACGTGAACTTCGGCCCCCAGTGGCGGGCCGACCTGATGCCCTATGGCGGGCTGAAGGAGAGTGGCTTCGGCAAGGAGGGCCCCCGCTACGCCGTCCAGGAAATGACGGAGCTCAAGATGGTGGTGTTCCACTTGTGACGCCAGTCCGAGTCCACCACGGCCTACGAGCGGGTGTATTATGGCGAAAACAGGTTAGCAGAGGTAACGCGGTGCAGGACTGGAAGTCTCGGATCACCATAGACCCAGAGGTGTGTCACGGCAGACCTTGTATCAAAGGCACGCGGGTGTGGGTCTCCCTGATTCTAGATAATCTCGCCGCAGGTGTGAGCGACCAGGAACTGCTTGAGGCTTGTCCAGCCCTGACACACGACGACATCAAGGCCGCTCTGGCGTTCGGTGCCGAGATGGCCCGTGAGCGATACGTGGACCTGCCGCTGAGGTCGGGGTGAAACTCAAGCTCGATGGGTCCGAATCCGCTACGGCGGGCCTGAAGGAGAGCGGCTTTGGCAAGGAAGGCCGCCGCTACGCCGTCGGGGAGATGACGGAGCTCAAGATGGTGGTGTTTCATTTGTAGGGGGGACCCGGGCGGCGCCTGACAGACCGAGAGTTGCGCAGCACCCAGAGCCAGGGCGCTTTTTACCACAAGAGCCTTCCTGTTCATGCGTTACCGTCTGGGTCTCGCCCAAGTACGCTGTTATTTGATACCCTGCCGGTCGCATGGGCACTGCCGCATCATTGCACGGACGCTATGGGGCCATCCGCTTTCAAGCTTTGCACCCCGTGCTATAATGCCGCACAAATGACCTAGCGGAGGTCGGCTCATGAGCGACACCATGTGGGATATTGAGCCGCACACAGAAGCGAAACATGACATTCTGCGGCGTTACTTGGGGGCGTGGTTCCCGATTATGGCTAGCTACGTCGCGTCCATGGGCGGTAACCGGCTTGTCTACATAGATGGGTTCGCTGGCCCTGGCCAGTATTGTGGGGGCCAAGACGGCTCCCCCGTTATCGCGTTGAAAACCCTCTTGCAACACACGCTGTGGGCAGACAAGCTGCACTTGCTGAACTACACGTTTTTGTTCATTGAGAGAGATGCGCCGAGGGCCACACACTTGGAGAACCTCTTGGCTAGCATGAATAGACCTCCCAATGTAGCCGTCTCCGTGAAGCAGGGGGAGTTCGAGGTTGTCATAGGCGACCTCCTCGATTCGCTCCAACGTCGCAGCAAGACCCTGGCCCCCGCGTTGGTATTCATTGATCCATTTGGCCCCACTGGCTTCAGCATGAGTCTTGTCCAGCAAATCCTTCATCACCGGACAACTGAGGTCTTGATCACCCTTAACCTGCACGACCTGAACCGGTGGTTTCTGTCGGTTCCCGAACGTCACGGCGAGGTGGACAAGATGTACGGCACCCAACGATGGCGTGAATGCCTCGCTATCTCGGACCCGCGAAGCAGGGAAGAATGCCTCAAGCAGAAGTACCGCGATCAATTGCAAATACCTGGGACACGCCCTCCCAGAGACTTTCGCATGGTGAACAAGCACAACCAGACAGCGTATTACCTGGTTTATGTGACCCACCACCCAAGGGGGCTCGGGGTGATGAAAGACGCTATGTCGGACGTGGACCCGTCAGGGAGCTTCGAGTACTCTGACGTAACTAACCCAAATCAGCCCTTCCTGTTTGGCAGTCAGTTTGATGAGATGCATTCACGAGAGTATGCAGAAGACCTGCGCATGCGGCATGCTGGGAAAGAAGTGGCCTACAACAAGCTCAAGAGCGCAACGGAAGAGCACCCGAATTACCGTGGCCCTCACCTGACCGGTGCTCTATCCCTGCTCGTCGCCGAGGGAAAGGTAGAACCCTCTTCCCCTAAAAGGGGCAGAGGCTGGCCCGCTGAAACGAGGTTCCGGTTCCTTCCATTGCGGCCATCCCAGTGAGGCCACTCCCGCCATAGTCTCCCGTCGAGGACGGCTTTGTCGTGCCCCCGCTTGTCATGTACTCCGCCCCACTGCTTGAAGAACATCGGAACGCCCGCGTCAACGCACTGGTCTCGGATGGACTGGGCCCATTCTTCCTTCATGGGCCGTGCCCCAGGGCCGCTCTCCCCACCCACAATCACCCAGTGGATTCCCTTAAGGTCCAGGTCAAGCGGGCCGAGCAAGGGCTCACACGAGAGGAACCGCACCCTGGCGGGGACCTGTCGCAAGCAATCGATTCGCCAGAGGTAGTCCTTGCGCTCCACAGAGACGCCCACCCAAACATTCGATGGCCACGGCAGGTCAGGTGCGAGTTCAACAAGTCGCCTCGCGCGTTTGGTCAACACCTGGAATGTGTGCCAGTTTGCGACTTGCATTGTCTCAAACACCTGGCGCACGAACTCGACAGGGACCCTTTCGTGGAACAGATCGGCCATGCTGCAGGTGAAGATCATCCGTGGGGTCTTCCATCTCAGGGGAGCGTCTGCCACATCAGGGTGAAGGGTAACACGGAAGCCATTCGCATACCTTGGGTTGCCCATCGCCTTGAGCCGCTTGGCCAGTCGCTCCGCATAGCAATGCTTGCAACCCGGCGACACCTTGTTGCAACCTGTCACGGGGTTCCAGGTGGCATCGGTCCACTCAATAAAGGACCGTTCGGCCATTGCAGTGTCCTTACGCTCCGATGGTTCAACAGTAGAACAGGTATTCGTCCAAGTCAAGTGCCAATTTCATCAACAAGGATGGCAGGTGTCCCTAACCGTTGTGGGCCGCCAACCAAGCTTGCCCCCTAGAACCTGCCCGGCTGGATGACCGCGTCCACTACCGAGACCTTGCCCAGGCCCAGGGCCTTCTCCAGGGTGGGCCGCAGGTCCTCGGGGCGCTCCACACGGTAGCCCTGCACCCCGAAGCCGTCTGCCAGGCGGACGAAGTCCAGCGGGTTCTCGGCGAAGTTCATGCCGATAAACTGGCTCTTGCGCCCCGTGGCCCCCAGCAGCGGGTAGTAGAAGTGGGTCAGGAACTCCTTCAGGATACGGTAGCCCCCGTTGTTGCAGATGATGTAGGTCACCGGCAGGTTGTAGCGGACCGCCGTCCACAGCGCCTGGATGGTGTACATGGCCGAGCCATCGCCCACAATGCCCACCACCGGCCGGTCTGGCATGGCCAGCTTGATCCCCAAGGGCGCCGGCATTCCCCAGCCCAGGGCACCGCCCCGCATCCCGAAGAAGGAGCCTGGCTCGTTGAAGTCAATGCTGTTGTTGAGGGCGCTCCGAGCGGTAACCGACTCCTCGGTGACCACCGTGTCCTTGGGCATCACCTGCGCCAGCTCCAGCATCAGCCGCTCCACGGAGACGGGGGTCTGGTCCCACCGCTCCCTGGCCTTCTGGACAAAGGCCTGCTTCTGCTTCTGTTTCTCCTCCCCTATGGTCCGAGCACGGCCCTGGGCGGCCTCCCGCTCGGTGCCGGACATGGCCTGCTCCAGGGTCTCGGTGAGCAGGGCCATCCCTATCTTGGGGTCACCCCACACGCCGACCGTGGTGGGATAGATCTTCTCGATGTCCCAGACCTCCGAGTCCAAGTGCACCAGCCTGGTGTGGCTGTCCAGCAGCGGCTCGGTCTGGAGGAACTGGGCGAAGACGGGGCAGCCTACCGCCACGATGACATCGGCTTTGGAGGCTACCGCCTTGAACATCTCCGGGTAGTTCACCACCAGGGTGCCCAGGTACTGCGGATGGCCGGTGGGGTAGTTCACCTCGGTGAAGCCGGTGGAGTACACGCGGGCGCCCAGCCGCTCGGCCAGGGAGACCGCCTGGGCCACGCCGCCCGCCTGGGCCACCCGGTCGCCCACCACCATCAGAGGACTCTCGGCATGGGCCAGCAGCGCCGCCGCCTTCTCCATCGCTGCCTCGTCGGGCCGAGTCCGGAAGTAGCCGTCAGAGGAGGGGACGATCTCTACCTCCGCTTCGCCGTCCAGCACGTTCCACGGCAGCGACAGGAAGGCCGGGCCCCAGGGCGGCGTCTTGGCCGCCTTGAAGGCGCGGCGCACCGCCATAGGGATGTCGGCGGTGTTGAGGATTTCGCCACTCCACTTGGTGTACTGGCGGCACATCTCCACCAGGTTGCCACTGAGGGTGGGCTCCCGCATCAGGGAGCGGGTGTCCGACTGGCCTGCGGTGAGCACCAGGGGGGTGCCGCCCCGGTGGGCGTTGTACAGGCCGCTGATGCTGTTGGCCAGCCCGGCTGCCACGTGCACATTGACGAAGGCAGGCTTGCCCGTGGCCCTGGCATAGCCATCCGCCATGCCGACGGCGGTGGCCTCCTGGAGAGCAAGGATGTACTGGAGCTGGGGGTAGTCCTGAAGGGCCTCCATCACGGGCAACTCCGTGGTCCCCGGGTTGCCAAAGAGGTACTTGACTCCCTCGGCAATGAGCATCTCCATCAGTGCGGCCCGTCCGGTGAGTTTCGGCATTCCTCTTTACCTCCTATTCATGCCAGAGAACTAACGGGAGTGTTCAGCACCCGAGCTTCCCTCTGCTTGTGACCTGACATATGCACTCGGAGCAGAGGCATAATCCGCTCATCCTTCGACTGGCTCAGGATGGGCGGCGTCACATGAACTCATCCCAAGATGCTTCTCGGTACCCCCGCCTGAAGGCGGGAGCACAATGCCGCACCCTATAGGGGGCGGTACCCGGACTATTCTGGGATAGCTCCACCAATGGAGCATCGCCTGTTTACAACGCCCGCGCCAGGGCGTGCCCCTCGTAGATTGCGTTGTCAATGAGGCGCGGCGCCAGGCAGTCCCCGATGCGGTGCAGCTCCTTGACCTTGCCTTTGAGAGCAAAGTAGAGGCGGTCCTCTGGCAGCTTCCGCGCGACGAGCACCACGCTGTCCACGTCCTCCAGGATGCGCTCCTCCTCGGTGTCCATGTCATAGACCCGGACGCTGTTGCCCTGGACCGCGCGTGCCCACTGGCGAGGGTGCAGCACCACACCCTTCTTCTTGAGCCTCTGCATCGTTGGCGTCTCCTCCAGGGTATGCCAGAGGGCTGCACCTATGGTATTGAAGCGGGTCACCACCTCCACGTGCTTGCCCTGGTCCAGCAGGTACTCTACCGTGCCCGCGGCCTCGTGGTGGTTGTTGTCGTCCAGCACCACCACGCGCTGGCCCAAGCCGGTCTTCCCGGACACATAGCGGCCTCGCAGGACCTCCCAGGCGGTGAAGACGTTGGGCTGGTCAACACCAGGGAGGCGTGGTACATCGTAGCGGGCCGGCGAGAAGCCGCTGGCATCCGGCGCCGAGCCGGTGGCTACCACCACCGCGTCGGGGTCCTGGGCCAGCACCAGCTCCGCCGTCACCTCCGTGTTCAGGTGGACCCGCACGCCGGCCTGGCCGAGATGGTCAACACGCCAGCCGGCGATGGCCCCCAGGTCCTGGCGGTAGGGCTGTCGGACGGCCAGGTTGAGCTGGCCTCCCAGGGCTGCCTCCCGCTCGTACAGGTCTACCTGGTGGCCGCGCAGGGCCGCCGTCAGGGCGGCCTCCAGCCCCGCCGGGCCGCCGCCAACCACTAGCAGCCGCTTCTTCACTGTGGCTGGCTTCAGGGTACCAATACCCCACTCGCCCTCTCGGCCCGTCGCGGGGTTATGCACACAGCCCACGCCGTAGCCCGCATACTCCCGGCCGATGCAGGTGTTGACGCCAATGCACGGGCGAATGGCGTTGAGACGGCCCTCCCGCGCCTTGTTCACGAACTCTGGGTCGGCGATGAGGGCACGCACCAGGCCAATCAGGTCGGCAGAGTTGCTGGCCAGGGCCTGCTCAATCTGCTCCGGCGAGGTGAAGCGGCCGATGCCGAAGACGGGTATCCGCTTCACCACCTCCTTGATGCCCTGGGCCATGAACAGCGCATAACCCCGAGGGACGAACATCGGGGGGATGTTCATGTAGATGTTGACGTGGCCGCCGATGGCCGTGTTGATGTAGTCCACCAGGCCGGAGGCCTCCAGATTCTGGGCGATGATTTTGGCCTCGTCGAGCCCCATGCCGCCTTGCCGCACCTCCTGCCCGTTGAGACGGACGCCCACCACCACATTCCTGCCCACAGCGCCCCGCACGGCTTCCACCACCTCGAAGAGCAACCGCATGCGGTTCTCCAGGCTGCCACCGTACTGGTCAGTCCGCTTGTTGAAGGTGGGAGAGGCAAAGTGGTGGAGCAGGCCAAAGAAGGTGCAGTGGACCTCTACGCCATCGAACCCACCTTTGATAGCACGGACTGCGGCGTCCCGGAAGGCTCTGACCAGCGCCTGGATGTCTTCTAGCTCCATCTCCTTCGGCATCTCAGCAATGGGGGAGTCATCGGCACGCACCGACGAGGGACCCCACAGGGGCATGATGCCCGTAAAAGCGGGGTTGCTGGATGAGACACCCTCGTGGGCAAGCTGGCAGAAGATCTTGGCGCCGTGGCGGTGCACGGCCTGGGTCACCCGCTGGTAGGCCGGGATGATGGTGTCGTCCACGTTCAGGATGTGGGCACCCGGAGGACGGCCGCCGAGGCCGGTGGGGTGGATGTTCTCCACCTCGGTGATGATGAGGCCGATGCCACCCTTGGCCCGCTCCACCCAGTAGTTGATGTGGCGGTCGCTGGGCTTGCCGTCCACGGCGTAGCTCTTCCCGTGAGGGCCGAAATAGACGCGGTTGGGCACGGTGATGGGGCCAATCCGCACGGGAGAAAACAGGTGCGGGAACATGGTCTCACCAGCACTCATCTGGGAGCCTCCGGAAGCTCTTTGCACGCCTGCGCAATCAAGGACAACACTGGTCAGACACTACTCCCGGAGAGGGACGGTGTCAAGGCGAAGGCTGTGGCTGGAGCTACGGCCCCTGACCTGCTGGCTTCATGCCCACCAGATAGGCAGTGACCAGCAGGCGCTGGTCATAGACCCGGGTGGGAACACAGGTCACCAGGGTGATCTGCGGGTCAAGCGAGTCCTCCAGGCGGAGCTGTGTCTGGGGGACCACGCGCGTCCGCACCACCTGGTACAGGTAGCTGCCCGCCTCGGTGTCCAGAATGATGTAGACCTTGAGCCCCTGCCGCAACAAGCCGGGCACCTTGGGCAGGCTTTGGAAAATGGCACCCTCATTGCGGATGGGGCTCTCCAGGTGGCCGAAGAGGTAGCCGTTGCCACGCTCACCGGGCCTGGCAGTGCTGGGGATATGCCCCACCACGAACTTGGGGGTCTCGTACTGGCGCGAGTCCCCGAGGTCTTGGACCTCCAGGTCCTGCACCCTGGCATCCAGGTCCAGAAGGGGAATACGGATACGGGTGGCCATAAGCTGGGTGCCGGCCGGCGGCAGCGCCTCCCAGTCAACGGGCTGGTACTGGGCGGCCAGCGGCAGGTCAGGGGCAGGCTGCGCCCAGAGGGGCGAGTCCCAGTACAAGGGGTCCGTCTGCTGACCTGGGTACAGGCTACCGAACTGCGAGGGCAGTGGCTTCCACTGGGCAGGAGGGCTGGGCTGGGCATCAGACGGGGCGCCAACTTTGTCGACCGGCTCCTGGACCGCACTGGGGGATGGCTCCGCTGTAGCCAGAGGTGCCCCCACATCCGGGCCTGTTGACGCCTGCCCTTCCTGTCCCGGCTGCTGGAAGGGAGTCTCTGCTACCAGGTCCTTCAGGCCGGCCCGGGCCTGGTGCGCATACAGCAGATACCCGCCTGCCGCCAGGAGCAGAAATAGACCAACGCCGACGAGCGCTACGGCCGTCCATCGCAACGGCCGGGGGGGCTGCCCGGTTGGACCAGACATCGGTTGAGCCATCACCAGACCTGGAAGGGCGCACAACTACCCAATGGGGTGCGTCGCGCACAGTCTTACCCCAGGATACACCACCGAGAAGGACGGTGCACGAGGAGCCCCTGTCTCTGGCACCGGGGTCCGATTGGAGGGCTCGAACAGAGGGGCGCAGCGAACCGCGCCGTCCCATCACCTCCCACAGATACAACGAGAGGGGGCGATGCCCCCTCTCGTCAGGACCTGTCCTCGTCCGACCCTACTTAGCGGACCCGTGGCGCATGCAGAGCGCCGTTGTTGATAGGCTCGTTGAAATAGACATCGCCGTTGCGGATCTTGATGTTGAAACCGCACTCGGGGTTGCTGCACACCCACGCCTTGTAGTGGATGGGAGCGCCCTGGCTGCCAAAGTCCGACAGGGGGACCAAGTCACCGCGCTCGCACTTCAGGCACTTCGGAAGGGCCGTCGGCTCCACAAGAACCTCCTCCACGTCCAACGTCTCAAAAAAATCGCGCGGAGTATAACACCAACTAGCCCCGCTGACAAGAGACTATACTAGTTTCACAAACCTAGGCGCTGGCCGCTGAAGAGAGCCGGGAGGCCCTTGCATGGTTTTCGTCGCATGGAAACGTCTCCGCCTCAGCTTCCCTGCACAGCCGCGCTCCCGGCGGCCAGCGGCTCACGCTGCAAGCACGTGTACCTGGCCCCCTCAGGCGTCAGGGTGCTCTGCATCAGGCTCAGCGCCTCCGCGGTGAAGGCAGCACTGCCTTTCCACGTTGCGCGGCCCAGGGCCTCTCCGGCCTGCCGCCGTTGGGCTGGGGAGGCCGTGTCGCGCAGGCGGCCCAGGGTGAGGTGAGGAGCAAAGGGGCGCCCCTCGCGTGCAAAGCCCACGGGCTGGAGCGCCTTCTCGACTTCCTCCTGGAGCGCCAGCAGCGCCTTCAGCTCTCCAGCCAAGCCCACCCAGAGGACCCGTGGCTGGCGCGACTCGGGGAAGCTGCCCAGGTCGCTCAGTGACAGGGTGAAGGGGCCAGCCGTGCGGGCTACCTGCCGGATGGCCGCCTCGGTCGCCTCAAGCTGGCCTCTCGGTACGTTGCCCAGGAACTTGAGCGTGAGGTGGACCCCCTCCGTCTCCACCCACTTGACCCCAGAGGTCTCACGGCGCAGGCGCTCCACCAGCCTGGCCAGCTCCCCTCGAACGACCTCCGGCACCTCGATAGCCACAAACGCCCGGACTGTCTCAGCCATGGCCCACCACCTCGTCGCGTAGCTGTTTCAGCCGCCGGTACCACCCGGTCAAGACCTCCAGCGAGAACGCCGCGTTGGCCGGGCTGGGGTTAGGGGTCACGAAGGCCCGTGTGCTGCCAACGGGAGAGGGCTGGAAGCTCTGGAGCAGCTTCGGCTGCTCGCGGCGCCCTTCGCCGTAAAGCAGGTAAGAACGATAGGCGGTGAGGCCGTGGAACCAGGCGATGCGAGGACGGAAGCGGAGTAACCGCTCCCGTAGCAGCGGCGCCCAGCGGCGGAAGTCCTCTGGGCCAAGCTGCCCGGCGCTGGAGGCCGGACGCTTCACCACGTCAGTGAAGCCAATGCCGTACTCATGGAACAGGCGTTCCACGGTCTCCTTCCCTGGCGTTACGGGCACCGGCACCAGGCCCGAGGCGTTGAGGGCAGCCCAGAAGCGGTTGCGGGGCGTGGCGAAGTAGTAGCCCGCCCGCACCGAGTTCACCGATGGGTTAATCCCAATGGACACGATATCTAGCCCCTCCCGCAGGTAGTCGGGGAGAGTGGGGAAGTCATCCGCTAGTCTCTGCGCTCTCACCGTATAATAGTACAAGGTACTTGTGGGCTTAGCCCGGCAGGGCTCAAGGGGATTCCGGACAGCCACCCGTGGTTGCTTATCATGGGATATCTCCTTGCCCAAATTTGGACCAATAGTGTCCGTCCCAAGTTGTGCAAAAAGGAGATAAGCATGGTGTGGAGGATAGTCGTCACATCGGCTGTCGCGACGTGGCTGGAAAGAGTCCTCTCGGGCTAAGCCCACAAGCCTCCCAATTCTTCTTCCGACCGTCCCAAGTCTCGGCTTGCCTCACGTGCTATCACCGGGTCTACCTCTCCCACACCACCTTGCCTGCAACAACCGTCATCTTGACCGGGATGTCTGCAATGGCTGCTGGCTCTACCTGCGTCGGGTCTCGCGCCAGCAGCACCAGGTCGGCGGGCGCACCGGCCACAACCGTGCCGCCCGGCAGCCCCGCGGCCCACCACCCGCCAACAGTATGGCACCACAGGGCATCAGCAACGTCAATAGCCTCCGTGCGTCCCACCACCCTTCCCGCGGCACTACAGCGTGTTACCGCAGCAGCTATCCCCAGCAGGGGATGGGGTAGCTCTACCGGCGCGTCCGAGCCGAAGGCCAGCGGCACGCCGGTCCGGGCAAGCGAGCCAACGCGGTAGAGGGAGGGCTGCGTCGCTGGTGGGACCTCTGCCAGGTAGCGGTCGCCGCTATGGTGGATGAACAGTGGGTTTGTCACCACCGCCGCACCCGACTTCACCACCATCTCCAGGATCTGTGGCGGGCACTCCGAGGCGTGCTCAATCCGGTCCGGTTGCCTCAACGGCCTCGACCCCGCCGCTGCAATGGCCCTGGCCGCCGCCTCTACGCCCTCTGCCTCCACGGCATGGACCGCTATGCCATGTCCCAGGGCGTGGGCCTCCCTCACCTGGGCCAGCAGCCCCTCATAGGAAGGGACCAGGGCACCCGTGGTGAGGGTCAGCATCACCTTGGCCTGGCCCAGAGACATGCCTTCCGGGAGCTCCGGACGCTCCCGGCCGCAGAGCTCTCGCAGGCTGGCCATCCCCGGCATGAACAGGACTCGCGGTAACAACAGTCCGCTGGCCTTGAACTGCGCCAGCGTGCGGAGGCGGGCGAGGTCGTTGCTGGGAGTGGCGTCGTGCAGGTAGGTGATACCCCGGGAGAGTAGCAGAGCGTTGGCCCGCCGGACCCCCTCTTCTAACTCTGCCACGGTCATGTGAGGGATTCGCCCCTCCAGCCAGCGCTCCATATCCAGCAGCAGGCCGGTGGGCTCCCCCCGCTCATCCCGCGCGATGACCCCATCGGGGGGGTCGGGGGTATGGCGGGTAATCCCTACCAGGCGCAGGGCCATTGAGTTCAGCACCTCGGCGTGGCCTGAGCGGTGCGAAAGCCGCACGGGATGATGGGGCACGGCCCGGTCCAGGTCGTGGCGCGTTGGATGACGACGCTCTGCCAGGAGCGTTTCGTGGTACCCCCACCCTCGCACCCAGCCACCCGCTGGGGTAGCAGCCGCGCGCTGGGCCAGCGCCGCTCCAACCGCCGGGATTGAGGGGGCAGCCTGCGGGGTGCAGTCCACGGCCATGAGCCGCGAGGCCAGGCCCAGCAGGTGCAGGTGGGCATCCACGAAGCCGGGCAGCAGACACCCGCCGGCGCAGTCCACCACGCGGGTGCCCGGCCGCTGGAGCTGGGGTAGGTCCTCGGCTCTACCCACGTAGGCGATGGCGCCCCCACGGACAGCTAGCAGCCCGGCACGCGGCCGCGACGGGTCCAGGGTCAACACCGTGGCATTGGCAAAAACGAGGTCCACGTCTGCCCATTCCTCCAGCTATGCCATTATAATGGCGCCACTTATACACGGAGGTGGCGTATGCCAGAGGTGGACCTGCTGCTGACCGGCTACTCCATGAGCACGGACCAGGGGGGACTGGGCCTCTCAACGGTCGCCCTCATCCGCGGGCGCCAGAACATCCTGGTGGACACCGGCCCCCACGGCAGGCGGGAGGTGCTGCTCAACGCCCTGAAGGCACAGGGCGTGAGCCCTGACCAGATAGGAACAGTGGTGATGACTCACGCCCACTGGGACCACACCCAGAATGTCGACGTCTTCCCCAAGGCCGCGGTAGCCATCCACCCAGCGGAGCTGGACTACGCCCGCAGCCCGAAACCCAGCGATTGGGCCACTGCCCGCTACTTCCCGGAGAGCCTGCGGGGCCGCCGGGTGAAAGAGGTAGTGGAGGGTGAGGAGGTGGAGCCGGGCATCAAGGTGCTAGAGACTCCGGGCCACACCAAGGGGAGCATCTCCCTGGTGGTCCAGACTGCCAAGGGGCCGGTAGCTATCACCGGCGACGCCATGAGCGACGCTGGAACGCCGCAGCGCGGCAAACCCTTCCTTATCTTCTGGGACGAGCGGCAGGCGGAGCAGAGCGTCCAGAAGCTGCTCAAGGCCGCCCGCACCTTCTTCCCTGGCCACGACCGCCCGTTCCGGCTGGAGGATGACAACGGAGTCACCTACGTGGGCGGCGACATCGGCATCCGCGTGAGCGCCAGCCTGGGGCACGGCCTGGGCACTGTGGAGGTGTACATCGGGCCGGGGGCGCCACGGCAGGTGCGAGTCATGCCGTAGCACGTGCCACCGCCCCTGCTCCTTCAAGAGGCAGGCCCCAACAAGAGGTAGGGCCCCAACTCCTGGCCGGAAACAGCGCTCGGTCTGGTGCCAGCGCCCCAACGGCGCTTGTCAGACCGAGCGAGTCGAGTTGTCTTGAAAATAGGCACCCTGATCGCCATTTTCATTGGTTCCAGTGCCTTAGAAAGGCATGAAGGGTTGCGAGCTTTTGACCCTACGCTACTTTCTGCGGCACCCGGACCTTGGGCAGGTTGACCTCAAACACCATGGAATGGGCCCGCAGGGGACAGGTGACCACGCCCTCCACAATCGCCTGGCGGCCCGTGACCGCTTGCGCCCGCAAGGCTTGCTCGACATGCACCCCCAACGCCTTCATAACCGGGGGACACATGAAGGGCCGTGCGGTGGCCCCCTCAAACAGGGTGAACGCCTTACCCACCCGGTACTGGACCCCAAAGGGACATGCCCCACTCGTACGCACCACGCGAGCCATCGCCAGCACCGGACCGCGGGTCTCCACCTCAGCCGCCACTCTCCGTTCGGCCGGCAGCGGTAGGCTCACCCGTCCACGAGTCAAGAACCCGATGAGGGCTATGCCACCGATGACGAAGGGGGACAGCACCAGCGCGAGGACTATGAACGTACCAAGGATGTAGCCAGCCAGGATGCCGAAGAGGGAGAAGAGAGCCAGGGAGAAGCCTCCAAAGATGAACCAGAGAAGCGAAGACGCCTGCCCATTACGCTGGCCCGCCATACAACACCTCCCGACCTCCCCGGCGAGCACCTGGCAAACAGGCATGTCGCACCCTGTGGCCAGATTATCCCAGGTACAGGCGAGTTCCGCAAGCCCCCAGCCGTGCACGTCGCCACCCACATCCCCGTTCCCTACGGCTCCCTGGCTGCAGCTCCTGCATCATGATGGCCCGGCCCAGCGAGGCGCACCATTGCTGGCAGCGTCCTGTGGCACTACTCTGGCTGCAACCGCCTGCAAGTCCGCGTGGTAGGAGGAGCGCACCAGGGGCCCCGCTGCCACGTGCTTGAACCCCAGGGACATCCCTATGTCCCGCAGCTCCGCGAACTCCCGCGGGTGGTAGAACTTCATCACCGCGTGGTGGATGGGCGAAGGACGCAGGTACTGGCCGATAGTCAGCAGGTCGCAGCCCACCCGCCGGAGGTCCCGCATCACCTCCACCACCTCCTCCGTGGTCTCGCCCAGCCCCACCATCATGCCCGACTTGGTGACAGCCTCCGGGAAGAACTCCTTAGCCTTGGCCAGCAGCGCCAGCGAGCGGTCGTAGTCGCCCTTGGGCCGTACGCGCCGAAAGACGCGCCGGACCGTCTCGATGTTGTGGTTCAGGACCTCGGGGCCGGCCTCCAGCGTGGCGCGGAGAGCATCCCAGTTGCCGCAGAAATCGGGGATAAGGACCTCCACCTTGCAGCCCGGAACGTACTCATGGACCTTGCGAATGCATCCAGTAAAGATGGAGGCGCCGCCGTCGGGCAGGTCATCGCGGTTGACCGAGGTGATGACGCAGTAGCGGAGCCCCAGGCGCTGGACGGCCTGGGCGACGCGCTCCGGCTCTTCCAGGTCCAGGCCCTTGGGCCGGCCCGTGCGCACGGCGCAGTAGTGGCAGCGGCGGGTGCACAGGTCCCCCAGCACCATGAAGGTGGCCGTCCGGCGCTCCCAGCACTCGCCGATGTTGGGGCAGTGGGCCTCCTCGCACACCGTGTGGAGCGCGCTCTGTCGCATCAGGGCCCGCAGGTCCAGGAAGTTGGAGCCGCCCGGCATCCTTACCTTGAACCACTCAGGCAGTCGCTGCGTCTGCTCGACAGGCATCTCTGGCCTCCCCCCAAGTCTACGCCCATGATACCAGGGGCAGGAGCAATTGGACAACGTACGAGAGCCGTGCAACCCCACGCTTGCCCCCGGCCCGGTGCCGGTGCTATAGTGGCGACATTACACCAGGGGGTGGGCCGTGGTAGCTATGGCGCTCACATCGAAGCGGCTAGAAGTTGCGGACTTCATCGAGGCCAACGAGCTTTTCCATCGAAATGGTTGGACCGACGGCCTCCCTGTCATTCCCCCCACTGAGGACCGGGTTGCGGAGTTCCTGGAGCACGCCAAGCGTCACCCCTCGGACATCCTGGGGGTGGAGCCGGTCAAGGGCCGCGTAGTAACCGCAGAGAAGGTCGGCATCAACGCCGTGATGGCGGGCTGCCTTCCGGAGCACTTCCCGGTGGTGCTGGCAGCGGTGGAGGCCATGTGCGAGGAGCCCTTCAACCTCCACGGCATCAGCGTCAGCACCGACGGCGTGGCCGCCATGCTCATCGTCAGCGGCCCCAAGGCAGCCGAGCTGGGCATCAGCTCTGGGGTCAACCTCTTCGGTCCCGGGAACCGGGCCAGCGCCTCCATCGGAAGGGCCATCCGTTTGTTCCAGATCAACGTCACGGGAGCCGTTCCGGGCCAGATGGACAAGAGCACCCTTGGGCACGCCGGCAAGTTCGCTTTCTGTATCACAGAGAATCTGGAGGCGAGCCCGTGGGAGCCCCTGCATGTTGAGCTAGGTTTCTCTCCAGAGCAGAGCACCGTCACCGTGCTGGCCGCCCACGCTCCTCGGCAAGTGGCAAACCACCGCAGCAACGACCCGAAGGGGATACTCGATAGCGTAGCTGACACCATGAAATCAGTAGGCTCCCGCCAGGGCTTCATGGCCCTGGTGCTGGGCCCGGAGCACGCCGGCCACCTAGCCCGCGCCGGATGGTCCAAGGGACAGGTCCGGGAGTACCTTAGTCAGAAGGCGGTGCGCACCGCGCGAGAATGGCTGACCACAGGGCGGTACGACTTCACCGCGCTCCCTGAGAACATGGACGAGGTGGTCTCTGTGCTGCCCGACCCCAATCGGCTCATCATCCTGGTCGCCGGCGGCTGGGCTGGAGCGTATTCCGCCGTTCTCTCTGCCTGGGCCGGGGGCCACTTCACACGGCAGGCGACCAAGGTTATTCGCTAAGTCTACAGGGATGATGGAAGGAGGGCCTATGGTTATCGCAACGAAGGGCCTTGTAGTCCTGGAACCTGTTACCGAGCCGACGCCATCATCGGCCGAGATGGCGCCCCGGCCCAGGGACCTCAACGGCAAGCGAGTTGCGCTGCTAACCAACGGCAAACGCAACTCCGATGTCCTGGTGAAGATGGTCTACGACTTGTTGGCGGAGCGCTACCAATTGTCGGGCTACCTGCACCGGGACAAGGTCAACATGAGCCGGCCGGCGCCCCAGAGCATTGTTGAGGAGTTGGCCACCTACGACATTGCCATAACCGCGATAGGTGACTGAGGGTCCTGCTCCTCGTGCAGTCTGCACGACGGCATCACCTTCGAGAAGCGGGGCATCCCCGCAGTGGTCCTCGTCACCAAGCCCTTCATCTCCAGCGCCAAGACCATGGCCAGGGTCTGCGGCATCCCCGACTACCCATTTGTGGTCGTGCCCCACCCCATCGGCAGCCTGACCCAGGAGGAGCTGCTGGAGCGGGCGCGGCAGGCGCTACCACGGGTGCTGGAGATACTGCTGGGCAAAGGGTAGCCCAGCAAGGGCTGCGTCGCCAGGCGGTCGTGTTCGGGCCCTGGGCAGGCCTGGGACTGGCTCCACAGGGGCCGGGGATAGGACAGTCCTTACCGGCCTTCCCAGCAGGAAGAGCAGCGAGGAGGGGGGCGGAGGTGCCGTTCCCAACGCTTCGGGACCGTCTGGCCGCCGTCCCGCTCGCCGCTGTCATGGTGTTGGCAGCTTCCTGCGGCGGAATGCCAACCCCGACAGCGCCCGCTGGACCCGGTCAGCCGGTCCCAGTGATCCCTGCAACCACGGCGACCGCAGCCTCCCCAGTGCCGCCCACACTCGATAGCAGCGGGGTAGCAACCGCTGGCCCCACTGGGACAGTGCCACTGACAGCTCCAGGCGCCCTCACAAAGACTCCTCTCATCGAGTCCACGGTGGACCCCGGTCCGCCAACTCCCGCGGCCCCGACCCCCACCCCCTTCCCCAGAGCTACTCGGGGGCCAGGGGCCACACTCGATGGCGCCCCCACGCCAACGCCTTTCCTTGCGCCAACGGCAACCTTCGGCCCGCCAGCAGCCGCGACTGCAACACCGATTCCCTCCCCCAGAGCTACCCGGGGGCCAGGGGCCACACCCGATGGCACCCCCACGCCAACGCCTTTCCTTGCGCCAACGGCAACCTTCGGCCCGCCGGCGGCTACTCCAACGCCAACCCCCTCCGGTTTCGGCATACACATCCTCCAGCTAACACTCCCCAGTTTGACCATCCCGAAGGGCACATACCTCAGTTGGACGAATGCCGACTCCGTGGTCCACACCATAACAGCCGGCTCCAACGGGGTGTGGGACGGCGTCGGCTGGGACCGCCCGCTCGCCCCAGGCGATTCCTTCTCCCAAAGGTTCACCGTGCCGGGGGCCTTCCCATACACTTGCCGCATCCACCCCTTCATGAACGCCACCATCACGGTGTTGCCCTAGACTCTTGGCAAGCCGAACCCCGTGTGGCACTATACCTTGGCCCTTGGCTGGGGCCTCTAGCAGCCCTGGTTGTTGGGCCCTCTTCTGAGTCAGGATGAAAGGACCGCCCATGTACCCGATTGACCTCTCAGGCAAGACAGGCATCATCTTCGGCGTTGCCAACCAGCGCAGCATCGCCTGGCACATCGCCCAAGCCCTGGACAAGGCGGGGGCACGGCTCGCCATCGTTTACCAGAACGAGCGCCTGGGCGAGATGGTGGCCAAGCTGGCGCCTCTCCTGCGGGACCCTTTGCTCCTCCAGTGCGACGTGACCCAGGAGGAGCAGGTGGAAGCGGCCTTCAGGACAGTCAAGGAGAAGTTTGGCAAGCTCTCGGTGCTGGTGCACAGCATCGCCTTTGCGCGACGGGAGGACCTGGGCGGCGAGTTCCTGCAAACGCCGTTGGAGGGGTTCCGCTTGGCGCTGGAGGTCAGCGCCTACTCCCTGCTGCCTCTGGTACGCCACGCAGTCCCACTGATGGAGCCGGAGGGGGGAAGCATCGTCACCATGACCTTCCAGGCCGCCGAGCGGGCCTTCCCCGGCTACAACATCATGGGCACCGCCAAGGCCGCCCTGGGGCACGAGGTCCGGCAGCTCGCCGCTGAGCTGGGACCCAAGAGCATCCGCGTCAACGCTATCTCCGCCGGGCCTCTGGACACCCTGGCGGCGCGCGGCATCCCCCACTTCTTGGACATGAAGCACGCCTACACCGAGCGTGCCCCCCTTCGCCGCAACATCACCCACGAAGAGGTGGCCAAGGCAGCCCTGTTCCTGTGCAGCGACCTGGCCAGCGGGGTTACGGGTGCCGTCTTGCCCGTGGACGCCGGCTACGGCATCATGGGGATCTGACGGGCTGCGTGCTTCGACAGGCTCAGCACGAACGGCGGACCTCCGTCACCCTGAGGGTAGCGAAGGGTCTCTGGCCCAAGATTCTTCGCTTCGCTCAGCATGACACCTAATCAGGTTGGCCCTGTTCCGCTCGACCTGAGCTCGTCGAAGGGCGGCCTGTGGCCAGTTGACGGGCCGCAAGCCTGTTGGGCCATCTCGACGGTAGTGCAAGAGAGGTGCAGCATGGCAGACACGGCTGACGTAGACTTCATGCGGCCCACCCGCTTCGCCGAGGGCAGGCCCAACCACATCCCCACAGTAGAAGAGTGGCCCTACGACCCGGCGGTGGACAAAAGGTTTCCGTGAGGGGGACGGAGAGCTAGCAACCCGCGTCCAAGGCATAACCACCACGTCGTCGTTGCGAGGAGGCCCGACTCTGTCGGGACGACGTGGCAATCTGGTGGGGTGGTATCTTCTCCCCCAGGTTTGGGGGAGAGTTAGAGTGGGGGCTCCCCCCCCCGCCGCCAGATTGCCACGGCCCCGATTTCATCGGGAGCCTCGCAATGACGATGGGTGAGGGCCGACGAGTGGCCCTACGACCCAGCCGTGGACAAAAGGTTTCCGTAGGGGGTTCGCCGGACAAAGCAGGACCAAGGCGGTGGCGTTCAATGAGAGAGCGAAGGGACGATGCTGTTGGGCATGCCTAGGTCACGCTTCGAGGGGCGCGACGTAGCTTTGCCGGCTATGTCAATGGTGATTGCTTTGGGCCTTGCCGCTGCTTTGCATCAGAAAGCGAGATGTTGCGTTTGACCACCTTGGTCGAGACTTCTGTTGGATAGCAGCGCAGCCGAGCAGTTCGAATCCACAGAGGGCCACGCTTGCATTTGTTTTCCGCCCGTTTCACAATTGCTTTTGGACCGGAGCCGTAGTCAAGCCAGGATAGAGATCGTGGCATGGAAAAATATCTAGTACTCAGTCATGCTGGTTTTGAACGGATTTGAAATAAAGCATAGACTAGGGGACAATCGGTGAAAGGGGTGTCCCCTCATGGTAGCGGCGAAGTACGTCGTTCGATTGACCCAGGAAG
>JACQUK010000121.1 GCA_016210325.1 Chloroflexota bacterium
CCTTCATGGCCTGGTACAGCTCCTTGGGGTCGGTCATGTAGCGGTAGGGGGAGCGCTCGGTGTTGGTGATGCGGTAGAGCTTGTAGACCGTGTTATCCTTGCCCGCCAGCACCCCGCAGCACTCATTGGGAGCCTCCTCCCGCGCTTGGGCAACCATCTCCTGGACGTGGCGCCGTGCCAGGCTCAGTCCCGATTGCATCGGGATTCCCTCCCGTAATTCGCCTCAGACGGACAGTGTACCAGAGGCTAGCAACTGGAAGCGAGGGTGCCTGAGCTAAAAAAGACCGGCCAAGTGGTGGAAGCCAGTGCAACGTTGAAGGGCTATTGGGCTTTGCTGACATCCTGCCATTCTTCCGCTCGTGGTGAGCCCCGACCTGTCGGGATCGAGCCATGAGCGGAAACTTGCTGGGTCCGCTCGCCCTTCGACTGGCTCAGGGTGAGCGGACAGTGTCAACAGAGCTGGGCAATTGGCCCCGACCGCGGTCGGGGCTACGGCAGGACTTCAATCGTCCTGCGGCCATCGGCGGCGAGTTCACCTATGGCGGCGAAGGCCACACCCCGGCGGTCCAGGGCACCCCGCAGGGCTTCTGCCCGCTCGCCAGGCACGGCGATCAGCAGGCCACCGGATGTCTGGGCATCGCACAGCAGGACCTTGTCTGTCTGGGTGATCTCTGGACTCCACTGCACGGCTGCGCTGACGCTGGTCAGGTTACGGTGGGTCCCCCCTGGCGCAACGCCCTGCTCCGCCAACTCGCGGGCGCCGGGGAGAAGGGGCACGGCGGAGAGGCGCACCCGCGCACCCACGCCGCTGGCGCGGAGCATGGCCCGCAGGTGGCCCAGCAGGCCAAACCCGGTGATGTCGGTGCAGGCGTGGACCCCCACCTCCTGCATCGCCTCGGCAGCGTCACGGTTCAGCGTGCTCATCGCCTTGATGGCGCGCTCCAGCACCTCGGGGTTGGCCACCCCCTGCTTGGCAGCAGTAGTGATGACGCCGGTCCCCAGGGGCTTGGTCAGCACCAGAAGGTCGCCCGGGCGGGCGCCACTGTTGGTGACCTGCTGGCCGGGCTGGACCATCCCCACTACCGCCAAGCCGTACTTGGGCTCCTTGTCATCCAGGGTATGGCCCCCCACAATGAGACAGCCAGCCTCCTGGGCCTTAGCGAAGCCGCCGCGCATCACCTCGGCCAGCTCCTCCTGGTACTGGTCCACGGGCCAGTTCAGGACGTTGAGGGCCAGCAGAGGGCGCCCCCCCATGGCGTAGACATCGCTCATGGAGTTGGCGGCCGCAATGGCGCCGTAGGCGAAGGGGTCGTCCACAATAGGGGGAAAGTAGTCTACCGTCAGCACCAGGGCCAAACCTTCTCCTATCCGGTAGACAGCGGCGTCGTCTCCGGTCTCGAAGCCCACCAGGAGGTTGGGGTCCTTCACCAGTGGGAGCCTGCGCAGGACCTGTTCCAGGTCCTCAGGACTGAACTTGGCAGCTCAGCCGGCGCAGTGGGCCAGGCTGGTGAGGCGCACTACGTGCCCTGCCACGGCGTCTCCTTGTGCAGAAGTACACCGACGAGTATAGCATAGGGAAGCTGACAGCTTCCCTATGCTATACTCTGCCTCTCGGCAGGGACCTACTTGAACTGCTTCGGGAACTGGTTGACGATGCCCGTCGTGAGGGCATCCGACAGCACCAGGATATGAGCATGGACCTGGTCGTACGCCTGGATATCTCCACCGTAGTCGCCCTTCAGCCGGTCCGTCGCCTCCACCAGGGTGAGGTCCAGGTGCACCTTCATCTGTGCTTGCATCGGGGCCGGCGGCCAGTACGTGGGGTTGGTGGTGCTCAAGAACGCGGCAATGTCATCGCCGTTGTCGTACCACCTTGCGATCGCTGAGTCAGCCTTGGCGGCGTCGCCGGCCTTGGCGGCATCCAGCAGGCGGGCTGCGCCCAGGATATGCTCCTTGAGCAGCGCCGTGAGCTGGGCACCGGCCTCGTTGCCATAGTAGGGCTTGATGGCGTTGCCGATGTCCTCCTGGTTCTGGAGCAACCGCCGGGCTGTCAGGTCCTTGTCCGGCAGGTCTGCGGCCACGCTGACAATGTACATCCTGGTCCAGATGACGTGGTCCTCCCACAGCTTCCGCATGTCTACCCGCAGGTCAACAGCCGCCGGGCTGCTCAACGCATCCTGTCTGCTGCCCCCGCCACACGCCGTGGCCACTACCCCCAGCAGCAACCCCAGCACGCCAATCACTAAAAAGACAAGCACTGGTCTGCGTACCACAGTCACCAACCCACCCTTTGCTTGCACGCGCCGGTCCAGGTTTCGAGACCTGCTCATTTATGCACAAGTACTTTCCCGACCGTTTGCCGAGCACATGGCTGTGGCATTCTGGCGTGGCAGAGTGGTGCAACTCCATCGGCACTCAAGGAGGCGTCACTCCTGCGGCAGCAAGCTCACGTCGAGCTTGTCGAGAAGCACCTCGCACACCTCGTCAATGTGCTCCTTGCAGACGGGGCACCAGGGCGCCCCGTCTTCCAGGGGGTGCCCGTCCGTGGGTTTCCAGAACGCGGACCCGTTCTCGGTGCAGATCTGTTCCTCGAAGTCCTCGCCACACAGCCTACATTTTGTAACCGCTGTCCCGGACCACATCGCTGACCTCCCCCTGGGCACCAACATTCTCTATAATTACTAACGCCGGGCGGCAAAAATTGTTACCTCTCCCTTTGCACCGCTGTTGAAAAATGCTCCAGCCACGCCACCCCACCGATGCCTGACCATGATTCCTCCAGCGCCTCAAGGGCCTGCGGGTCCAGGCCCTGGCGCAGGCGACTGCCCGAGCTGCGGACGATCTCCGCTGCCGCAATGGTGTTTTGTCCATACTGCTTGCCCAGGGCCACCAGCACACCCAGCTTCGTGAAGACCGCCGACTCCTCGCCGTCCGGGGACACCTGGCCTGCCAGAAGGTGGTCGTCGTCAACTCCCAGGACCAGCCATCGTGGCGCGGCCTTGGGGGCCAACATGACGGCGGGTGCTCCGTCTCCTACTGCTCAGCCCACGACCGGCGGTTGGCGTCTCCAGAGCGCAGCCCGGCGCGCGTTTCTCCCCGTGTCTTCTTCCCGACTCAGTGCTCAGGGTATACTTGCGATAGGCAGGCCGCCGGGGGCAGGGCGCACCGAGCGGGGGCGGCGCAGCGCCTAGTGTGCTGTCCTGGAAGTTCAGCGCACAATCCGCCAGTCTCTTGCCCGCACGTCCTTCGACTGGCTCAGGACGAGCGGGCCACACTGGGCATCTCAGAGACGACATCCTAAGGAATCACTTCTACGCTACGCGTTGCCAGTGCCGCGAGCTGCATACCTGGGAGGGAGAGCACCATGCCGACACGTACCTGGGAGGGGCAGGTCAACGCCCCGGACTTCCCACCTGACCTGGAGTGGGTCAACACCGACCGACCCATCTCTCTGAAGCACCTCAAGGGCAAGGTCGTCATCCTGGACTTCTGGACCTCCTGCTGAATTAACTGCATGCACATGGTCCCGCAGTTGCGGCGACTGGAGCACCATTACCAGCAGGAGCTGGTGGTCATCGGCGTGCACTCGCCCAAGTTCTCTGGTGAGCGGGAGACCGAGGCCGTGCGAAAGGCAGTGCTGCGCTACGGCATTTCCCATCCGGTCATCAACGACCGCGACCACCGGGTCTGGAGCGAGTACGCCTGCCGCGCCTGGCCCAGCCTCTACTTCCTGGACCCGCTGGGGAAGATCATCGGACGGCACGAGGGCGAGCTGCCCTTCGAGACGCTGGACCGCATCCTTGGCGAGATCGTGGCGGAGTTCCAGGGGAAGGGGCTGCTGGACCGCCGACCCGTGACCTGGCGCCGCGAGGGGGAGGCAGCGTCCGCCCTCTCCTTTCCCGGAGCCGCCCTGGCTGACGCAGCTTCCGGCCGCCTGTTTATCGCCGACTCCGGGCACCACCGCATCCTGGTCACGGCGCTGGATGGCCAGGTGACGGCAGTCATCGGCAGCGGCGAGCCGGGGCTACAAGACGGACTCCTGGCCTCAGCCCGCTTCAACAGCCCCCAGGGCATGGCCCTGGACGGCCGCCTTCTGTACGTGGCTGATACTGAGAACCACGCCATCCGCCGGGCCGACCTGGCCCAAGGCCTGGTTGAGACCGTAGCCGGCACCGGGGAGCAGGCCTTCCAGGGGAATCCTGGGCCAGCACGCCAGACCCCCCTCAGCTCGCCCTGGGACGTTGAACTGGTCGCTGGCATCCTGTACATCGCCATGGCCGGCAACCACCAGCTCTGGGCACTGGACCTGGCGGCCCAAGCGGTGCACCCCTTCGCTGGCAACGGCATGGAGGGCCTGGCCGATGGCCCCCGCGAAGGTGTATGCCTGGCCCAACCCAGCGGCCTGGCCAGCGACGGCCAGCGCCTCTACTTCACCGACAGCGAGACCAGCTCAGTCCGAGTGGTTGACCTGGGGCTGAGCGGTAGGGTGGAGACATTCGTGGGACGAGGCCTGTTCGAGTTTGGCGACCAGGACGGGGTTGGTGAGGGGGTCAGGCTCCAGCACCCACTGGGGCTGTGCTGGCACGACGGGGCCCTGTATGTGGCCGATACCTACAACCACAGGGTCAAGCGGCTCGACCCGCGCACCAGGGCTTGTGCGACTTTCTTGGGCAGTGGCCAGCCGGGCCCGCTGGATGGGAAAGGCGTCGAGGCCCGCTTCCGCCACCCCTCAGACCTGAGCGTGGCGAAGGGTGTCCTCTACATTGCCGACACGGACAATCACGCCTTGCGTGCCGCCGACCTCGCCACAGGGGAGGTGCGCACAATAAGGGTGCGACCAGATGGGGGACAGACGGAGAACGGCATACCTTAGCAGACCCAGTGACCTCTGCCTCGGGGGATGGGCATGGCATTGGGGATGTTGCCGACGGCGCGCTACACTGGGGTTGTCGGCGTGCGCCGACGAGAGTTTCCGCCCTCAGAGGCTTCGGGGCCGGGCGAAGGAACTCCTGCTGGAGTTGTCGGCGTGCGGCGGCGAGAGTTCCTGCGAGCCTTTGGCTTCTCCTCCGTGGAGGAGCTACGTCGGAACTCTTTCACCGCTTTTCCCATGGCCCCGGCAAGCTTGGGCAGCCTGGTGGCCCCGAAGAGCAGCAACACCACTGCTAACACAATCAACAGCTCGGGCAGGCCAAAACTTCTAAACATCTTCTGCCCCTTCCTCCTAAGGCCACCCACCCCGCCGGGCAGCCCACACTGGCACCATTGTACGCCGGCGCCAAGGGCCTGGCAATCGCCCCCTGCGCGGGGAGGGGTGACTATGTTGCTGGGCCCACCCGCCCGTTTACATGGCCCCACAGCGTGGCCACGACGACAGCCCCTTGTGCTATACTGTCGGGACGGCAGCGCCAGGTACCCGGCTGCCACCCCATTCCCAATCTCTAGGAGGTCCTGGCAGTGGCTAGCCAGCTAGGTAGAAGGTACCAGTGTGAGGTCTGCAATACTCTTGTGCTGTGCACCAAGGCAGGCGATGGTACGCTGACCTGCTGCGGACAGGAGATGACTGTCCAGCAGCCACGCAAGCTGCCTTCATCGGACTAGCGGCTCTCGGGCTACCCGTGCGTGCCCTGTGGATGCCGGGTCGGTGGCCTGCGGGACTACCGCAGCAGGCGGATAACCCCCAGCACTTTGCCCTGGACCTCCACGTTCCGGGGGTCCGCATAGATGGGTGCCATCTGACTGTTGGCTGGCTGGAGACGCACGCGGCCTCCCTCATGGTAGAACCGTTTGAGAGTCGCCTCCTGCTCTGCCTTGAGCCACGCCACGACGGTCTCGCCGTCCCTGGCCTCGCTGGCCCGTTGAACGACCACGGTATCGCCGTCGTCGATGAGGGCGTCGATCATGGACTGCCCCTTCACCTTGAGGGCATACACCTCGCCCCGGCCATCTAGCCAGCTTGCAGGTAGCTCCAGCGTCTCCATAGGGTCACTGGCCCAGGACTCCGCCGCATAGCTGGGGATGGGCTCGCCCGCCGCGATGTACCCCAGCACAGGGACCCCAACGGTCTGGAAGGCCGGCTGAGTTTCCCGTTGACGGCCTAGTAGCTCGATGCCCCGCGAGATCTCCGGCGACCGCCGGATGTGCCCCTCCCGCTCCAGGATGCGCAGGTTGTAGTCCACCACCGAGGTAGAAGAGACGTCGCATCCCTGCTGAATGTCGCGGATAGACGGCGGGTAGCTGTGCTCCTCCAGGAACTGGTGCAGGAAGCGAAGGATCCGCTCCTGTTTCTCCGAGAGCCTCTTGTGAGCCCCGAACATGGTGTGCCTCCCGCTCCCCTTGGCATGAACGAATGTTCTTGGCCAGCGTACCAGAAGGCGCAGTGTATGTCAACTGGCTTCTTGCCGGCCGTCGCCAACGCAGAACGGCCCAGCACCGTTGACGGCCGCGCTCCACCCCCCTATGCTTCCCTCTGGCCTGCAACCAGTGTGACCCTCCCCCTTGGGGAAGACCACCACGGGTCAGCTACCATCCAACGGAGGGAGCCATGCCACGGGCGCCGTTCTGGGTCCAGCTCCTGGCTATCTTCCTCATCGCTCTTGGCGTCGTCTTGCTGCTCAACAGCTTGGGGATCCGGCTGGTCTCAGTTGGCGATGTGGTCTTGGGCACTCTGGCAGTGTTGCTGATCATCGCCGGGGTCTACCTGCTCCGCCGCTCTCGGCGGGTCCGCAGGGAGCCTTTCTACGACATTTTCCTGGGACGGCTCCAGTGGCCTGAGCCGGGCTGGCAGGTGCAGGAGACCGTCTTCAACCTGGGGATTGGTGAGCTAGTGGTGGACCTGACCAAGGCAGTGGTCCCGGAGGGTGAACACCGCCTATCCCTGGACTGCCTGATAGGCCAAATCCGCGTGCTAGCGCCCCAGGGCCTAGCCCTCTCAGTCCACGCTCAGGTCACCCTGGGCACCGTGGTGGCCCTGGGCCAGCGTGCAGAAGGCGTGGCCCGCACGCTGGAGGTGGCGACACCCGGCTACCAGGAGTCCCCGAGGCGGGTCACCATTGACGCCAGCCTGGTCATTGGGGAAGTCCGGGTCGCCTACGCTCCCTAGTGTCCCGACTCTGGAGAACGTTGAATAGCTAGGCAATTCAATGCCTGATGTCCCGACTCGTTGGGACTTGCACAACCTCTCCAACCACGTTGCCAAGTACCTAACCCCCTCGGCCCCCCTTCCCAGCGTGGGAAGGGGGAAGAAGAAAGAGAGGTCAACACGGGTGCTAAGACAGGCCATCTGGCCAAAAGGAAGGACGTTATTGATTCGATGAATCTCTGGGACAGGACACTAAGCCATGACGCTTCGCGTGGCATGCCTCCATAGGGGACTGGAAGCCTAAGAATAGCGATTGAATGTGTGGGTCGGGTTTCCTAACCCGACCGTCGTGGCCGGGCAGGTTCGTCCCGACGTGTCCCGATGAATCGGGACACGTCGGGATGCCCTACAG
>JACQUK010000118.1 GCA_016210325.1 Chloroflexota bacterium
GCCTCAGGTACTTGCGCCGTTCGTCCACGCTCATCGTGTCTTCTCGCAGCATGGTCCCCTCGGTAACATTCCTGGCTGAGGGAACCCTACCCCTTCCGGTAACATTTTAGGTGAGTGAATACGAGGTCTTGACGGCGCACGGGCATGTTGCTATTGTGTCCAACGTAGCCCCCGTCGCGTGAGGGCCTGGCACAGAGGTAGGCGGCCCCGCGACGGTTGTCCCTTTCTCGTGAAGAGTGACTCCGAGCGTGCTCTGGGGGAGTCCTCCGTCTTGATGGAGCGGGCGGCTGTGCCCAGCCCATCCCCGATTCAGCGCCCTCTGCTTGTGCCCGGCGTGGGGTGACGCACGGGATGCCTGATGCAGGCGCATCAGCCCCTATCCAGTACCGTGCCACCCTTTAACAACTCAGCGCGGGAGGTGCAACACCGAGGCTTCATGCACCTGGCACCTGTCGGTCTAGAGACGTACGTTAGAACGGAGGGACAGGATGATCTCGAAGCAGGCAGTGACCCCAGGGACGCAGCAAGCCGCAGAGTTCGTCGTCAAGAGCAAGCTGGAGGACTTTCCCCCAGAGGTAGTAGCAGCCGCCAAGCTCCATATGCTTGACTGCATCGGCGTCATGCTGGGCGGTTTGAAGACCTCGGCAGCGCGCATCGCCGCTGAGTTCGCCCACGAGATGGGGGAAATCGAGGAGTCCACCGTCTTTGCCACAGGGCGCAAAGGGTCGTCCGTCGCTGCCACCTTCGCCAACTCCAACGCCGCCGCGGTGTTGGACTACGAAGATGGCCACATGGGCAGCTACCACCATCCCGCCTCGGTGATCTATCCCCCCATCCTGGCCCTGGCCGAGCGGGAGAACAGCCTGGGCCGCACGGTCCTGGAGGCCTCGGTGGTGGCCTATGAGGTAGGCCTGCGCTGTGGCCTGATGCTGCGACGGCGCGGCGGGATGCACGCCACCGGCGCCACCGGTGCCTTCGCCGGGGCCGCTGGGACCTCCAAGGTCCTGGGCCTGGACAAGCAGCATGCTGCTGAGGCCCTGGGCATCGCCGGATGCACCTTCCCCATCTCCTTTGGCAGTGGTAACTCTTCCCACGGGCCCCATGTCAAGGAGGCCATCGGCTGGGGTGCCGCCACGGGGATCGCCTCGACCCTTCAGGCGCAACTGGGGTTCACCGGCGGCTACACCCCGCTGGACACCCGGACCGATGGCACGGAGCCTTTCCCCTACTATCCCTTTGACGGCAAGAACTGGGAGTTGCTGAAGACCTACTTCAAGTTCTACCCAGCCTGCCGCTTCACCCATGCTCCCCTGGATAGCTTCTTCCGCCTGGTCAAGGAGCACAACCTGACCAAGGACAAGATCGCCATGGTGCTGGTGGAGACGGCCCAGGGCCCCAACACCCTGAACACCAAGCGGCCCATCAGCCTGGAGCACGCCCAGTACAGCATCCCCTTTGTCTTTGGGTGCGCCATCAACTACGGCAAGGTGACGCCCACCGAAGTGGCGGAGGACCGCCTTAACGACCCGGCGGCGCTGGAGTTTGCCAAGAAGGTCTTTGTGCAGCAGAACTTCGACATGGATGGCCTGTACCCCAGGCGGTACCCGGCCATCGTCAACATCACCACCACCGATGGGAAGACCTACAGCATGCGCAAGGAGACCTGCACCGGCGACTACGACGAGCCCATGACGGTGGACCAGATCAAGGACAAGTTCCGCGCCAACGCCGAGCCGGTGATTGGCAAGACTCGTGCCGAGAAGGCCATCTCCCTCATCGATGGCCTTGAGAAGGTGCGGTCGGTCCGAGAGGTCGTGGAGCAGCTCAAAGTCAACGGTGCGCGGCGGTAACCCGCTGCCCTGCGGGCTATGAAACTCTTGAGGAGGGAATGGTATGTCCCGCGAGGCTGCGGAGTTTATCGTCAACACGTCCCTGGAGACCATCCCGCCCCAGGTGGTGAGCCAGGCTAAGCTGCATATCCTGGATACCATCGGCACGACGGTGGGCGGCTTCAAGACCAAGGCTGGACAGATCGCCGCTCGCTTCGCCGAAGGGCTGGGCCGCAGCCCACAGTCCACCATCATGCTGAGCAGTACCAAGGCATCCATGACGGTGGCCACCTTTGCCAACTGTGTGGCGGCCAGCGCCCTGGACTACGATGATGGCCACATGGGGTGTGGCCTGCACCCTGGCTCGGTCATTGTGCCGCCTGCCCTGGCGGTGGGCGAGGCAGTGGACTGCTCGGGCAAGGACTTGCTGGAGGCGGTGGTGGTGGGGTACGAGGTGGGGCTGCGCGCCGGCCTCATGCTGACGCGGCGGGCTGGCCACATCTTCCCCCACTCCACCGGTGGCATGGGGGCCTTCACCGCCGCCGCGGCTGCCGCCAAGCTGCTGCGGCTCAACGCCGGACAGTCGCAGCAGGCCCTGGGCATTGCCGCCTGCACACTACCGATGGGCATCTTCGGTGGCATGGCGGACATCGGGCCCATGACCAAGGAGCAGATCGGCTGGGGCGGCATGGCTGGTGTGGCCGCGGCTGTCCTTGCCCAGAAGGGGTACACCGGCGGCTTCACCCCCTTCAACGCCCGGGTGGACGGCAGGGCCGAGCACCCCTACTACCCCTTCGATGGGGTGACCTGGGAGATCCTGAAGACCTACTTCAAGTCGTACCCGGCTTGTCGCCACAACCACGCGCCGCTGGACATGCTGTTCCGCCTGCTGCACGAGCAGCGGTTAAACAAGGGCGATGTGGTGCGGGTAGTGGTGGAGACGGGGTTGGGCGCCTCCCGGTTGAACAACCCCCAGCCTATCAGCCTGGAGCACGCCCAGTACAGCATCCCCTTCAACTTTGGGGCTGCCCTGGTCTATGGCAAGGTAAGGCCTGATACGACCGGCGAGGACCGCCTGAACGACCCGGCCATCCTGGAGCAGGCGGTCAAAGTCCACGTGCAGCCCAACCCGGAGATGGAGCAGCTCTACCCCAGGTACTACCCGGCCATCATGCACTTGGAGACTACGGACGGAAGGGTCTACACCTTGCGGAAGCACACCGCCACGGGCGACTACGATGACCCCATGACGGCCGAGCAGGTCCAGGAGAAGTTCCGCGAGCAGGTGGTCCCAGCGGTGGGCCGGCAGAGCGCCGAAAAGGCCATCGCTCTGGTGAACAACCTGGAGCAGGTGCGCTCGGTGCGCGAGGTGGTGGACTTGCTCAGGGCGAAAGTCCCGGTCGCATAGGGTTGCACTGGCGACCGGGCGCCCATCATGGCGCGATCGGTGGGTCCGGCGGTGCGGCGCAAGGGCGAGGGGTCTTGAGGCGCCTGATGTCGCCGCAGGCCGATGCGCTGCGAAGATGTTGAGCACAGACCAGAGGTGGTCCCAACGGAGCTCTGGTCAGGCGTGAAAGGAGTACCATGTCCAGGCAGGCTGCCGAGTTTGCTGTTCATACCGACCTGGAGATGATTCCCCCCAGGGTCATTGATGAGACGAAGCTCCACGTCCTGGACTGCATCGGGGTGACCCTGGGTGGCTTCCGGACCAGTGCGGCCAAAATCGCGGCCCGCTTCTCCCAGGAGCTGGGCCGTGGCAAAGAAGCCACGGTCCTGCTGACCGGGACCAAAGCTTCAGCGCCGGCCGCTACCTTCGCCAACTGTGTGGCTGCCAGCACCCTAGACTACGAGGACGGCTACATGCCGGGTATGCCACACCCGGCCTCTGACGCTATCCCGCCGGCCCTGGCCGTCGGGGAGCGCCAGGACAGCTCGGGCAAGCAGGTGGTGGAGGCGCTGGTGGCGGGCTACGAGGTGGGGTGTCGCGCCTCCCTGATCCTCCGTCGAGTGGGAGGGTTCCAGGGCAGCGCCACGGGCGGCATGGGGGCCATCACCTCCGCTGTGGTCTCGGCCAAGCTATTGGACCTCAACGTGGACCAGACCGCGCAGGCCATTGGCATTGCGGCCTGCACCTACCCGGTGACCGGCGGCTTCGGCGCCTCCCACTTCGGTGGCATGACCAAGGAGGCCATCGGATGGGGCGGCATCACCGGCGTTGCGGCGGCCATGCTGGCCCAGAAGGGGTACACTGGCGGCTTCAGCCCCCTGAACTGGCGCCTCGACGGGACGGAGCCTCACCCGTATTACCCCCTGGACGGCAAGGAGTGGGAGCTCCTCAAGACCTACTTCAAGGCGTACCCCGCCTGTCGCTTCACCCACGCGCCCCTGGACTGCTTCTTCCGGCTGGCCCGGGAGAACAAGCTGACCAAGGATGACATTGCCTCGATCACCGTGGAGGTGGCCCTGCGGCCCTCCTTGCTGAACACCCGCGAGCCGATTGACCTGGAGCACGCCCAGTACAGCATCCCCTTCGTCATCGGGGCGGCCCTGACCTACGGCAAGGTGTCGCCAGACGAGGTGGCCGAGGAGAAGCTGAAGGACCCAGCCATCCTGGAGCAGGCCAAGAGGGTGTTCGTCAAGAACAACCCTGAGATGGAGTCCCTGTACCCGCGCCGCTACCCGGCCATCGTCACCATCAAGGCCAAAGACGGGCGGGTGTTCTCCATGCGCAAGGAGACCTGCACCGGCGACTTCGACGACCCCATGACGGTGGACCAGCTCAAGGACAAGTTCCGGGCCATGACGGTGCCCGTCATTGGCAAGGCGCGAACGGAAAAAGTCATTGACATGGTGGGCAAGCTAGAGCAGCTTCCCTCGGTGCGGGCGCTGGTGAACGAGCTACGACCGGACGGGCGGTAGGCCTGGCGCATCCTCCCTGCAAAGGGGGTGTTCGTGTCTCGACAGGCCGCGGAGTTTATGGTCAACACCCGATTGGAGACGCTGCCGCCGCAGGTGGTGGCCGGGGCTAAGCTGCACATCCTGGATACCCTGGCCACCACGCTGGCGGGGTGCAGGACCAGCGCCGCCAGGATAGCCGCCAACTTTACGGATGGTTTTGGCCGTGGCGACCAGGCTACCGTCTTCTTCACCGGACGTAAGGCTCCGGTGTTGGCGGCGGCCCTGGCCAATGGCGTTGCTGCCTGTGTCCTAGACTACGACGACGGCCACATGGGGTCCGGCTACCACCCCGGTGCGGTCATCGTGCCGGCTAGCCTTGCCGTGGCCGAGTGGCAGGGCAGCTCTGGACAAGAGCTGCTGGAGGCCGTAGTAGTCGGCTACGAGGTAGGCCTGCGGGCCGCCCTGATGATCAGGCGCACCAATCAGGGCGCCACGCGAAGCAACACCGGGGCTATGGGTGGCTACGGCGGCGCCGCAGCCGCCGCCAAGCTGCTGAAGCTGAACGCGGAGCAGACGGCCCAGGCCCTGGGCATCGGCTCCTGCATCTACCCTATCTCCACCGGCGGGGGCATGCCCATTTTCGGCGCCATGGTCAAAGAGAACATCGGGTGGGGCGGCATGACGGGGGTCGCGGCAGCCCTGCTGGCCCGCAAGGGCTACACCGGCGGCTTCAGTCTGCTGAACACACGGGTAGACGGGACCGAGCGGCACCCGTTCTACCCCTTCGATGGGGTGACCTGGGAAATCCTCAAGACCTACTTCAAGCCCTACCCGGCCTGTCGCTTCTGTCATGCGCCCCTGGATGCGCTGTTCCGGCTCATGAAGGAGCACGGGCTTAAGGCCACCGACGTTTCCCAGGTCATGGTAGAGGCCGGTCTGAACGCCTCGGGGCTGAACACCCGGCGCCCCCTGAGCGTGGAGCACGCCCAGTACAGCATCCCCTTCACCATCGGCGCGGCGCTGGCCTACGGCAAGGCGGGCCCGGACGAGGTCTCCGAAGAGAAGCTGCGGGACCCGGCCATTCTGCAACAGGCGGAGAAGGTGCGGGTCAAGAGCCATCCGGAGATGGAGGCCCTGTACCCGCGGCGCTACGCCGCCACCGTCCACCTGAGGACCGCGGCCGGGCAGCAGTACAGCCTTCGCAAGGAGACGGCACTGGGCGACTTTGACGAACCGGTCAGCCCAGACTGGGTCAAAGAGAAGTTCATCTCATGCGCTGTGCCCGTCATCGGCGAAGGCAACGCCAGGCGGGCCCTGGCGCTGGTGGAGGGCCTGGAGCGAGTCCCCTCGGTGGGGGAACTCATAGAACGGCTAAGGGGGAAGGTGCCGGTAGGTTGAGCCTTGCGGTTTGCGGGTCCGTGAGTGTAACGGGGGGAGCCTATGTCGAGAGAAGCAGCGGAGTTCATTGTCAATACATCACTGGAGACCATCCCGCCCCAGGTGGTCAGCCACGCCAAGCTGCACATCCTGGACACCATCGGGACCACTCTGGGGGGCTTCCGGACCACCGCTGGCAAGACCGCGGCTCGCTTCGCTGAGGGGTTGGGACGCAGCAACCAGTCCACCATCCTCCTCAGCGGCACCAAGGCCTCGATGGTGGCTGCCACCTTCGCCAACTGCGTGGCGGCCAGTGCCTTGGACTACGATGACGGCCACCTGGGGTCAGGGTTCCACCCGGGGTCGGTCATCGTGCCGCCTGCCCTGGCTGTGGCCGAGGCGACGGACAGCTCAGGCAAGGAGATGCTGGAAGCGGTGGTGGTGGGCTACGAGGTGGGGCTGCGAGCCGGGCTGATGATCACTCGGCGGGCAGGCCATCCATTCCCGGCGGCCACTGGAGGCATGGCGCCTTTCAGCGGCGCGGCGGTGGCTTCCAAGCTCCTGAAGCTGGACGCCGGGCGGGCGGCGCAGGCCCAGGGCATCGGCGCCTGCACCTACCCCCTGGCCATGGACGGCGGCTACGGTAACTTCAACGCCATGGTCAAGGAGGCCATCGGCTGGGGTGGCATGTCGGGTGTGGCAGCGGCCCTGCTGGCCCAGCGGGGGTACACTGGCGGCTTCACGCCCTTCAACGCGCGTGTGGATGGCCGCGATGAGCACCCCTACTACCCCTTCGATGGCAAGAACTGGGAGCTGCTGAAGACCTACTTCAAGTTCTATCCAGCCTGCCGCTTCACCCACGCTCCGGCCGACCTGGTCCTGCGCCTGGTCAGGCAGAACAACCTGCGCCGGGAGGACATTACGCGGATCATCGTCGAGGTTAGCTGGATGGCCTCGACGTTGAACACCTATGAGCCGGGGGGCCTGGAGCACGCCCAGTACAGCATCCCCTTCGTCATCGGCGCGTGCCTGGTCTACGGGAAGGCAGGACCGGACGAGGTCTCGGAGGAGAAGCTGCGTGAGCCGGCCATTCTGGAGCAGGCCCGCAAGGTGTTTGTGAAGAACAGCCCGGATATGACCGAGCTGTTCCCGCGGTTCTACCCCGCCAGGGCGCGCATCGAGACCAAGGACGGGCGCTTCTTCGAGATGCAAAAGAACACCTGCACTGGCGACTACGACGAGCCTATGTCCCCGGAGCAGATTAAGGAGAAGTTCAGCGGGGTTGTGGAGCCTGTTATCGGAAAAGACGGGGCACGTCGGGTAGTCCAGATGGTAGATAACCTGGAGCAGGTCCGCTCAGTAAGGGACCTGATTGCAGAGCTGAGGGCCAGGGTCCCGGCCAGGTAGCGAGCACTATTTCGGGCCAGGAGGATGACCGTGTCGAAGCAGGCTGCGGCGTTCATCGCCAACACTACCCTGGAGACGTTGCCTCCGGACGTGGTCCGGACGGCCAAGCTGCATATCCTGGACACTATTGGCAGCGGCCTGGCGGGCTACCCGCTGAAGGCTACGCAACTGGCGGCGCGCTTCGCTGAGCGGCTGGGTGGTGCCCAGGAAGCCACGGTCTGGGCCAGCGGCGCCAGGGTGTCTGTGCCGGCTGCGGCCTTCGCTAACTGTGTGGCCGCCGATGCCCTGGACTACGAGGACGGCCACATGGGGTGTGGTGCCCACCCCGGGTCAGTGGCGGTGCCGCCCACCCTGGCGGTGGCCGAGTGGCAGAACAGCTCAGGAGTGGAGTTCCTGGAGGCGGTGGTGGTGGCCTATGAGGTAGGGCTGCGCGCGGGGACGATGTTGGCCCGCCTCCAGGCCCATGCGCCCATCGCTACAGGGACGATGGGCTCCATCACCTCGGCGGCCGGTGCTGCCAAGCTCATGAAGCTGGACCAAGAGCAGGCGGCCCAGGCCCTGGCCTTAGCCACCACCCATCGCCCTGCCCTCTCCGGCGCGACCGGCTCCCGCATGGGGTCTATGCTGAAGGCGGGCATCGCGTGGAGCGGGCTTATTGGTGTGGCCTCGGCCATCCAGGCCCAGCTTGGCTTCACGGGTGGCGGCACGCCGTTCAACCTGCGCTTCGACGGCACGGAGCCGCATCCTTATCTTCCCTTTGACGGCAAGACGTGGGAGAGCCTCAAGACCTACTACAAGGCTTACCCATCCTGCCGGTACACCCATGCGCCGCTGGATGCCACCTTCCGCCTGGTGCGGGAGAACAAGCTGAAACCTGATGACATTGCGCTGATTACTGTGGAGACGGCCATGAACCCCTCCACCCTCAACAGTGTGGCGCCCAAGACGGTGGAGAGGGCCCAGTTCAGCATCCCCTTCGTGCTGGGGGCAGGCCTGGCCTACGGCAGGGTGACCCCCGACGAGATTGCCGAAGAGCACCTCAATGACTCCAAGATCCTGGCGCAGGCCAGGAAGGTCCATGTCCAGGTGAGCGGTGAGATGGAAGAGCTCTTCCCGAGGCGCTACCCAGCGGTGGTCCACATTGAGACCCGCGACGGCAAGCAGTTGGTGGCGCGCCAGGAGACAGCCACCGGCGACTTCGACGATCCCATGACTGAGGAGCAGATACGAGCCAAGTTTGTGGCGGCGGCGACGCGGGCCGTGGGCCAGGCCAAGGCGCAGAAGCTCGTGTCCCTGGTGGAGAACCTGGAGCAGGTGCGGTCGGTGCGGGAGGTGGTAGGCCTGCTGGGGGTGGGAGCCGCCGTCCGCTAGGCGCTGTGGCGACCCCGCGTCGTAGCGGGGCTGGAGAAGAGCCATGTCAAGGCAAGCAGCAGAGTTCATTGTAGACTTGGACCTGGCGCGGCTGCCCCAGGAGGTGGTCCGGGCGGCCAAGCTGCATATCCTGGACGCCATTGGGTGCGCGGTAGGTGCGTCCAGGACCACGGCTGCCAGGGCCGCAGTCAGGTTTGCCGAGGGCCTGGGCCGCAGCAACGAGGCCACCGTCCTGCTCACCGGGAAGAGGGCCTCAGTGCCGGCGGCAACCTTCGCCAACTGCGTGGCGGCCAGCGCCCTGGACTACGAGGACGGCGGTATGTTGGGTGGGTTCCACCCCGGCTCGGGGGTGGTAGCCCCGGCCTTGACCCTGGGAGAACGAGAGGACAGCCCCGGCAGAGACGTGGTCCTAGCGGTGGTGGCCGGCTACGAGGTAGGGCTGCGCCACCACCTCATGGCGGTCCTCCTGGCTGGCGATCCGTGGGGGGCCGGCGCGACCGGCACAATGGCTGGCGTGGGCGCAGCCGCGGCCGCGGCCAAGCTGCTGAAGCTGGACGCGACCAGGACCCTGAACGCCCTGGGCATTGGGTCCTGTACCCGGCCCGTGGCCCGCGACGGCGGCATGCCCCAGTTTGGCAGCATGGTCAAGGAGGCCATCGGCTGGGGCGGCATCACCGGGGTCAGCGCCGCCCTGCTAGCCCAGAAGGGGTATACCGGCGGCTTCACCACTCTTGGCGGCCGGGTGGACGGTCGTGAAGAGCACCCCTACTACCCCCTGGACGGGCGAGACTGGTTTATTCTGAAGACCTACTTCAAGGCGTACTCCGCCTGTCGCTTCACCCACGCCGCCTTGGACTGCGTTCTCCAGCTCAAGGCGCAGCACAGCCTGAAGGCTGACGACGTGGCCCGCGTAGTGGTAGGGTCCACCCTGAGGGCGTCCACCCTCAACACCCAGCGGCCAGCCAACCTGGAGCAGGCCCAGTACAGTTTCCCCTTCGTTATCGGGTGCGCCCTGCTCTATGGACGCGCAACCCCGGATGAAGTGGCAGAGGAACGCTTGAACGAGCCTGCCATCCTGGAGCAGGCGGCCAAGGTGCACGTGCAGACGGACCCGGAGGTGCAGAGCTACGACCCGCGGCGGCACCCGGCCAGGGTGCGGATCGAGACCCGAAGCGGGCAGGTGCTCACCACGTTCAAGCTCACCGCCACCGGGGACTTCGACGAGCCTATGTCGGAGGAACGGCTCCGGGCCAAGTTCATGGCCCTGGCCGCTCCGGCCATTGGGGAGGAGAACGCCCGGAAGGTCATGTCGTTGGTGGAAAACCTGGAGCAGGTGGGGTCAGTGCGGGAGGTGGTGGGCCTGCTGGGGGTGGGGGCCGCTGTCCGCTAGCCACCGCAAGCTGGTCATAGACCCATAATGGGCCTGGAGAGGGAAGTATGTCGAGACAAGCGGCAGAGTTCATTGTGAACACCAGCCTGGAGCTGTTGCCGCCAGAGGTCATCGCGGAGGCCAAACTGCATATTCTGGACACCATCGGGACTACCGTTGGCGGCTTCCGGACCACGGCGGCCAAGGTCGCTGCCCGCTTCGCTCAGGGACTAGGGCGTAGCAATGATGCCACTATCCTGCTGAGTGGGGTCAAGGCTTCGCTGCCCGCCGCAACCTTCGCCAACTGCGTGGCCGCCAGTGCCCTGGACTACGAGGATGGGCACATGGCCTCCGGGCGGCACCCCGGCTCGGCGGTGGTGGCCCCTTCTCTGACCGTGGGCGAGCAGCAGAACAGCTCTGGCAAGGAGGTGGTGGAGGCGGTGGTGGCCGGCTACGAGGTGGGCCTGCGCGCACACCTGATGGCCATCCGGATGGCTGGAGAGCACTGGATTGGCTCCACTGGCGCCATGGCGGGCACCGGCGCGGCGGCGGCTACCGCCAAGCTGCTGAAGCTGGATGTGGGCAAGACGACCCAGGCCCTGGGCATCGGGTCGTGTAGTCGCCCCATCGCCCGCGATGGGGGCATGTCCCAGTTCGGCAGCATGGTCAAGGAGGGCATCGGCTGGGGTGGCATGACCGGGGTCAGCGCCGCCCTGCTGGCGCAGAAGGGCTACACCGGTGGCTCGACCACCCTCAACGCGCGGGTGGATGGCACCGAGCCTCACCCCTACTACCCCCTGGACGGCAGGGACTGGTTCATCCTGAAGACCTACTTCAAGGCCTACCCGGCCTGCCGCTTTACCCACGCCGCGCTGGACTGCACCTACCGCCTGCTGAAGGAGCACGGCCTCTCTCGTGACCAGGTGGCCGGTGTGACGGTGAAGGTCGGCCTCCGGGAGTCCACCCTGAACGACCCGCAGCCCCAGAACCTGGAGCACGCTCAGTACAGCATCCCCTTCCTCATCGGCGCTGCGCTGGTCTACGGCCGCGTGACCCCGGATGAGGTGGCGGAGGAGCGACTGAGCGACGCGGCTATTCTGGAGCAGGCAGCCAAGGTCCATGTGCAACTAGACGCTGAGATGAATAGCTATGACCCGCGCCGCTACGCCGCCACGGTGGACGTCGAGACGGGCAGCGGCAAGGTCTTCTCCACGCAAAAGCTGACGGCCACCGGAGACTTCGATGACCCGATGACGCCGCAGCAGCTTGAAGAGAAGTTCATGGCCAACGCAGCGCCGGTCATCGGCGAGCGCAGCGCCAGGGAGGTGGCCTCCCTGGTGAGCAAGCTGGAGCAGGTCCCTTCGGTGCGGGAGGTGGTGGACCTGCTCAAAGCCAAGGTGGCGGTCCGCTAGCGGGACGGGGTGAGGTTGCCGGAAAGGAGAGCTGGTATGTCCCGGCAAGCAGCAGAGTTCATCGTTAACACGACGCTGGAGACCATTCCGCCCGAGGTGGTCCACCGGGCGAAGCTGCACATTCTGGATACTATTGCTGACAGTCTGGTGGGCCTCCGCGCCGAGACCAGCCAGAGGGCGGCGCGGTTTGCCCACATCTTTGGACGGTCTACGGAGTCCACGGTGCTGGCGGACAGCGGGAAGGCTTCCTCAGTGGCGGCCACCTTCGCTAACTGCATGGCCGCCGATGCCCTGGACTTCGAGGACGGCCACATGGGGTGTGGCGCCCACTGTTCTGCCGTCTCCATCCCCCCGGCGCTGGCCATCGGAGAGCGGGAGAACAGCTCTGGGGTCGAGTTGCTGGAGGCGGTGGTGGTGTCCTATGAGGTGGGGCTGCGGGTGGGTCTCATGATTGCCCGCCAGCGGGGTAGTGCGCCCATTCCTACCGGCCCTATGGGCTCCTGCACCGCGGCTGCGGCTGCTGCCAAGCTACTTCACCTGGATACAGGCCATGCTTTGAACGCGCTGGGCGTGGCGGCCTGCACCTTCCCCATCACCATCGGGGGCTCGGCGCCCATGATGGGCACCAACATCAAGGCAGCCATAGGCTGGAGCGGCCTGACCGGAGTGGCCTCGGCCCTTCAGGCACGGCTGGGCTTCACCGGCGGCTCTACCCCTCTCAATATCCGCTGGGACGGGACGGAGCCGCACCCCTACTACCCCTTCGATGGGGTGAACTGGGAGATCATGAAGACCTACTTCAAGCCCTATCCCTCCTGCCGCTTCACCCATGCGCCACTGGACTGCTTTTTCCGGCTCGTGAGGGAGCACAAGCTAGCCGCCGATGATGTGGCCCAGGTAGTGGTGGAAACGGCCCTCAGACCGTCTGTCCTCAACTGCCAGCAGCCCATCAACCTGGAGCAGGCCCAGTTTAGCATCCCCTTCACCATCGGCTCAGCGCTGGCCTACGGCAAGGTGACGGTGGAGGAGATGATTGACCACCGGGTGCGTGACCCCAAGGTCCTGGCCCAGGCCAGCAAGGTCCACGTGCAGCCCAACCCGGAGATGGAGGCCCTGTTTGGGCGGCGGTACCCGGCCATTGTGCGCATCACCACCACCGACGGCAACGAGTACGTGACGCGAAAGGAGACAGCCAGCGGAGACTTCGATGACCCCTTGACCGAGGAGCAGTTGCGGGCCAAGTACACCGAGGCCTCGGCGTCGGTCATTGGTCAGGAGAGGGCCCAGAAGGTCGTGCAGATGGTGGAGGACCTGGAGCAGGTGCGGTCGGTGCGGGAGCTGGTACGGCTGATGACACCCGAAGCGTAGCGGCCCCCGGCTCTTGTACTGGAGGGTTGTCCCGGAGTAGAGTGGTGCCCGAAGCAGCCGGAGGCGCGGGTGGCCCCCTACTCGGGTTTGGCGACCAAGGCAACAAAATCTTAGCAGCAAGGAGTGGCGATGAAGACCTCTGAAGCTGAAGCCTTGTACGTGACGCGACATCCCAAGTCCAAAGCGGTCTATGACCGGGCCATCAAGGTGCTGCCCGACGGCATCACCCACATCGCCCGCACCTTCGCCCCCTTCCCGCCGCAGATCGTGAGCATGAAGGGCTCCCACAAGCAGGACCTGGATGGCCATGACTACGTCTGCTGGGTCTCTTCGCACGGCGCCGCCATCCTGGGCTACGGCCATCCGGCCGTCGTGGAGGCGGTGCGGGACCAGGTGGGGAAGATGACCCACGCCAACGGCTGCCACGAGGGAGAGGTGGAACTGGCGGAGCGGGTGCTCAAGCTCTACCCCGGCATGGAGAAGATCCGCTTCGTTAGCTCTGGCTCCGAGGCCAACATGATGGCGGTCCGCCTGGCCCGCGTCGCCACCGGGCGGCGCCGGTTGGTGAAGTTCCAGGGCCACTTCCACGGTTGGGCCGATGCTACGGTGGTGGGGATGAACGAGCCTTGGGACAAGCTGGATGCCGGCATCTCCCCCGGCCTGCACAGCGATACCGTGGTGCTGCCCGATGACGACATCGCCAAGGTCAAAGAGACCCTCTCCAAGCGGGATGTGGCCTGCGTTATCGTGGAGGGCGGTGGTGCCCACATGGGGCAGGTGCCCATTGAGCCCGCGTTCGTCAAGGAGCTCCGAAAGGTCTGCACCGATACGGGGACGGTGCTGCTCTTCGACGAGGTGGTGACGGGCTTCCGCTGGTCAGAAGGCGGGTGGCAGAAGGTCATCGGCGTCCAGCCAGACATGACCACCCTGGCCAAAATCTTGATGGGAGGCCTGCCCGGTGGAGCCGTCATGGGCAAGGACTCCATCATGATGGCACTCTCCCGGAGCAAGGCCCCCAACTTCATGGCCCACCCCGGCACCTTCAACGCCAACCCCCTGTCGGTGGCAGCCGGTATCGCCTGCATGAAGCTGGTGTCGGACGGATCGGTCCAGCGGAAGTCTGACGCTACCGCCGACAAGGTCAAGAGGGGGATGCACGCCATCCTCCAGGAGCGCGGCATCTCCGGCGCGTTGTACGGGGAAAGCTCCATCTTCCACGTGTACATCGGCGAGTGCTCCAAGGACCCGACGGAGTACCGGATCCGGCCGCCGGCGACCGCGCATCAGATCCATGGCCCCGGCATGAGCCAGGCGGCCATGGCGGCCGTCCGGCGCAACGCGCTGTTCAACGGGGTGGACTGCTGGATGCGCACCGGCATCGCCACTGCGGCCCACACCGATGAGGACGTGGCCCGCACCCTAGAGGCCTTCACCAAGGCAGTGGAGACCGGCATCGCGGACGGCGTCATGCCGCTGCGGAAGAAGTAAGCCTTCTGAGGACGTGCCCTCCCCACCAAGGTAGGACGAGGGAGCGAAGCGTCTAGCTACACCCCATCCGGGGAAGGCACCCTTCTCCGGATGGGGTGCCTACTGAGCCGGTCGCAGCCACCCAGGGCGGGAGGAGGAGCCATGAAGTCGTCCGAGGCTGAGGTCCGGTACGCCGGCATGCACTCACAGTGTGGGCGGGTCTACGAGGAGGCGCGGCGCGTCCTGGTGGACGGGGCCACGCATCCCACCCGGGCCTATCCACCGTTCCCTATCCAGGTGGTCAGCGCCAGCGGGTCACACAAGCAATGCAAGGACGGGCACGACATCCTGGACTGGGTCTCGATGCACGGGGCCAACCTGCTGGGGTACAGCCATCCCTCCATCGTCCAGGCGGTGCGGGACCAGGTGGGCCGGATGACCCACGGTGCCAGTGCCCACGAGCTGGAGGTCCGGATGGCGCAGCAGGTCCTGAAGCTCTTCCCCTCGGGGGAGAAGGTGCGCTTCACCGGCACCGGTACCGAGGCCAACATGCTGGCCCTCCGCCTTGCCCGCCTCTACACCGGGCGGCGCCGCCTGCTCAAGTTCCAGGGGCACTTCCACGGCTGGAGTGACGCCGTGGAGGTCGGCATGGGCCTGCCCTGGGAGGCAGCCTCCAACGGCGTCCACCCGGCCCTGCACGCCGATACCATTGTCTGCCGCATTGGCGACGTGGCCGCACTAGAAGCGGCGCTGTCCAAGCGGGACGTGGCCTGTGTGCTCATCGAAGGGGGCGGCGCCCACATGGGCCAGGTACCCGTGGAGCCGGAGTTTGTGAGGACCCTCCGGAAGCTCTGCACCGATACTGGCACGGTCCTTATCTTCGACGAGGTGGTGACGGGCTTCCGCTGGTCGCCAGGGGGCTGGCAGCGGGTCATCGGTGTCCGTCCCGACATGACCACCCTGGCCAAAATCGCGATGGGAGGCCTGCCCGGCGGCATCGTGCTAGGCAAGGCGGACATTATGGACGGCCTATCACGGCAGCGGGTGTCAGGCCCCTCCATCTCGCACTCGGGTACCTTCAACGGCAACCCCCTCTCGCTGGCGGCTGGGCTGGCGGTCCTGAAGATTGCCGAGACCGGTGAGCCCCAGCGGCAGGCCGACGAAATCACCGACAAGGTGAAGCGGCGCATGCACGCGGCGCTTCAGGAGCGGGGCGTGTCGGGGGCCGTGTATGGGGAGAGCTCCATTTTTCACGTCTACATCGGCGAGTGCGCCCAGGACCCCACGGAGTACCGCATTCGCCCGCCAGCCACGGACCAGCAAATCCTGGGCAGTGGCATGAACAACGATGCCCTGAACGCCCTGCGGCGCAACCTTATCTACAACGGTGTGGACTGCTGGGTGCGCCTGGGAATCACCAACGCGGCCCACACCGAGGCGGACGTGGACCGCATGACGGAGGCCTTCGCCAAGGCAGTGGACACCGTCATCGAGGACGGGCTGATGACTCTTCGAAAGGGGTAAGGGGGCCCTATCCCCGCAGGAGGGGACAGGGTCCCCCCGGCACGTAGGCACTGCGATCTCTTGAAGTGAGGAAGCGAGCCAAATGGCCAAGCTGAGCCAACAGGAGCTGATGGAGTTCGTCAAGCGACCCCTCATTGCCACGGTGGTGACCCTGAACAAGGATGGCACCCCCCACGCAACGCCGGCCTGGTTTGACTACGACGGCAAGTACGCCTACGTGGTGGCCAACCGCGCCAAGGTCAAGGCCCGGAACGCCAAACGGGACCCCCGGGTGGCTATCTGCGTCTGCAACGACGACCGTCCCCACAAGTACGTCTCGATCATGGGCAAGGCCGAGGTCTCTCCTGAGAGGATGCCGGAGGTAATCCGGCGACTGGCGGCCCGCTACATGGGGCCGGAGAAGGGCCTGCCCTACGCTGAAAGCGTCGTCAAGCTGGGACAGTCCGAGGTCATCAAGATAACGCCCACTGCGGTCTTTGCCATCAACATGGAGGACTAGCAGGCTAATGAAAAAGGGGAAGCGCAGAGGGGCGAAGCCCCATTGCCGGGGGGCTGTCCCGACCTGTCGGGACAGATATAAACTATCCCCCTTCCTGGCCAGGGAGGGGGATAGGGGGATGGTCGAAAGGGTTTTCCAGCACCCTGCTAGTGTCCCGTTTCCGAAATACGCTGATGAATTGTCGTTGCGAGGAGTCCCGACAGAGTCGGAACGACGAAGCAATCTGGAGGGGTCCCCCCCCGCCAGATTGCCACGGCCCTCCTTCGGCGGGCCTCGCAATGACATTTGGCTAGCGAACTTCGGTGCCACCACACTAGCACCCTGAGAAGGCATCAGCAGAACACGACGACAACAAAGGGGGTTTACCAGTGGCATCCATGACCAAAGAGCAGATGGCGGAGTTCTGCAAGCCGGCCCGCATCGCGTCGCTGGTCACGCTGAGGGAGGACGGTTCGCCCCACGTGGCCCCCGTGTGGTTCCACTTCGATGGCTCCCACGTGTACATCAGCGCCAACTACCGAGCGGTCAAGCTAAAGAACCTCCAGAAGAACCCCAGTGTGGCCCTCTGTGTTTGTAACCACGAGCGGCCCTACCAGTACATTTCCTTCCACGGCACCGCGGAGGTCTTGCCGGAATACCGGCCTGACATCATGCAGGGCATGGCCCTCCGCTACCAGGGACCCCAGAAGGGGCCAGAGTATGCCGACCGGGTCATCAAACGGGCCCAGTCCCGCATGATCAAGATCACTCCGACCAAGGTTCTTTCCAACACAGCGCCGACGTAGGTGGCAGGCCGCCAGCGGGGATCTGCATGTCCGGCGAGCCTTGAGGGTGCGGTGGTGGCGAGAAGTCTTTGCCTTGGCTATGTCCAGCCGTGAGTCTGGTGGCCCGGCCTGCGGCTGGGGGTGTTCCCAAGAATGTATGCATACGAGGAGGATAAGCATGGCCTGGCAACCGCTCAATCCGCCCAGCCTAGAGAAGCCCCGCAACTACTCCCAGGGGGTGAAGGCAGGCAACGTAGTCTTCGTCTCCGGCCAGACCTCACGGGACAAGAACGGCAAGCCTGTAACAGGCGACATGGCGGTGCAGACGGACCGCATCTATCAGCGGCTGAGCGATGTGCTGGCCGCGGGCGGCGCCTCGCTGAAGGATGTCCTGCGCTCCGACATGTTCCGCGCCGCTGACGCTCCTGGCGGGGACACCGCCGCTGTGCGTGAGAAGTACCTGGGCAAGGGACAGACGCCCCCTGGCCTGGGCGTCACTGTCCCCAGCGTCATTGACCCCGGCGTGCACCTGTGCGTGGAGGTCATGGCGGGCATTGGAGAGAAGGAGTCCCTGAACCCGTCCACCGAGTTCAAGGCGCCCTTTGCCCAGGGCATCAAGTTCGGCAACTGGGTCGTCACCGCTGGGCAGGCGTCACGAAGGGGCGATGGGTCGGTCCTGGAGGGCGACCTGGTCATCCAGACCCGCCGCATCTACGAGAAGATCGTGAAGATCCTGGCGGCGGGCGGCGCCACCTGGGCCGATATCGTCCAGATCCATATCTTCAACACGCGCGCTGCCAACCAGTCGGAGGGCATGCGCATGCCGGAGATGCGGGCTGCCTTTGTGCCGGCCTACATTCCCTCGCGGCCGGCGCGTGGGGTGAACATCTCCGCCCTGGCGGTGCCCCAGTTCGAGACGGAGTTGGAGTTCATCGCCGTCCTGGGCAAGAAGGAGGTCTTCAACTCCCCGAAGGAGTGGACCCCGGGCTTTATCAACCACGTGTGCCGGGTGGAAAACTGGGCCTTCACCTCCGGCATGACGGCGCGCGCCAAGGATGGGAACCTGGTGGGGTCCAATGACATCGTGGCCCAGACCAAGAAGGTGTATGAGAAGCTGGCCAACCAGTTGGATGCCGCCGGGCTATCCCTGCGGAACGTGGTCAAGCTCAACACCTTCATCACTCCCAAAGCGGACGCGGCCAAGTACTGGGAGACGCGGGCACAGTACTTCCCGGCCAACCAGCCGCAGCCGGCCGAGACACTGGTGAACTGCAAGGCCCTGGCCCTACCCGACATGGTCTTGGAGTTGGACGCTGTGGCCTACGCCGGGTAATGAGCGTCGGCTGGGCCAGGATGACCAGACCGAGCGCGGAGCCGGGAGGGCGCCTCCCATAGAGGCGCCCTCCCATGCGTGTGCCTGAATTGTGTGAGCCGACAGAGGCAGTTGGGCTTAATTCAAGGCGGAGGTAGCTACAACAGCGTAGAGAGAAGGGCTATTAGGCCCTTGCATCAGGCGACCATGCGGGTGTACTATTACGCACACCATACGGGGGGGCAGCGCCGGGGGAAGGGACGCTGAAGCCCTGTTACGGGCTTCTCTCGCGAAGGAGAAGCGATGGTAACTACGGCGGCATCTGGCCTCCAGCAGCTGCAGGACCGGGTCCTCAAGGCAGGCCTTTGCAGTTACTGTGGGGCCTGTTCTGGTCTTTGCCCCTATCTCGTCCCTCTCCAGGGCAGAATGGCCACGCCCGACGCCTGCAATGTCACCGCAAGCACGCGCTGCATCAACTTCTGCCCGCGGACAGGTCTGGACATGGACGAGGCCAGCCAGGCAGCCTTGGGTGTGGCCTATAGCGGGAAGCCCATCGGCGACTACCAGCAAATCTTCATCGCTCGCAGCAACGACCCCAAGGTGCTCAAGCGGGCCCAGTATGGCGGAGCGGTCTCCGTGCTGACGGGGTTGGCCCTCCGCCTGGGGGTCATCAACAAGGCGGTGCTGACCCGCACCGTCAACGGCGTCCCCAGGGGGGTAGTGGCCTCCTCGTGGGAGGAGGTGTTGGAGTGCGGAAGCTCCAACTACCTGGTGTCGCCCACCGTGGCGGCCTTCAATCGCATTCCGGCCAGCAACGGCGCCGCTGATGCACGCATTGGCGTGGTGGGCACCCCGTGCCAGATACAGGCCCTGTCCAAGATGCGTGCCTCGCCCCTGGCTGGGCGCAGCAATGCTCCACGGCTGGCCCTGACCATCGGTCTGTTCTGCACCTGGGCCCTGGGCCACAGCTTCCGGACCATGCTGGCCAAGGTGGCCCCTCCGGAGCAGGTGAAGAGGACCGATGTGCCGCCGCCCCCTGCCCGAATCTTTGTGGTGCAGACCGACCAGGGCAAGGTGGAGTTGCCCCTGGATGAGGTGCGGCAGCACATTCCGCTTGCCTGCCAACTCTGCGCTGACATGACGGCGGAGCTGGCAGACATCTCTGTTGGTGCAGCCGAGGGCATCGAGGGGTGGAACACCCTGGTGGTGCGGACCAAGCGCGGCGCCGAGCTGGTACAAGCGGCCTTCGACCAGGGGCTCCTGAAGCGGGGCGAGCTCCCGAATGAGAGCCTGGAGCACCTCAAGGGGGCCTCGTTGGGAAAGAGGCGGCGCGCGGTCACCAACATTGCCGCCAAGTCCGGGAGCCAGGACAATTTGCTGTACCTGCGGCTGCGGCCAGAGCTTACCCGGCGGTGGCAAGGCTCGTAGGCCCTGCTGGCCACACCGAATGCCTAACAGAGGAGGGAAAGAACCGTGTCCGGCATAGCCAGCTATCCTGCGGGGTCCACGCAGCTCCTGCTGGGCAACCAGGCCATCGCCCGCGGCGCCCTGGAGGCCGGGGTGCAAGTGGCCTCATCTTATCCGGGGACGCCGTCCACCGAGATCATCGAGACCCTGGCTGAGGTGGCCAAGGAGCGCAACCTCTACGTAGAGTGGTCCACTAACGAGATGGTGGCCATCGAGGTGGCGACCGCCGCCTCCTTCGCCGGGCTTCGGGCCATCAACCCTCTCAAGCACGAGGGGATGAACGTGGCCATGGACTTCCTGGCCCACCTGAACCTGACGGGGGTGAAGGGTGGCCTGGTGGTGGTGGTCTGTGATGACCCCCAGCCCTGGTCCTCCACCTCCGAGAACGACTCTCGTCTCATCGCCAAGTGGCTGCACGTGCCGTTACTGGAGCCTGCCACGGGGCAGGAAGCCCTGGAGATGACCAAGTATGCCTTTGAGCTCTCCGAAAAGATCGGCAACTTCGTCATGCTCCGGAGTTGCACCCGCATCTCCCACGGGACCAGCAACGTGGTGGTGGGGGAGTTGCCCACCACGCAGCGGACGGCCAAGTTTGAGGGCACCGACGCACCCCACGGCCGCCACGCTGTAATCCTCAGCATGGAGCCCAAGATTCAGGCGATGCTGGAGGAGACCCCCTTCAACCAGTACCAGGGGCCGGAACACCCTGAGTTGCTGATTGTGGCGTCCGGCACTGGCCGGCCCTACTCGGTCGAGGCCGTGGAGATGCTGGGCCTCAAGGACTCGGTAGGCATCCTGCACCTGGGGACTACCTGGCCCATGCCCAAGAAGGTCATCGAGAAGCACCTGCCCCGGACCAACCGGGTGTTGGTGGTCGAGGAGGTAGACCCCTACATCGAGAGCAACCTCCGGGATATAGCCACCGACATCGGCTGGCTGGCGGGAGAGCGGGCCGTCCTGGGCAAGCGCTCGGGGCACCTGGAATCGGTGGGGGAGCTAACGCCAGACCGTGTCATCGGCGCCCTGGTAAGCATCCTGGACCTGGAATACCAGTCCACGGACAAGGAGTACCGCCAACAGGCCCAGGCCTATGCCCAGAAGCTGGTCTCTGACCGCAATACCGTGTGGTGCGCCGGCTGCCCCCACCGGGGTAGCCTGTGGGCCGTGAAGCAGGCCTTGAAGCTGGACGGCCGCGATGGCTTCGCCACAGGTGACATCGGGTGCTATGCCATGGACCGCCGCTCTGGCTACGGCTCCGCCAAGACGGGCTCGGTGATGGGCGCAGGCATCGGGCACGCCAGCGGCTTCGGCAGGCTGGGGCAGTTTGGCTTCAAACAGCCGGTCATCGCCCTCTCGGGCGACTCCACCTTCTTCCACGCCGTGGTCCCAGGGCTCATCAACGCTAAGCACAACAAGGCGAATATCACCCTGCTGGTCATGGACAACGACGCCACGGCCATGACTGGCGATCAGCCCCACCCAGGGGTGTCCCACGATGCCATGGAGCAGGAAGCCTACCCGGTGAGCATCGAGGGGATTTGCAAGGGCATCGGTGTCCCGGTGCAGGTCTTTGACCCCTTCGATCTGGACAAGACTGTTCCAGCCCTGCTGGAATCCGTCCAGACGGAGGGACAGGAGGGCCCCAGGGTCATCATCATGAAGCGGCCTTGCGTGCTCCTGCCAGACCAGCGCAACAAGGAGCACGACTACAAGGTGTGGATAGACCAGTCCCAGTGCCTGGGCGAGTCTTGCGGTTGCGGCCAGTACTGCGTGCGGGTGTTCAAGTGCCCCGGCCTGATGTGGGACCGCGCCGCCGGCAAAGCCAAGATTGATGACGCCTCCTGCTACGGATGTGGGCTGTGCGCTCAGATCTGCCCCGTGTCAGCCATCAAGAAGGAGCCGATCCATGCAGCCGTCTAAGACCTTCGCTGACCCCTTCAACATGGTGGTGGCGGGCATTGGTGGACAGGGCAACGTCCTGGCCGCCCGCCTGCTGGGCATGACCCTGACCCATCTGGGGTACCACGTCTCTATGGGCGAGACCTACGGTGCATCCCAGCGCGGCGGGGCGGTCATGAGCCATGTGCGGGCCTCCAAGGCGCACTTGCATGGCCCCCTCATCCCCGAGGGGAGGGCCCATGTGGTGGTCAGCCTGGAGCCTATGGAGACCGTGCGGGTGCTCCGCCAGTATGGTAACCCTGAGGTGGTCTGCATTGTCAACGATCGCCCTGTGCGGCCCACCGGCCTGGCGGGCATCGGGTACCCGGAGCTGTCCAGCCTCCACGATGCCATTGATGCCCTGTCCCGGCGGGCCTGGTACGTCAACGCCACGGACATGGCCATCAAGCTGGGGACCCAGTTGGTGAGCAACGTCATCATCTGCGGTGCCCTGGTCGGCACGAGGACGGTCCCCATCACCGAGAAGGACTTTGAGGACACCCTCCAGAGGGAAATGGGCGGAAGACGACGGCTGGAGGTCAACCTCAAGGCCTTCCGTGATGGCATCGCTGCGGTACAGGAGGCAGCGGTCCGCTAGGGGCTGGCATTTGGGGACAAGGTCAAGAGAGCATGGTTGCGGTCAGCCAAGCTGACCGCAACCATGCTCTTACTTTCATACTTCGCAGGCAACGCCCCGCTCGGCGCACGTCTGCCGGATGAAGGCGGCCACCTCCGGGTGCAGGGGAATGCCATGAGCGCGGCGCTCCCGTTCCGTCTCCCACTCGGGCAGACCGGCGTAGTACACCCGGTCGTGGCCTGGGGCAGCAGGGGTCTCCCGCAGCGACCGCAGCAAGCGGTCCATGTCAGTTTTGAACTGGTCCAAAGGGCGGAACAGGTCCACCCGCACCGCTCCCAGGAAGTGGCATGGCCCCGTCTGGCCCTGGATCATGGTGCTGAGCAGCCCGCCCGAGAGGACCCCGGTCAGGACCTCCACCAGGGCCCCCAGGCCATAGCCCTTGTGGCTCCCCAGCTCGCGGGTGCCGCCCAGCGGCAGCAGGCGGCGGGCCGTTCTGGCCGCCTGAGCGTCGGCTGTGGGGACGCCGGAGGAATCAGTTGCCCAGCCCAGGGGTAGCGGTGCCTTGGACCGCGCGGCGACGGCGATCTTGCCGATGGCAACGGTGCTGGTGGCCATGTCCAGCACAAAGGGCGGCTCCTGCCCCGTAGGCACCGCCACGCAGATGGGGTTGGTGCCCAGGCGCGGCTCGCGCCCAAAGGTGGGCAGCACCAGGGCGTGGCCGTTGGTCAGCGAGATGCCTATCAGGTCCTCCTTCAAGGCCATCATGGCGGTGGCCTGGGCCGCACCGTAGTGGCCGCTGTTGCGCACGGCCACCAGCCCAATCCCACTCTGCTTCGCCTTGGCGATGGCGATGCCCATGGCGCGGGATGCCATGACCTGCCCCAGCCCGCGGTCGCCGTCCACCATGGCACTGATGGGCGTCTCGCGGACCGTGCGCAGGTGTGGCGTGGGGTTGATATTGCCGTTGGAGAGGCCGGGCACGTAGCTGGACTGGAGGTAGACGGAGACGCCGTGGGACTCGACGCCCCGCAGGTCGGCCAGCACCAGCATCCCCGCTGCTATGGCCGCGTCCTCCGGGGGCACCCCGAAGCTGCGGAAGATAGCGGCAACGGTAGCCTTCAGCCTGTCGGCGCTCACCAGCACTCGTGACTCGTCTGTCTTAGTCTGTTCCAAGGTGACTCCTCCGGGCGTTGTTGAGGGGGCTGCACCCTGGGTGACGCGGCTCCCCCCTGCTAAGGCCATTACCTTACCGCTTTTTCTAGGGTTTCTCAAGGCTTGCTGCCCGGCGTGATGGTGTGCGTCAACGTTGACACGGATCCTCTAGCTGGCCTATCCTCCAGGCAGCCTGGGCCTAGAGGCCTACCTATTGATGTTGGACGTTGTTTGACAAGGGATATTGTCAAGGTCGGGGTGCAACACAAGGACTGACGGTAAGGAGGTCCGCGGTGCGTCTGGAAGGGAAGACTGCCATCATCATCGGTGCTGGCCAGAGCCCGGGCGAAGGGATGGGCAATGGCCGTGCCACGACGCTGCGGTTCGCCCAGGAGGGCGCCAGGGTCATGGCCGTTGACCGTGACCTTGGCTCGGCCGAGGAGACGGCCTCGATGGTCAAGCAGGGGGGTGGCGAATGCGTCGCCTTCGAGGCCGACGTCACCAGGGAAGCCACGCTGGGCGCCGCGATAGCGGCGGCGCAGAAGCGCTGGGGCCGCGTTGACATCCTGCATTACAATGTCGGCGTCAGCCTCGGCGGCGGCGACACGACGCTGCTCGACCTCACCGAGGAGGTTTTCGACCGCATCAACGCCATCAACCTCCGGGGCGCCATCATGGCCTGCAAGCACGTCATCCCGATCATGCGAGGGCAGCGCGCGGGTGTCATCATCATGATCTCCTCGCTTGCTGCGCTTGAGAAGTATCCCTACGTTGCCTACAAGGCGACCAAGGCCGCGATGATCGCCTTCACCAAGCAGGTGGCGATCCAGAACGCGGAGTACGGCATTCGCGCCAATGCCATCCTGCCTGGGCTGATAGACACGCCGATGGCGGTGGACACCCGCGCCCGGGTGAGCGGTAAGAGTCGCGCCCAGGTCGCGGCGGAGCGCGATGCCCGCGTGCCGCTGCGCCACAAGATGGGCACTGCCTGGGACGTGGCCAACGCTGCGCTGTTCCTGGCCTCCGACGAGGCCAATTTCATCACCGGCGTGGCGCTGCTCGTGGATGGCGGCGGCGCGCTGAATATCGGCTGAGGGGAGGGCTGTGATGATCTACGAGCACCAGCAGGTCCTGGTACGCCAGGGGGGATGGGACCAGTTTGTTGGGCTACTGCACAGCCAGGTCTGGCCTCTGCTAGAGGAGCAGGGTGCCAGCGTAGTTGGCCTGTGGCGGGGGTACCTGGGAACCTCCGGAGACACGGCCGTGCTCATCACCGGCTACCGCGACTTGCCAGGCTGGGAGGCCGCCCACGTCTCATTCCGTGAGCCACGCCGTCCGGTGGGTGTGTCTGACGCCTCCTGGCAAGGACTCGACGAGGCCCTGCGCCGCTACGGCGAGCTGGTCCAAGAGGAGGCGCTGCGCCTCATGGAGCCGTCGCGCTTCCGTCCGGGGGCAGATGGCCCCAGGCCGGAGGACCGGCGGCCGGTGTATGTGCACCGTACTTTCCTGGTGAAGCCCGGCACCTGGGAGGAGTTCCAGCGCCTCTCCCACGACTACATCTGGCGCTCTATGGAGATGGCGGGCTGCCACATCGTGGGGCTGTGGCGCGGGCTGGCGGGCATGCCTCCTGAAGAGGTGTTGCTGGTAACCGGGTACCACAGCCTGGCCCACTGGGAGCGGACCCGGGTGCTGATGGGCCAGCCGCCGCCAGAGAACGTCCCCGACGAGGTGTGGAGGGCGCAACGCGAAGCTGCACAGCGACGTCTGGAGCTTGTCGAGCGGACCTGGGGGGTAGCGATGGTGCCTTCAACCTACCGTCCGTAGGGGCGTCGCCATCGCCCTAAGAATAGCGATTGAATGTGTAGGTCGTCCTTCCTGGGAAGGATAACCCGACCGTCGTGATCGGGCAGGTTGGTCCCGACGTGTCCCGATGAATCGGGACGTGTCGGGATGCCCTACGAGAGGCAATCGCTAGTTTCGGGCATCGCCCGGCCGGTGTACCGGAGGGCCACAGGCCGCCTATACTACAAGAGAGCGGAACGTTGCGATAACAGAGTTGCCTATGAAGGTCCGCGTCCACTTGTTCGCCCTCTACCGTGAGCGCTTGGGCTGTGGCCAGGTGGAGGTCGAGTTGCCAGCCGTGGCCTCGGTGGAGGCGCTGCTTCAGTCGCTGGTCGAGACCTACCCGTCCCTGGCGCGGCTGGTGCCGAACACCATGGTGGCGGTCAACCAGGAGTACGCGGGGCGCTCTGATGCGTTGCACGAGGGCGACGAGGTGGCCCTGATTCCGCCCGTCAGCGGAGGCCGGCTGTGATTCTGATTACCCACGAGCGATTGGAGCTTGAAGCCCTCACTGCCCAGGCGCGAGGTCCCTCCAATGGGGCAGTGGTCACTTTCCTGGGCACCACCCGCGACCGGACAGAGGGTAGGCGTGTCCTCTACCTGGAGTATGAAGCATATGGGCCGATGGTAGACAACAAGCTCCAGGAAATCCTCGGCGAAATCCGGGAGAGGTGGGGCATTACTGACGCCGTCGTGGCGCACCGCATTGGTCGTCTTGAGGTGGGCGAGGTGAGCCTGGTGGTGGCCGTGGCTGCTCCGCACCGCAAAGAGGCCTTCGCTGCCTGCACCTACATCGTCGACCGCATCAAGGAGACCGTGCCCATCTGGAAGAAGGAGGTCTTCGAAGACGGCCACGTGTGGGTGGGCAGCGAGGAGGCAGGTGTGACGACATCCGACTCCGGGCCTGATGCCGGCAGCGGGTAATCCAGATTGTCCTGGAGCGCAGGCCCGCTCCGCTTTGGTGGAGCCGGTCGTCCCTGTTGGCACGAGCACGGCTTGAAAACTGCTACGAAATGCAGCTTGCCCGCTTGTAGGTCGGGTTTCCCAACCCGACCGTGGCGGGCGGGTAGGTTCGGAAACCTGCCCTACGTGGGTCAATCGTTATTCTCGGGTACGAAGTCCGGCTTGCCCCCTCGTAGCCTGCCCTGCTACTATAAGACCAGCGGAGGGATCGCATAGTGGCCTAGTGCGGGCGCCTGCTAAGCGCTTGGGGGCCGAAAGGCCCCTCTCGGGTTCGAATCCCGATCCCTCCGCCAGTTGAAGAATGCCTTCCTACCGATTGGGTAGTGTATGCAGCCCCACGAGTTGTCCTTCTCTCGCGCTCCTTCCTTGCAGGTGGTCACCCAGGTGGCGCCCGGCGCTGCTGAGCAGCCCCGAAGCTACTACATCTGGACCATTGGCTGCCAGATGAACAGGGCGGACTCCGAGCGGCTGGCCAGCGCCCTGGAGCAACTGGGCTACCGGCCTGTGGCGGCCCCCGGTGCGGCCGATGTCATTGTCCTTAACTCCTGTGTGGTGCGGCAGAGCGCCGAGGACAAGGTTTCGGGCATGCTGGGGCTGGTGAAGCCGCTGAAGCAGCGGCGCCCGGACCGGGTCATCGCGCTAATGGGGTGCATGGTAGGCCCCCGTCCTGAGCAGCTTCAGCAGCGTTTCCCCTTTGTGGACCTGTTCATGCAGCCCCAGGAGTACCGCCCGTTGCTGGACCTGCTGGGCGACCGCCTGGGCATAGACTGGGAGGGGTGTCTTGGCTCCCTGCTGCCCTCGCAGCCCAGCGTCACCACCCTCGTCCCCATCATCCACGGCTGCGACCGGATGTGCAGCTTCTGCATCATCCCCTACCGCAGGGGACGGGAGCGCAGCCGTCCCCTGGAGGAGCTGGTCCACGAGGCGCACATGCTGGCCCAGCGCGGGGTCAGGGAGATCACGCTACTGGGGCAGATCGTGGACCGCTATGGCCACGACCTGCCCGGCCAGCGGGATCTGGCTGACCTCCTTGCGGCCCTCGATGCCCTTGAGGGGCTGGCCCGCACCCGCTTCCTCACCTCCCACCCTGCCGACATGTCTGAGCGCATCATCCGCGCAGTGGCCCACCTGGACAAGGTGTGCGAGCACATCAACATCCCGGTGCAGGCAGGGGACGACGATGTGTTGCAGGCCATGCGCCGCGGCTATTCCCGGGACGACTACCTGCGCCTCATTGAGCGGGTCCGCAGGGCCGTGCTGGGCGTTGCCCTGAGCACCGACGTCATCGTTGGTTTCTGTGGCGAAACGGAGGCCCAGTTCCAGCGGACGCTGGAACTGCTAGCCGAGGTACGGTTCGACAAGGTCCACGTGGCCCCCTACTCCACGCGGCCAGGCACCATCGCCTCGCGCAAGCTGGAAGACAGCGTGCCCTGGGAGGAGAAGCGGCGGCGGGTCAAGGCCGTGGAGGAGCTCCAGGAGCGTATTGCCACTGAAATCAACGCTAGTCTGCTGGGCACGGCCCAGGAGGTGCTGGTGGACGGGCGAGAGAAGGGGAAGTGGAAGGGGCGTACCCGGACGGACAAGCTGGTCTTTTTTGAGGACGGCGGACATGACTACCTGGGACAGCTTGTGCAGGTTCGCATCATGAAGACCAGCCCCTGGTCACTTCAGGGGACGCGGGTGGACAGGGCTGGCACGCAGGCCGAGGCGACGGGTCTGTAGTCCCTTGGTCCTCGTGAGACCAGAGCCTCACGGTCCTGTTGCGCTTCCGCCCAGGGTTGTGGACATTGGGACCTTGCTCACTCCCAGGTTGTTGGAGCGTGAGCGTCGTCGCGGAAGCCGGCGGACTCCTGATAGTCCCCATCACGTTAAGGCGACTATTGACGCTGGGTGCTTTTTCCGCTATTCTGTTATTGCAATCACTTGCAGTTGCGAGATATGGCACGTAGAGACATCGAGATTCTGGAGCGGCTCAAGGCCCAGGGGCACCGCCTCACTCCGCAGCGGGGGATGGTGCTGTCGGCCATCGCAGGTCTGGGCGGCCATGTGGGTGTAGACCAGATCTTCCAGCGGGTCCGAGAGGTCTATCCCTACATGGATGTTGCCACTGTGTACCGCACTTTGCAGCTCCTGAAGCGTCTGCACCTGGTCACAGAGATTGTGACGGGCTCTGGGGCGCAGTACGAGTTGGTGCGGCAGGAGACAGACCGGCACCATCACATGGTGTGCGAGCAGTGCGGGACGACCTTCGACTTCCCCGCGAGCTATGCGGAATCGCTGCGAGGCGAGCTGACGCGGGCGTTTGGGTTCGTGGCGCATCTGGACCACTTCACGGTCTCTGGGCTCTGCGCTGCCTGTGCGGGCAAGCAGGGGGTCAGTACGGGGGGTTAGGCGAATCTAGGGGGGGCGGCCATCATGGACATCTCAATCCTTACTGGCGCTATCATCCTGGGATTCCTCCTGGGGATCAAGCACGCAACGGATGCCGACCACGTGGTGGCGGTCTCCACCATCGTCAGCGAGTACCGGAATCCCTGGCGCAGCATCTGGGTGGGCGTCTCCTGGGCACTGGGGCACACCACGCCGCTGCTCATCGCGGGGACCATCATTCTGCTCGTGAAGCGCCCCTTCCCCCAGCAGCTATCCCTGCTCCTGGAGTTCGGTGTTGGGATCATGTTGGTGGTGCTGGGGCTTCAGGTGTTCTGGAACCTGCGACGCCTTCGCCTCCACGCCCACAGCCACCTGCACGACGTGGGCCGTTCCCATGCGCACCTGCACTCCCACGCCCTGTCCCCTGAGCACCAGAACGCAGGGCACGAGGGGTTCCACCTGGTGGGCAAGCCCTTCTTCCGCCTGAAGTCGTATGTGGTGGGGGTGGTGCATGGCCTGGCCGGCAGCGCTGCCATCATGCTGCTGGTGCTCACCACCATCCCGTCGTTCTGGAGCGGGATGGTCTACATCGGGGTGTTCGGCGTCGGCACGGCGTTGTCCATGGGGCTTATCACCCTGGTCCTGGGCATCCCCTTCAGTGTCTCGGGCCGCTTCGAGCGCCTCAACCGGGCTATCCAAGTGGTGGCGGGGAGCGCCAGCATCGTGTTCGGGATCGTCTTGATGTATGAGATAGCGGTTGTAGAGGGGCTCTTCTTGCGCTCGGCGTAGAAGCTGTCCGGGGACTCGCTCAGCAACCGCCCCCTAAAGGGGGCAGCATGATGCCCCACCCTGAAGGTCATAAACCAATTGTTTGCCCAAGCCGTGGCCCTCTCCTCATGTCATTCTGAGCGAAGCGAAGAATCTAGATTCTTCGGTCGTCCCGA
>JACQUK010000128.1 GCA_016210325.1 Chloroflexota bacterium
GCCGTGGCCGGGCAGGTTTGGAAACCTGCCCTACGAAGGTCAATCGCTATTTTCGGGCACCCTATGGTGATTGACAGAATACCGTGCCCTTCCGCCCAGGTCCGTTTCACTCCCCCTTCTGGCGGAGGGGAATATAAGTGGGGATAAGGTGCAGAAAACCAGGCGTCGCCTGGACCGCCTCCTGGTGGAGCGTGGCCTGGCCCCAACCCGCGAGAAGGCCCAGGCCCTCATCATGGCCGGGCAGGTCCTGGTGGCTGGCCATGCCGTCACCAAGGCAGGGACGATGGTGCCTGCCGACGCCGAGGTCGCGGTCAAGGGGACGCTGCCCTATGTGGGGCGCGGCGGCCTCAAGCTGGCCCACGCCCTGGATGCCTTCGGACTGGACGTGCGGGGGCTGGTGGCCTTGGACGTGGGGGCCTCCACCGGCGGCTTCACCGACTGCCTGCTCCAGCGGGGCGCCGCGCGGGTCTACGCCGTGGACGTGGGCTACGGCCAGCTCGCTGAGCCGCTGCGGCGGGACCCGCGAGTGGTGGTGATGGAGCGGGTCAACGCCCGCTACCCCTTCCCGCTGCCGGAGCCGGTGGATGTCGTGACGGTAGACGTCTCCTTCATCTCTTTGACCAAGGTGGTGCCCTCAGTGGCGGCGCACCTGAAGCCTGGCGGGCCGCTGCTGTGCCTGGCCAAGCCCCAGTTCGAGGCGGAGCGGGGCGAGGTGGGCAAAGGTGGTGTTATCCGCGACCCGCTGGTCCACGCCCGTGTACTGGGGCGCTTGCTACTCTGGGCCGTGGCCCAAGGCTACCACCTGCGGGGGCTGACGCCGTCGCCTATCCTGGGCGACGCCGGCAACCGCGAGTTCTTCCTGCTGCTGGAGAAACCCATCCCCTCTACCTCTTGAGACGGGGCATCACCTCGCGGGCGAAGAGTTGGATGCTCCGGACGGCGGCTTGCGGGTCCATGCCGGGCCACTCCATCCGCAGGCTCAGGTGGCTTACCCCCAGGGCACAGCAGCCCTCCAGCCCTTCGGCCACGTCAACGGGGGAGCCGATAACAAAGCGGTCGTGGGCCAACGCCTCGAACGAGGTACGGAAGGACTCCTGCCCTGGCAAAGCCCGGTCCTGGCCCCACTGGGCATAGGTCTCGTACTTGCCGCCGAGAAAGGGGGCAGCGGTGCGGAAGGCCTCTTCGCGGGTGGGGGCCACACAGCATTCCCTGCCCATAGGGAGGCCGTCGAGGATAGGGCGACCTGCTTCGTTGCATGCCTGGCGGTAGAGCTCCACCTGGCGCCGGATGGTGGAGAGGGCTGCGTGGGGGTTGACGAACCAGGGGCAGCCCAGCACCGCAGCCCGACGCACGGCGGCATCGCTGTTGGCCGCGATCCACACGGGCGGGTGCGGCCGTTGCAGCGGCCTCAGGCCCGGGCGGACGCCGCTGAGGCGGAAGTGCTTCCCCTGGAAGGTCACCTCCTCCTCCGTCCAGAGCCGCTTCACCAGCGTCAGGCACTCCACGAAGCGGGAGACCCGCTGCTTGGGGTCCACGCCAAAGGCGGCGTACTCCTCGCCCCGGTAGCCCAGGGCGCAGCTCAGGACCGCCTTGCCCCCGGTGACGATGTCCAGGGTGGCGAACCCCTCGGCCAACTCCACGGGGTGGTAGGTCGGCACCACCACCGTGCAGACGACCCCCATTTCGGGCGCCTCAGCGGCCAGGCGGGCGGCCAGCGTGATGTTGTGGAACATCTGGTAGGGGTGGGCCACGTAGTGGTGGCCCAGGTACACGAAGTCGAAGCCCACGTCGCGGGCCAGTCGCACCCGTGCCAGCACCTCCTGGTAGCGCTGAGCGATATCTTCGGTGCGGGGCTGCTGGGTCATGCCGGAGAGGGAGAGGCCGACCTTCATGGAGCACCCCTTCTGCGAGTCTGGTCCGCCACCTAAGTACTACGGGCCTCTGGCTGGCCGCCAGCATAGCGGAGGGGAGCCGGCGCTGCAAGGGCAGGAGAACGTGAGCACCACAGTCAGAGGTGATAGGTTACATAGCTCCCGCGGGGTACGCTTCGCCAATGGCGAGCTAGGCGATAGGGCCTGGCCTGTGTCCTGGCGTAACTGTTATCTCGTTTGTCCCATTCCTGGTCCCCCAAGCTCGGCGTACCGCCGTTGTATCTGCTGAGGTCCAGTCTTGCTGACCCCAGGGTACCCTTGAGTTGAATCGGATAGCGGGTCAATCTCCAGGTTGCAAGGGTTTAGCCGGGCAATACCTGCGAGACTGGCGTGGAGAGACCTGCCCTGAGGGGAGAAGCTCCTTCCTTTCCAAGTCATCGACCTCTTGAAAACTCCCGACTATGAGCGCTATCATATTAGCACACGTGTTCTCAACTGGGGCGAAGGCGAGGAAGGCGGCGGTCAGGGTGGTTCTTGTACCGGCAGGAAATCTGGTCCAGGCTCATGGCAGAGGGCGTCTCCTTTCAACTATGGAAAAGGATGTTCTTCTGACCAGGCTAAGGGTGTTTCCAGACGGACGCGTCTACACTGAATCTACTGACTGGAACTCGTACTGGCAGCCGCTCCACGAACTCGGCTATCAGGAGATAAAAGACAAGCTAGATGCACTCCATGGTGCTTGGCGAGTCTACATTGAAACTCGCTTTGCCCCCAGCCTTCGGCGAGAGTTCTGCTTCAGATATTTCTGTTTGCTGGATGCTCTGCTATCACATCTGCACACACGAGTTGTTCTCGGCCCGTGGACTCGAGCTCTCCAGACCGCCCTCGGGTTTGAGTGTTTTCAGATAACCTCCGCTTCTTCTGAGTCGGATGTTCTCGGCGCAGGGACCTCAGCCCTTCGCAATCCCTGCTATCTCTTGGCCAAGCTTAAGATGACGAACGCTCTGGAAGATCCTCAATTCCTCCCTCTCATCACAGTAGCAGGCCCACAAAAGCCAGGCCTCTACTACCATTACAGGCAGTATCGCTTGGCTGCCGATGCACCAATGGTCCTTCTACTTTACCCAGCCGTATCGGAAGCGCGCCGATCGGCAAGTTTCAAGGTGGTCAACTCACTGATCCGAGGAGTGAGTGACGCCATCGATCCTTGGACGCCCGAGAGAGCGCGGCAGCTATGGCAGGGGATCATTTGGCCCATAATCCAGAGCCAGCAGCCCATCGAATCCGGGGGCCTGGCTTTAGAGTTCGTCGATGTTGGGGCTGGAAGCGGAAGTCTTACTGCTGCCCTTTGTCGCTGGGTTCGAGGGCTGACCGTGCCTATGAGACCCAATCTCAAGGTACGGCTGTGGTTTGTGGATTTGAATCTTTCTGACTCTGCACGATTCTTCCACAACAAAAGGCTGAGAGATCTCGTAGACAGCCTCATGTTCGTTGAAGACGACTATCGAAGCTGGCTTAGCAACTTCCGGCCCTTGCCCGATGCTAGTGGTCTTCGAATCGCCCTTATGTCTAAACTTCTTGACACCATGAGTCACCTCTCCATTCGGCGTTTATCGCGGGAAGAGTTGAATGTGCTTCGGAGCAAGGCCAAAGAGAGTTTAGATGCAAGTCACCATTTGCCAGAGCGTTGCTTACACTCCAGTGGAGGAGGCCCCACAGCGTTGTTAGTCTCTAGTTCCCGTGTGCCCCTCCAGGATGGCTCGACTTATGCGCAGCCATCTTTGTCCGGGTTCTACCAAGGTCTTCATCTGCTGCTGGCCGGGACCGCTCGTGGGGGCTCCGAAGAAGAAGGTGTTTACCTTCCTGTACGAACCTTCAACCAAGAGAGCCTGGTGACAAGCAATGGACAAAGCGTCCTCGCACGTGTCGTTGAGCTTTGTGATTATGTGGTCATCGAAGACGCGGACCTCTCACCCAACACCTTGGTCGAGCACATGACACACTTCTCACTCCACTCCATCACTGTCAGGGACATGACAAAGGCGATGAAGTTGACTGGCAACTACGCCTATGTGCTCTGGCCCACAGCCAGGGGAGAAAGCCTAGCCATCTCAGTGGAGCGAATATGGTGACCGTCATACCCGTCCAGCGCAAGTCTGCCGTTCTTACGCCGTCGAGCCTTGCTTGTCTTTCTCAGATACCTACCATCAACCTTACTGTCGGCTGCGCAGTGGGCTGCGTCTATTGCTATGCGGTTGGTTACACATCCTATCCTGGCGATGGCAGGATAATGCTCTATGAAAATACCCTGGAGAAACTTGAAAAAGAGCTTGCTCATAAACACACAAAACCGAGAGCAGTTTACTTCAGCCCTTCCACCGACATCTTTCAGCCCGTGCCTGAGGTGCTAGAGCTAAGCCACCGTATCATGCAGTTTCTGCTGTCAAAAGACGTAGGCATTGCTTTTCTCACCAAAGGGCTGATCCCTAGCCAGACTATGAGGCTGTTCCTCGACCACGTGGACAAAGTCCAGGCACAGGTCGGGATTATCACGCTCGATGAGGATGTTGTTCGTTTATTCGAACCAAACGCTGCTGGCCCAAAAGTACGCCTTGAACAAATAGAGACTCTCATCAAAGGCGAAGTAGCAACGGCGGCTAGACTGGCACCCATTCTGCCGGGATTCACCGATACCTATGACGCCCTTCATCGGCTTTTCGCTGCGCTCGCAAAGGTGGGGGTGAGGCACGCGGCTGCGAGTGTTCTCTTCCTCAGGCCGGGCATCACAAGGTCCATGAAGAAAAAGGTTTCTAGCCAGGGGGCCTTGGCGGAGGTATTCAAGTTTTATGCAAACTCACGCCGTCTGCCTGTACGGACTGAAGGCTCTTCAGTTACTGCATTGCCGCCTGAAGGAAGACAGGAAATCCTTGACCGGGTTGGACATGTGGCCAAAGAGCACGGGATCACCTTATTGACCTGTGCGTGTATGAACCCGGACATTGCCCGTGGTAGCTGCCGCATAGCTGGACGCTGGCCCGCAGCGTCACGGCTTGCCAGGCAAGAGCGGTTGTTTCGCATGGAGACGTAAAGATGCAGGCAGTCCAACTGGCTCTTCAGGACATCCCTATTGAGTTGCTGGAACCGCATCCGGAGAATAGCAACTTGATGAGTACTGAGACGCTCCAGAAGCTGCGAAGACATATTGAGCGCACGGGCATGTATGAGCCTTTAACGGTACGTCCTCACCCATGGAAAGAGGGTAGATTTCAGGTCATCAATGGCCACAACAGGTTGCGGGTCCTCCGGGTCTTGAACTACGAGTTGGCCCATTGCGTCGTCTGGAATTTAGATGATGAACAAGCCAGGCTCTACCTGGCCACCCTCAACCGACTCTCCGGCGCTGACCTGCCTGAGCGAAGGGCAGCTCTCCTCGAAAGTCTGTTATCTTCCTTTCCCGTTGACGAGCTATCGCTCCTTCTCCCCGATGACAAGAAGCAGCTTGAAGAGTTGGAAAAGCTCTCCCGCCTCGACCCGGAGGACGTTGTCAGACGAACGACAAGGGAAGAGAAGTTCCAGGTTCCCGTTATTTTGACCTTCATGTTGGAAGCAGCCGAAGCCAGGGAGGTGAATCTGGCTTTGGATGTGATCCTTAACAGCGAGAAGGGAACCTTGTCTCGGGGCCAAGCTCTTGTTCGCCTCGCCCATCTTCACTTTGTCCAGTATGGGGCTTCTGCTAATGAATAACGATCCCTATGCGGAAAAGCTCGCCAGCTTCAAACAGAACGAGAAGCCTGAGGTCGTGTTGCTCGTAGCTGACAACCCAGAACTCATCAAGGTTGTTGTGGCGTGGACCAATGTGGAGGTAAGGCGTCCTGAAAAGTTGACGAGCCTCAGAGGGGGTTCTGAGGCCGAGGTCTGGAAGTGGCTTTGGGAAAACACGAGGTATTCTCGGGGATCTCTTATCGAGAGTCTGGGTATTTCGTACTCGGAAGCGGGTTTAGAGACTAAGCTGAAGCCGCTCATCGGGAATCGGATCATCTACCCAGATGGCACCATCAATTCCTTTGTCCAGCGCTTCCTCCGCGACCGTGTGCTGAAGCTGTTTGATTCGAAGCTGAAAAAGACCTCTAAGAAGGTCTGACCGTCAGTTAGGGATCGCAAAGCTGGACAGTGTGCCAAGCTTAACCCCCATTAAGCCGTCGAATCCCAGCTAGCTGCCTAAAAAGAAGGCGGGTATTGGAGGCGTCGAGGTTCGCCCGGCTTATCGTGGCAAACGGGGACAGCCTGGGTTCCTCCTTCGCAGCGGCAGCGGCTACACCCCCGGTGGCCTTAGCTCCACCCCCAGGGCCTTCTCGCACCAGCGGGCGGCGGCCAGCAGCCGCTCCTCCTGGAGAAAGCCCGACACCAGTTGCAGTCCCAAGGGCATCCCCTCGCGGCCCAGGCCCGAGGGCAGCGAGAGGGCGGGGGTGCCCGCAAAGGTCCAGGGCCGCTGGAAGGCGGGGCCGCCAGTGGTGGTCAGGTCGCGCGGGGCTGGGCCAGGCTCGGTTGGCATCAGCAGGACCTCCACCTGGGCCAGGAGCGCCTCCATCTCCTGCTGGAACCGCCGCCTGGCCTGCTGGCCCTGGATGTAGCTGACGGCGGGCACCAGGAAGCCGCTCTCCACCGCGGCGCGCACCTTGGGCGCGTAGGCGTCGGCGTGGGCTAGCAACTGCGGCCGGTGGTAGGTCGCCAGCTCTGCGTTCATGATGGCGCGCTGGGCCTCGGACACCGCTGCGAAGCTGGGCGGCAGCTTCACCTCCTGCACCCTGGCCCCCTGCTGGGCCAGGCGCGCTGCGGCCTCCTCGACGTGTGCCTGGACCTCCTGGGTTGAAGTTTCCAGGAAGAAGCCTCGCACCAGGCCGATGCGTGGAGCGCGCATAGTGCCGTTCAGGGCCTTCAGATAATCCGGGACGGGCACGCGCAGGGAGCTAGAGTCCCGGGGGTCGTGGCCGGCCAGGACCGACAGCAGCAGGGCGGTGTCCTCCACCGTCCGCGTCAGGGTCCCTACGGTGTCCAGGGACCAGGCGTAGGGGTAGACGCCGTGGCGGCTGATGCGGCCGTAGGAGGGCTTGAGGCCCACCACGCCGTTATAGGCGGCGGGCCGCAGCACCGAGCCGCCCGTCTGCGTCCCGATGGCCCCCGGCACCATGCGGGCCGCCACGGCCACCGCCGAGCCGGTGCTGGAGCCTCCGGGCGTCCTGGCGGCATCCCAGGGGTTGAGGGTAGGAGGCGGGTCGCCGGCGGCAAACTGCACAGTGACAGTCTTCCCCAGCACGATGGCCCCGGCCCGCTTCAGGCGCCGGACAAGGGTGGCGTCGAAGGTCGGCACGTGGTTCGCGTAGAGGGGGGAGCCCATGGTTGTCCGCAGGCCGCGGGTGGAGATAATGTCCTTGACGCCGATTGGCACACCGTGCAGGGGGCCGAGGACCGTGCCACTCCGGGCCTGGGACTCGCGGCGGCGCGCTCCTGCCAGCGCCTCTCTGCTGGCCACTGTGACCCACGCCTTGAGGCGCGGCTCCAGGGCCTCGATGCGGGCCAGCAGTGCCTCGGCCAGGGCCACGGGCGACAGCTTCTGCTCCCGGATGCGGCGGGCCGCCTCGGCCAGAGACAGCTCATGCAGCTCCACGGCTCTCCCTCCTACCTGTTGGTCTGCGGGCCACGCGGCCACAGTATAGGGCACGGCGCGCTGCCGTATAATGGGCAGCACTTGTAAGAAACCGCATCTCGCGAGGGAGGAGCATGCGCATGGAGAAGGGCGCTATTCGCATCGGCATCGTGGGCGCGGGTGCCAACACCAGGCTGCGCCATATCCCAGGGCTGAAGGCCCAGCCGGGCGTGGATCTGGTCAGCGTGTGTAACCGCAGCCGGGAGTCGAGCGGGCGGGTCGCAGCCGAGTTTGGCATTCCCACGGTCTACGACAACTGGCTTGACCTGGTGGACGCCGACGACACCGACGCCATCGTCATCGGCACCTGGCCCTACCTGCACTGCCCGGTGACCCTGGCGGCCCTGGAGGCCAGCAAGCATGTGCTGTGCGAGGCGCGCATGGCCCTGGACGCCGGGGAGGCGCGGCTGATGCTGGAGGTCGCGCGGCGCAGCCCCGACCTGGTGGCCCAGGTGGTGCCCTCGCCCTTCACCTTCAAGGTGGACCGAACGGTCCAGGACCTGATTGCCAAGGACTACCTTGGGGATGTGCTGGCCATCGACCTCCAGGCCAACTCACGGAGCTTTGTGGACACCGAAGCACCGCTTCATTGGCGCCAGGACCGGGACCTGAGCGGCTACAACGTGCTGACCATGGGCATCTGGTACGAGGCCCTGATGCGCTGGGTAGGCCCAGCCACGAAGGTGACCGCCATGACGAAGGTCAATGTCCCCCTGCGGCGCGACGCTGAGGGCGTGCTGCGGGCAGTGACGGTGCCGGACCATGTCGAGGTGCTCTGTGACATGGCGTGCGGCGCCCTGGCCCATCTGCGCTTTAGCGCCGTGACCGGCCTGGCCCCCGCCGATGGCGTCTGGCTCTACGGCAGCCAGGGGACCCTGCACCTGGACGCCTCGAAGCTGGCCCTTTACGGTGGGCGGCGTGGCGACAAGGAGATGCGCCCCATCGAGGTGCCGGCGGAGAAGCAGGGGCGCTGGCGGGTGGAGGAGGAGTTCATCAACGCGGTGCGGGGGATAGAGAAGGTTAAGTACACCACCTTTGAGGACGGCGTGAAGTACATGGAGTTCACTGAGGCGGTGGCCCGCAGCGCCGCCACGGGCAAGGCGGTGGGGCTGGGGGTGTGAGGAAGTAGTAGCCTTCGTTGGCGATTGAGAGGTACATGCCGAGGCACTGCTCCGGTATCTGTGTAGATGGGGTTGACTAGTGGTAGAACTTGTGTTCTAATAACGATATTCTACATGCAAGATGGTTCGTAGCTTCTTGTCAGACGCACTGAGGCAGTGCGAGAATGACGACATGGTGACCAGTTATTACACCGGTAGGGTAAATGGACTGAGCGGGTTGCCTCTGGGAATCGCCAGGCAGAACAGGTGAGCTAGAGAGGTGGCAACATGATTACCTACGTTGTGTGCGACCTCTTTCTAAGCCCTGCCCGCGTGCTTGTCAACACGGTGAACACAGTCGGCGTCATGGGCAAGGGGATCGCAAAAGAGTTCAAGCAGATTTACCCAGATATGTTCAAGCAGTATCAGCTCTTGTGTGAACGGGGCCGGTTTGATATCGGCAAGCTTTGGCTATACAAGACACCCAACAAGTGGGTACTCAACTTTCCGACCAAGAGATACTGGCGCCAGCCATCCCGGACGGAGTACATCGAAGCTGGACTACTGAAATTCGCTGCCACGTATCACCAGTACGGTATCACGGATATCTCTTTCCCTCTGCTGGGATGCGGCAATGGTGAACTGGACTGGGAGACTCAAGTTCAGCCCGTCATGGAGCGCTATCTACAACCACTGCCTATTGTGGTGTACATCCACCTTGTGCATGTGAGAGACCCATTCGCGCCTGAGCAACGCAACGTTGACGCCATCAAGCAGTGGTTGCGTGGCGAGCCGGAGTCTCTGGCTTTCGCTGAGGTGTGGGAGGACTTGCAAGCGGCCCTGCCGGCTCACACGAATCTCATCTCTCTGGACACAAACGAAAGGTTCTGTGCTGAGGTGGACCATGCGGGTGAGAATGTTCTGGTGCATTCTGCCCGCAAGGAGATAACCCTGCCTGCCGAAGCTTTCATGGATCTGTGGCAGCAACTCCGCCAGGCAGGGTTTGTTACCTCAGATGGGCTCCCTTCTGGTCTTGATCGGGTGGCGAACTACGTCGTAGCCATAATGTCGCGGCTACCGTATGTGAGACCAGTCCAGATTGCCAATCAGCACGGGAAGGTAGACACACGTTCAATAGGTATGCGGCTGGAATCGAGGCCGCGCGCCCCTGATCGCCCTCTATTAGCAAGTGTAGGTGCAGTTGAACCGCGATGACACAGCGCCCGAAGGCCGACATTTCAGCGCTCGCGTCGCACCTATCGGGACTAGAGCGGGCTTCCTGGATGCGTCCCAGCCGCCGCTGGTGGCCTAAGTATCTTTTTCACTGTACAGATATTCTCAACATAGTGAATATCCTAAGGTATGAAGAGCTACTCAGCCGGACGCAAGCCCAAGCTATGAGGCGCCTTCAAGTGGACATAGCTAGCCCCGCAATCATTCAGCAGACTCGGGATGAGTGGCTTGACCACGTCCGCCTGTATTTCCGCCCCCGGACGCCAACGCAATACGTGACCGAAGGCTTCAGGCCCATAGACCAATGGGAGTACGGGGCTCACTGCCCCGTCCCAGTATACTTGCTGTTCAAGGCGCTCCCAGTCCTTTCGCGCATGGAATGCCTTTTCACCGAGGGGAACCTGGCGAGTAGCGGCACTGTGCCGAGTGGGAGCGTTGAAGCGTTCAAGGAGATACCTTTTGAGTTGGTCTACCATGATAGCCCGTGGGACGCCGCCAACGAAGCAAAGATCAGATACCACCGGTGTGCGGAAGTACTCGTACCCAAGAGGTTGGAACTGACCGCTGTAGCTTTGGTGGCTTGTCGCAGCCAAGCCGAGTACGACACGCTGCTGTATTTGTTGCCGCCGGGGACTCGTGCCCAATGGGTCAACAAAATAGGCGTTCGTCCCAACTTGCGACTTTTTGAGAAACGATGGACATTCGTGGAGCGGGTTGAGGCAAGCGCTAGCCGTCTGCTCTTCAGATTCAGCAAGGAAACGAGGACACCGGGGCCATTCGACACCCGAGTCAAGATCGTCGAAACAGCGAGCGGACGGGAATACGATTGGTACAGTAGCGCTTTCCAGGCAAACGATGTGCTTGACCTGAGTCTCCGTAACCTTGAGCATCCTGAAGATTACTCTGTACGCCTTCTCCTCGACGAGCAACTTGCTTTCGCTACTCGCCACCAAGAAGAGCAGCTACCGTTCTGAGCACCCTCACATCCCCCCTTACCCGAATCCTCCTCGCCTCCCCACACCATGCTACAATACTTACCGGGCCACCGGCTCCGCCGCTGGCCCCTTTTGGCGTTGCACTCGGCTATCCTGCTGCTGTGCCGGCTCTGGCTCGGAAAGATGCAGACGTTCGAGGAGCGTACTGAAAGCCCATGACCCTGCGCGGCCTGTTCCCCCTGCTGGAGGGCCATCCCGCCTACCGCGCGATGCACGACCCCCTGGACAAGGGTGGCTCCGCGCAACTCGCTTTGCTCGACCCCGTCCGGCCCTACCTGCTGGCAGCCCTGTGGGACGCCCTGGGCGTGCCAGTCTTGCTGCTGACCCCGGGCCCAGAGACCGCCCGCCGCCTGGCCGACGAGCTGGCACTCTTCGCCGGCGAGGCGGCCCCTGTCCTGCACCTGCCGGAGACCGAGGCACTGCCCTTCGAGCGCCTGGCTCCCGACGAGGCGACGGTGCAAGCCCGCCTCCGGGCCCTGGCTGCCCTGGCCCGCGCGTGGGATGCCCAGCCCTTCCGTGGAAGGGCGCAGCAGGATGGGAGCCTGCCACCCTGCGTCGTTGCCTCGCTGCCTGCTGCCTTGCAGCGCACGCCGCGCCGCGAGGCTGTCTCTGCCGCCTGCCACACTGTGCGCAAGGGCGAACGGCACAGCATGGAGGGGCTGCTGCGCCGCTGGCTAGCCCTGGGCTACCGCGTGGAGCGGACGGCGGATGCGTCCGGTACTGTGGCCCGCCGTGGCGGCATTCTGGACGTCTTCCCCGCGGGAGCAGACCTTCCGGCCCGCCTGGAGTTCCTGGGCGACGTAGTCGAGAGCATCCGTTCCTTTGACCCGGCCTCGCAGCGCTCCATCGAAGACGTGGACGCCGTTGAGGTGCTGCCCGCGCGGGAGGTGCTGCCAGCCCTGGGGGACCGCGTCCGCGCCGAGGCTTTGCTGGCTGCCCTGTCCCCTGACGGGTGCCGGCCATCGGAGATGGACAGGGTCCGGGACGACCTGTCGCGCATCTTCGCTGGTGAGGAGGTGGCTGAGGCTGGGTTCTACGCCGGCTTCCTCAACCAGGGATCGCTGCTGGACTACCTCCCGCCCCACGGCCTGCTGGTGCTGGACGACCCGCGCAAGCTGACGCAGGCCGGCGAGGAGCTAGACGAGGAGATAGCCAGGCTGCGCGGGCAGAAAGAGGCCCGGGGCGACCTCCCCAGAGGCTTTCCCTCACCGCGCTGGCCCTGGGGCGAGATCCGGCCCCGTCTTGAGGCAACCCAGCACCGCCTCCTTCTGGCCCCGTGGGTCCAGACGCCTGGCGAGCAGGCTCCGGGCCTTGAGGCCGCCTCGCCGCCCGTCTTCCTGGGCAAGGCCGAGAGCCTTGCGGACTGGCTGCGGAGGCTGCGGGACGGCCGCACGCTGGTCATCACCCGCCACGACCGTCGCCTGGCCGGGGTGCTCCGCGAGCACGAGTTGGGCGCCAGGGTAGAGACGGCCGTCGAAGCCACGCCGTCCTCTGCCAGCATCACCCTGGTCCGGGGGTACCTATCGGAAGGCTTCATCCTGCCGCTCCCGGACGGCCCCCTGGCGGTGCTGACCGACGCTGAGGTCTTCGGCACAGCCAAGGTGCCGGGCCGTCCCGGCCGTGGCCGGGCGGCGGCACCACGCCGCGAGGTGGCGCTGGCGGAGCTGACTCCGGGCACCTACGTCGTCCACGTGGAGCACGGCATTGCCCGGTTCGTCGGCATCAAGAAGGCCGCTGGCGACGGGGGCGAGCGGGAGTTCCTGGTCCTCCAGTACGCCGAGGGGGACAAACTCTACGTCCCCATGGAGCAGTTGGACCGGGTGTCGCCCTACTTCGCTCCCAGCGGCGAGCCTCCTGTCCTCACCCGCCTGGGCACCCAGGAGTGGGCACGGGCCAAGCAGCGGGCCAAGGAGTCGGCCCAGCAGATGGCCGGGGAGCTCCTGAAGCTCTACGCCGCCCGCTCGGTGCTGGAGGGCCACCCC
>JACQUK010000122.1 GCA_016210325.1 Chloroflexota bacterium
CCATTGACCTGGGGCTGGCCATGCAGCTCACCAACATCTTGCGGGACATCAAGGAAGATGTCTCTCTCGGCCGCATCTACCTTCCCCAAGAGGACCTGGAGCACTTCGGGTACACCGAGGGAGAGGTGGAGGCCGGCGTCCAGAACGACCGGTTCCGCGCCCTGATGCAGTTCGAGGCCTCGCGGGCCCGGGAGCACTTCCAGCGTGGCAAGAGACTTATCCCGCTGCTGCCGCTCAGGTCCCGGGCGTGCCCCGCGGTGCTGGGCGGCATCTACAGCCGCCTCCTCGACCGCATTGAGGCCCGCGGCTACAATGTCTTCCGCGAGCGCATCAGCCTCTCCTCCCGCGAAAAGCTGCTGCTTGCCCTGAGGTTGTGGTGTCTGAGTCTGCTCCCCCTCCGTGGCGTCGCCACTGCGTGGTGATTGGTGGTGGCCTGGCCGGTCTGGCCACGGCCTGCGCGTTGCTAGACGCCGGTCACCTGGTCACCACCGTGGAGAAACGGCCCTTCCTGGGTGGTCGTGCCTTCTCCTTTGTGGACCCGGAGACGGGCCAGGAGGTGGACAACGGCCAGCACGTGTTCCTGGGCTGCTGTACTGAGTACATCGCTTTCCTGCAACGCCTGGGTGTCTACCAGCGGACACATCTTCAACCACGGCTCCGCCTGGAGGTGAGGTCGCCAGATGGAGGCAAGGGTGTGCTGTCGGCCTGGCCTTTCCTGCCGGCTCCGCTGCATCTGCTTCCCTCCTTCCTGGTTTATCCACACCTGGGATGGCGCGACAAGCTGCGGGTGCTGGCCACCCTGTTGGAGACCAGCAGGCTGGACCGGGAGCGGCACCGGGAGGAGCTAGAGGGACAGACCTTCCTCGAGTGGCTGGAGCGGCGGGGGCACTCGGAGCGGGCGGTCCGCCATTTTTGGGAGCTCATCATCCTCCCAACCCTCAACGACCGGGTCGAGCATGCCAGCGCCTACATGGCTTTGATGGTCTTTCAGGAAGGGTTGCTGCGGGGGCGCCACAGCGGGGCCATCGGCTACTCGCGGGCAGGCCTCACGGCCCTCATCAGCGACGCCGCTCGGCAGTACGTCCAGGAGCACGGGGGCAAGCTGTCCTTGGATGCCCAGGTCAACGGCCTCGCCGTGGAGAACGGGCGCGTGACGGCGGCCGAGCTGGCCGGTGGGCAGCGCCTTCAGGGGGACGTCTTCATTAGCGCCCTGCCCTGGGACGTTCTGCCAAGGCTCCTGCCGCCGGCGTGGGCTGAGCACCCGTTTTTCGCGTCGGCAAAGGGGCTGGAGGCGGCCCCCATCGTGGGCATCCACGTCTGGTACGACCGCCCGGTGATGGAGGGGGACCTACTGGCCTTCCTGGATAGCCCCGTCCAATGGGTCTTCAACAAGTCCCGAATCATGGGCCTGGCCGGGCCGAGCCAGTACCTGTGCGTCTCCGTGAGTGGGGCGTGGCAGTTTGCTGACATGGGCAAGGCCGAGCTACGAGAGCTTTTCGTCCGGGAGTTGGCCCGCCTTTTCCCTAGAGCCCAGGACGCAGAGGTCCAGCGCTTCCTGGCTGTCAAGCAGCTCGCCGCAACCTTCCGGTCTGTGCCTGGAGCCGAAGCACTGCGGCCACCCCAGGCCACCCCTATCCCCAACCTGTTCTTGGCTGGGGAGTGGACGCGCACCGGCTGGCCCTCCACCATGGAGTCTGCGGTACGCAGCGGATTGCTGGCAGCCAGGGAGGTGGCCCAAGTGCTGGTCGCAGAGTCAGGTGGAGGGCCACGCATCTCCGCAGGGGCAACACCGTGAGGGCCCTGGCCCTGGCACCCCTCTCACCGTGGGCACGGGAGGCCCTGGGCGGTCGTCTGGAGCTGGTCTACGAGCCGTGGACCGAGACGCGACGGCTTTGGGACCCGGCCGAGCTAGCGGCCCGCCTGGCAAAGGATAAGGTCCACGTTGTGGTCACCGAGGCGGACTTCCTGTTTGGTGAGGTGTTTGAGGGAGATAACCCCCTCCGGATGGTTGCCCTCTGCCGCGCTGCCACCAACCACGTAGACCTGGAGGCCGCGACGCAGCGCGGGGTGCTGGTGGTCAACAGCCCGGGGCGCAATGCCCAGGGTGTGGCGGAGTTGGCCCTGGGCCTGATGCTGGCCCTGGCCCGGCGCATTCCCCAGCTCCATAGCTACGTGACGGGTGGTCGGTGGCAGGACCCCGTGGAGCCATACATCAGCCTGCGGGGTGTTGAGTTGGCCGGCAAGACGCTGGGCGTAGTGGGGTTGGGGGCCATCGGGCGCCGGGTGGCGCGCCTGGGCCGGGCTTTGGGGATGAAGGTGCTGGCCTATGATCCCTATGTGGCCCCCCCGCGAGGCATCCTCGGCGTTGACCTGGATGCCCTGCTTCGCCAGAGCGACTTCGTCACCCTCCATGCTCCAGAGACGCCACAGACCCGGGGCATGCTCAACGCTCCCGCTCTGGCCCTAATGAAGCCCGGCGCTTACCTCATCAACACGGCAGGCGCCGCCCTGGTGGAGGCTGAGGCCCTGGCCGAGGCACTACAGAGCGGTCGTCTTTCAGGGGCAGCCTTCGATGTGTTCGAGACAGCCCCACTGCCACCCACCAGTCCTCTGCTGAAGCTGAACAATGTGGTGCTGACACCGCACATCGGTGGCGCCACCGATGGGACGGGGGAGCGCTACTCGCGCATGGTGGCCGAGGACATCTTGCGCTTCCTGGATGGCAAGCGTCCCCGCCGGTTGGTGAACCCTGAGGCATGGAGGGGACGGCGTGGCTAGGGTAGTCCTGGCCCTGGACATCGGGACCAGCCGCGTGAAGGCCATGGTGGCCGATGAGCGGGGCACCCCGCTGGCTGTGGCCTCGCGACGGAGCCCGGTCGCCCACGATGGCGAAAGGCCTTCTCTGGCCCGGGCATTCCGCCCTGCCCTCCTGTGGCGGACCGTGTGCCTGGTGGCCCAGAGTGCTCTCCAGCAGAGCGGCGTGGCCGCAGGGCAGGTGGCAGCGGTGGGGGTCACCAGCCAGCGCCAGGGGGCCGCCTTTCTTGACTGTCGCGGGCGGGAGCTCTACGTGGGCCCTTCCCTGGACCTCCGAGGCGTGTTCCAGGGGATAGCTCTGGACGAGGCACACGGCAAAGCCATCTACCAGACGACGGGCCATCTCCCCTCTCTGTTCTTTCCCATCTCTCGACTGCGCTGGTTCCAAGAGTACGACCCCCGCCTTTACGAGAGCATTGCGGCGGTCCTGCCCCTGGCTGACTGGCTGGCCTACCGCTTGACAGGCCAGGTGGCCGCCGAAGAGTCGCTGGCTGGCGAGGCTGGCCTGCTGGACCTGGCCCAGCGGCGATGGGCTACGGCGTTGCTCGAGACGTTGGGCCTCCGCACTGACTGGTTCCCGCCGCTAGCCCAGGCCGGCTCCGTTCGTGGGGGGCTGAGCAGGGAGGCCGCCGAGGCCTTGGGCCTGGCGGTGGGGACGCCGGTGACCGTGGGTGGGGCCGACACCCAGGCGGGCCTGCTGGCCCTGGGCGTGGTCGCGCCGGGCCAGGTGGGTATCGTGGCGGGCTGGAGCGCCACGGCCCAGATGGTCACTGCACGACCGGTCCTCGACCGTATGCAGCGCACCTGGGCCGGGTGCCACCTGCTGCCAGCGCGCTGGGTGTGCGAGGCCAATGCGGGGGATGCGGGCAATGCTTACCGCTGGCTTGCGGAGCTGCTGACAGGCAAAACTGAGCGAAGCTACGAACGTCTGGAGGCGCTGGCGGCAGCGGTGCCGCCCGGCGCCGGCGGCGTAGTCTCGCTGCTGGGGCCAACCGCCCTGGACCTGTCCCGTCCCGGGTTGCACCCCGGCGGGCTCCTGCTGCCGGTGCCGGTTACCTACGATCCCCCTGGCCGTGGCGCCCTGGCCAGGTCTGGCCTGGAGAACATCGCCTTCGCCCTGCGGGGTTGCCTGGCGCGGCTTGAGGAGGTGACCGGGGCCAGCACGACCATGGTCAGGATGGGTGGCGGCATGGCCCGCACGACCCTCTTCCCCCGTATTCTGGCCGATGTACTGGGCCACCCGGTCCAACTGGGCACGGCGCCGGATGTCAGCACCCTTGGCGCGTCGCTGGCCGCGCTGGCGGCGGCCGGCTGTTTCGCCTCGCTGCAAGAGGCTTCGCAAGCAATGGCCCGCTCCTGCCAGGCCCTGGAGCCCGACGTAGGGGCCGCCGCGGCCTATGCCGAATGCTACCAGCGCTGGCAGGCGGCCCAGGAGACGCTTCAAGGGGTGAAGCTGTGGTAACCCTGTCTGCCCGTCGTCAAGCTCTGCCGCCAGAACGCCCAGGGACGGTGCGCCGAAGGAAGGAGGCAGCGTGAAAGCAGTCCAGGTCTCGCGAACCGGAGGGCCGGATGTCCTCCAGTATGTCGAGGTCCCAGACCCTCGTCCGGGGCCAGGCCAGGCCTTGGTCCAGGTCAAAGCCATCGGTGTCAACTACATGGACATCTACCTGCGCTCTGGCCTGAACCCTACACCCCTGCCGGTCATCCCCGGCGGCGAGGCGGCCGGCGTAGTCTTGCAGATAGGGGAAGGCGTCACTGAGGTGGCGATCGGCGACCTGGTGGCCTACACTGGCGTGCCCGGCTCCTACGCCGAGAAGGTGGCCACCCCGGCCTGGCGGTTGGTGAAGCTGCCCCCAGGGATGGACGCCGAGGCGGGCGCCGCTGTGATGCTCCAGGGTATGACAGCCCACTATCTGAGCCACACCACCTATCCTCTCAAGCGTGGGGACACCGCCCTGGTCCACGCCGGCGCCGGGGGTGTTGGCCTGCTGTTGGTCCAGATGGCCAAGTGGCGAGGTGCGCGGGTTATCGCCACCGTGTCCACCGAGGAGAAGGCGCAGTTCGTGCGACAGGCGGGAGCCGACCACGTCATCCTCTACACGCGGCAGGACTTTGAGGCAGAGGTGAAGCGCCTCACTGGCGGCGCTGGGGTCCAGGTGGTCTACGACTCTGTTGGAAGGACCACCTTTGACAAGGGCATCGCCTGCCTGGCCCGCCGTGGCTTCATGGTGCTCTACGGCCAGTCCAGCGGGCACGTGCCGCCAGTCGCCCCAGCGGTTCTGAACAAGGGCTCGCTCTTCCTTACCCGCCCATCCCTGGCCGACTATACTGCCACACGGGAGGAGCTTCTCCAGCGGGCGGGCGATGTCCTTGGATGGGTGCAGAGCGGTAGGCTGAAGCTCCGGGTCCATGCGAGGCTCCCGCTGAAGGATGCCGCCGAAGCCCATCGCCAGCTCGAAGGGCGGGAGACCACGGGAAAGCTGCTCCTCCTTCCGTAGCGGTTGCCAATGGCAAGACCCCTGTAGGGCAGGTTTCCAAACCTGTCTGCCCACGACGGTCGGGTTGGGAAACCCGACCTACAGATTGAATCGCTGTTTTGGGTCCTTCCATGGTGGTTGCCAAGGGCAAGATGGCAAGGCTAGTATGAGCAGACTCTTGTGGATAAGGGGTCGGTGATGCCCATACCTTGGGAAGCAGAGCGCCGTGCCGTGCTGGAGACGGCCCAAGCCATGGCCGGACAGGGCCTGGTGACGGGCGCCAGCGGCAACGTGAGCCTGCGCTTGCCGTCCCATGAGGGGCGAGAGCTCTTGGCAGTCACGCCGAGCCAGCGGCCCTATCATCTGCTGGGGACCCAGGACATCCTGGTGATAGACTTCGAAGGGGAACCGGTCGAGGGTGACTTGGTGCCCTCCACGGAGAGTCTGCTGCACATTGGGGTCTACCGCCATCGCTCGGATGTCAGGGCGGTAGTCCACACCCACTCCATCTACGCCAGCGTGTGTGCGGTGACTGGCCTGGAGCTGCCGCCGGTGCTGGACGAGTTGATGGTGGTAGTGGGCGGCCCGGTCCAGGTGGCCGAGTACGGCTTCCCTGGGACTGCTGAGCTGGCCCAGCGTGCTGTGGCCGCGCTGGGGGAACGCAAAGCTGTTTTCCTGCGCCACCACGGCATGGTAGGGGTAGGCAAGAGCCTCCAGGAGGCGTTGGACATCTGTGCCCTGGTGGAGCGGGCCGCCCAGGTGTTCGTGCTGGCCTCGCTGCTGGACAGGGCCCATAGCCTGCCGGCGGCTGTGGTTGAGATGGAGCAGGAGCTCTACCGCATGCGCCGCCGCGCTGAGGGCTGAAAACACGAGGAGGTGAGAATGGTCACAGTGCCGGGCTTTCTGCTCCGGCGCCTCTACGTCAAGGGAAGCCTCAGCAACACCGAGGATGGCTTCGAGTTCCAGCTTAAGAACCAACTAGGCTCGGGTTATGCCAAGAAGCTTCTTCCCCTCTCGGCTGATGGGGAAGTCCTTGCGCCAGAGCACTCCTTCTTCGTCATTGACGACCAGCGGACCTCCTTTGTTGAGGTCTCCGAGGAGCGGCCCTTCACCCTGGCCCTGAACCGGTCCATCACCATCCGTGCCCGTGGCAAACGGCTAGCCCCCGGCGCCCACAAGATCGGCATGAGCTTCGTCGTCCAGGGCCTAGGGACCCTGGGCTTCGACTTCACCGATGTCGTCAACGAGGCCTGACGGGATGCGGGTCCTGGTCACCGGGGCCGCCGGCTACATCGGCTCCAAGCTGATACCCTGTTTGGCCGCCTCCCCTCAAGTGGAGGAGGTGGTGGTCCTGGACGTCAGGCCCCTGGCGGCTTCCTGCCCCAGGGTCCGGACGTACCAGAGGGACGCCAACCAGCCCCTGGACGACCTCTTGGCTGGGCATCGTGTTGACGCCGTGGTGCCGCTGGCCTTCCTGCTGCGACCCGGTCGGGACCGAGAGGCGGTGCGACGCGCCAACGTGGGTGGAATGGCAGACCTTCTACGGGCCTGCAGTGCTGCGGGGGTGCGCCAGGTGCTTTGCCTGGGCAGCGCCACGGTCTACGGAGCGCACCCCGATAATCCCTCGCTGTTGTCCGAGGAAGCGCCGCTGCGTCCCAACCGTGGCTTCCAGTACGCCGAAGACAAGGTGGCAGTTGAGCGGCTGTTGGCCGACTTCCAACAGGAGCACCTGCAAACGGTCGTCACGGTGCTGCGGGCCTGCGTGGTGATGGGGCCCACCTCCCGGAACTTCATCGCCGCAGCCCTCGCCAAGCCCGTGCTGCCGGGTATGCTGGGCCACGACCCACCCATGCAGTTCATTCATGAAGAGGACGTGGTGGACCTGCTGGCCGGTCTGCTGGCGAGGCCGGTGCCTGGCGTTTTCAACGTGGCTGGCGAGGGCACCGTGCGGTACAGCGACTTGGCCCGCCTGTCTGGCAAGCGGATGGTGTGGGTGCCGGCACCGCTCCTCTATGCCCTTACTGGGGCCACCTGGCGGCTCCGTCTCCAGAACGATTCGCCTGCGGTGGGGCTGGACATGGTCCGCTGGCCCTGGCTGGTGAGCACGGAGCGGCTGAAGCAGCAAGTAGGGTTCACACCGAAGCACTCCTCAAGAGATGCGCTGCTGGCCTTCGTGGCGGCACAGCGGGCGCGTACCACGGTGCGCTGACGTTGGCCGCTCTCCAACCAGGTGTCCGGGGTAACCCCTCACATCTTGGAGCTGTAGACCCGTATCTCCTGGGTTACCCGCGTATCGAGGCGCAGGGAGCGGTCCAGCACGCCGCGGACCACCCAGCGCAGCGCACTATGGGGCGAGCCTGTGGTGGGCGGTGCATCAGGCGGCACGTCCAGTGCAAAGTCCAGTACCGCCTCCTCACTGGCCCTCAAGGTCGTACCTTCCATAAGCCTTGTGCTGCGGACTACATTAGCCTCGTCCCGGACTCCGGCCTGCTCAATCCGCACCAGCTCGACACGGACAGCACGCAGCCGCAGTTCCTGGAGCACGCTCAGCCTCAGCTTGCCTCTGAGCACCTCCCCAGGCCTCGCCGCCGTGGAAGACAGATAGAGAGCGAGGCGCCCTTCCGGAAAACCCTCCTCGCTTTCATGCCCGCCGTTCCCCTGACCTGGGGCCAGCACGGCCATAGCCTGCTGCTGCACCAGGTCCCGCCTCCCGGGCACATCGGCCACGGCGCGGAGGGTCCACCGAATGTTTACCAGCTTGCCTCTGGATGAGGGCGTAGCGTCCCGTGGCACCTGTAGGGATCCCTGCCAGCCGGTGCGTTCGCCGGGGCGCAGCAGGCCCTCGTCCATGACTGCGCTGGTCTGCGCTACGAAGGTCTCGTCTTTGGCTCGGACCACCGTCCTGGTCTGGCCCCGGGGGCCCGAGGTCGTTTCGCGCACGTAGTAGGTCTCTTCACCCACAAGCTCCACACGTACCTGACGCACACGCACTTCTGGCTCTTGCAGGTCAAGGCCGATCTCAAAAGAAATGGACTCGCCAGGCAGGCATCGCTCAGGGGCACGCAGGGTTAGCCGCCCCCTGGGCTTGAACAGCGGGGTCCGCTCCACCGCCGCGACGAGCGCGTAGGCGCCGCCGACAAGGAGGAAGGTCGCGCCTATTAACAGGACGAAGAGGTCTTCACGCCGGCCAGTCCACCTAACCACAATGAAGACCACGAGGCCAACGCCGATGGTGGTGAGCACTGCCGCTGCAACGAGGCCGGCTCGAGAGTGATGGCGCCGCAGCACCATAGGGGTCTTCCCTCCTTGGCTTGGCCGTCTTCACAGCGGCGGGACAGTCGCTATGGAGGCAGGGTTGGCCCGGAGACAACTGGGGCTAGGGATGGGGCATCCATCACAAGGTGGCCCATTTGCCCCCAGTCTGCGGCGGCGGGACCGGCCCTCAATGGACGCGGGCTTTGTCCAGGGGTGAGGCTACGGGCTCCGCGATCCCCAGGGCGGCATAGAGCCCCTTCAGGGCACGGTGCTGTTCCAGGAGCCTTGCGAACCGCTCCGCTTTGGCTGGGTGGTGCACTGTGGCCAGGTCAGCTACGTTGGCGAGGCGCTCCAGGGCCTCCAGAGTCTTGGCCTTGGTCATCACCAGGGGCACGCCCCGTTGCTGGGCATGGTACACCGAGTACTGGACCGGCTCCACGCCGCCAGTGAGCACCAGGCAGACGGTGGAGGTCTCCAGGGCAGCCATCTGGAGGTCGGGCCGGTCGGCCCGGACCACCACGGCCTTGTTCTCCCTTTTGGAGAAGACGTAGGCCCCCTGGTCCAGGAACCACCCGCCCACCATGAACGACTCCGCCAGTGCATCACCCTTCTCAGGCAACAGGCGCACTTCCCCATCCAGAAGCTGTGCGATCTGGCCCACGGTGACCGCCAGCATACCGCGGTCCTCCGGCACAGCCCCCAGTACCTGCACACCCTCGGCCTGGACTGCGGGGATAAGCTGGGTGCTCACTTGCTGTTTACGGTAGCAGCGCACCTGGTTCAGCAGCACACCGAAGAGCCGCTCGCCGAAGAGCGCCTTGGTGGCCCTGACCTCGGCTGCCTGGAGCGAAGGGGTGTACCCCACAACCACCACGGCTCGGGCGCCAGTAGCCTGGGCAAGCCTGGCGGAGAGCTGGGCCACCGGGTCGGCGGGGTCCAGGCCGTCCAGCCCCTCGACCAGCACCACGTCGTTGTCCTGGAGGAGCTTTGGCCAAGCCTCGGACAGCAGCTTCTCTGGCTCGACGGCGGCAGCTTGCTCGCCCGACCTGACGACCGGCCACCCCTCTGGGGCGGCACTGCCGGGAAGGAGCCGCTGGTAGTAGGCGATGTCGGGGTCCTCTGAGGGTAGCACCTCCCCACGGGGAAGGATGCGCAGGGGTTTCACCACTGCCACCCTCTTCCCTTCGCTACGAAGGCGCCAGGCCAGGGCGCTGGCCAGGGCCGTCTTGCCCGCCCCCTTGGTGTTGGCGGCGACGTAGAGGACAGCCATGAAGACCTCCAAGCGCAGGGTGCGCCAGAGCTACGGGCGCATCGGCAGATTATAGCACAGGTGGCACGGTCTCAGGACACGGGCGCTGACACTTCGTGGAGACCCTGGCCTCTCTGGCCCGCCCATCCCTGAGTGCCAGGGAGGCCGTGCACCCTTCGGCGCACGGCCTCCCTCTGGTATCCTGTCTGGCACACCGCTGGCGGCCAGCGCGCGGGGTCCTACGAGCCCTGCTTGTCTTCCTCCGCTGTCGCCGCCTCTACGGCTTCATGTGAGTCACCGTTGGGGTGGGGGGCCGCTGCCAGCGCCGGTGCTGCCGCTTCTCGCTCCAGTTCGTCCAGCCCAAGGCGTTGGCGACCCTCTGGCGTACGGTCCCACCGGGCGGGGATGAGCCGCCCGATGATGACGTTCTCCTTGAGGCCGCGCAGTGGGTCCA
>JACQUK010000127.1 GCA_016210325.1 Chloroflexota bacterium
ATCGGGGCTCGCAACGACGAGATACACCGTGGATTAGCGGCGTCACCTGACAGGTGACCTTCCGGAATCTGGACTCACGGATCGAGGGCACGGTTGGAGCCGTGGCGATGGGCACCCCTTTTCTGGTATCATCGGGCCGCCTGGCCTCTTCAGGGGCAGGGACTGCTGGCACAGGGGGCACCGGTGGGCCAGATGGACCCGCGCTGCGCCGCCATTATCCAGGGCATCGAGGCCATCGCGCCGGATGTGCTCATCCACATCCCGGACAGCACCGTGGCCCCGGTGCTGGACCACTTCGCCAGGCACCCCACCATCCGCGCCTTCTCGGTCTCCCGCGAGGAGGAGGCCGTGGGCATGGCCGCCGGGCTGGAGTTGGCGGGGGTACGGTGCGTGCTGCTGGTCCAGGACACCGGCCTAGGCAACTCCCTGACCGCCCTGACCACCTTCAACCTGGCCTACCGGGTGCCCACGCTGCTCATTGTGGTGCGCCGAGGGGGAGTGGGCGAGATCAACTCGGCCGTCAACGAGTACTCGGAGCACGTGCCCCAGGTGCTCCAGGCAGCGGGCATCAAGGGCTTCACGCTGGACTGGCGGGTGCCGGCCGAGCGCTGGGCGCCGGCGATTCAGGGGGCGTTCCAGTACGCCCACACCTCCCATGGGCCGGTGGCCGTGCTGGTGGACCTGAAGGGGTAGCGGTACGCCTGCGGAGAGATGTTGATGCCACACCACAGCGCGGCAGAGTAGAATGGAGCCGTGACGCGAAATGGCTTTGTTGACATCCCGCCACCGCAGCCTGAAGGCTGCGGCATGGGGTTAGCCCGCATGATGCCCCATCCTTCAGGGTGGGGTAGGATTTCAACAAAGCCACGCAAGACCTGTTCTGTGTCTTCGAGGACTTTGAGGAGAGCCATGGATGAGACTCGTTTGCTCCAGCGTATCACCGTGAATCCGGGCATCTTCGGCGGCAAGCCTATCATCCGCGGCCGACGCCTGGCGGTGGAGCATGTCCTGGCCATGTTGGCCGCCGGCGACACCCCCGAGGTGATCTTGCAAGGATATCCCTGGCTTGAACCTGAGGACATCCAGGCGTGCCTGGTCTACGCACGCCGGGCCGTGGGCCGCGAGCGCATCGAGCCGCTGGTGATCGAGGCGGCTCCTTGAAGCTGCTTCTGGACGCGTGTGTCTGGGGTGGCGCAGTCCAACCTCTGGTGGCGGCAGGGCACGATGTGCAGTGGGCGGGTGCCTGGAACGAGGACCCGGGAGACGAAGAGATCCTCGCACGGGCCTACCGGGACGGCAGGGTGCTGCTGAGGGGTTTGAGGAGGTAGAGGCTTGCCGGCCGCGAAGACTCTCCGCTTACCAGGGCTGGATCGGGAGCAGCAGAGATTCGCGCAGAGGCCGTAATCACTCGGGAGCGCCACTCCACCACAAGCCTAGCTGATCCAGACGGTGTCCCGGCGTCATAGTGAGAACGTGGTGACCTGCCCTCCTGCTGTCGGTGGGATTTCACCATGAAGTGGGTACCGGCTGCATATTGCCAGTTGGGTTCCTCACAGCCAGGAGCGATGCATTGGCATTAGCCACATTCCTAGCCTGGTAGAGGCGCACCACGTGTATTGTGCTTTCGTAGACGAGGTCGGCGACCGAGGGTACCCGAGCACGAACCCCAAGCTCCCCTACTTCTGCCTCATCTGCTGTTTGGTGGAGGAAGGCGCGTATAAGCAGCAGGTCATTCCTGAGATCCGCACGCTAAAGCGGGATTCGCGGATCCCAGAGCACCATTGGCTCCACCGTGTGGACGTGAGGACAGCCAAGGGCCCGTTCGCAGCCTTGCGGGGGAAAGGACAACTTGACGAGTTCGTAAGGCAGATGAGTTCTCTCGTGACAACGTTACCAATTAAGCTCTTCGGCTCTGTTGTGGACAAGGAAACCCTCCATGCTTCCTACAAGCAGAACACACTGCCAGCAGGGTTGCGCAATGATCCGCTGCACCTAAGTCTAACTTTCTTGGTGGAGCGGCTGGTGCTAAGCATGAGACAAGGGTCGCAAGACCCCGTCCAGATCACATGTGAATCACGGGGACGCTCTGAGGACGAGCGCGAACAGACATTGTTCGACAGGTTGTTGAGATATGGGACGGAGTACTACACCGGGTGGGAGTTTGAGCAAGTTCTAAAACGACGTTTATGCTTTGTGGCCAAGAGAGGCCCAAAGGCGGCTAGTCCAGAGCCTGGCCTGGAGATTGCGGATTGGGTCGGATTGCCCTTCGTAAACGCGATGCGCGGCGACACGTCAAGTGCCGAATGGATAGGGTATAAGAGCCTGATCTGGGTTGGCCGTGATCCGGAGGCACCAGGGCAGACCGGCCTTAAGACATTCCCTCAGGACACGCACAGGGAGTTGCTGGGTATCTCCATCAGAACCCGCTATTAAAGCCCAAGGGGCCCCATCCGGAGCCCCCTGCGCCGATCCAGCATACGCCGGTCCATTTCTTTTGGAACTAGCGCCATGACGCACTTCAAAGTAGCGTCGCGGAACGTCCCCGGTTATCCCGCGTTGTGGACTCTACCTTAGGACTATACCACGGACTATACCACATGACTATGCCACACGACTAGTTATCTGTCAAGTTGCGTGCCCAGCACTCCCAGGGTCTTTTCATTCTCACCCCCTCTCTGGCTCTCCCCCATGCGGGGGCGAAGACAGTCCCTTCCCCCGTTTCCGGGGGAAGGTTAGGATGGGGGTCAAATCAGCGACAATGAAAAGACCCTGCCAGCACTCCAGGGCAATCGCATCTTCGCCGAATCTCATCCACAGTGGGCTAGCCGGCGCCCGAGATGTGGGCACGGCCCGTGCGAAGTGCTCCGATTGGGGCCTCGTTGAGCGAGAAATAACTGTACGTACGATTGCCCTGCCCCCCACCCCACCATGCTATACTAATCCCACCTTGCAGCCCGAAGGCGCCATGCGTCCACGGCGGATTGAGGCCCTTCAAAGCATCCTCCAGGCGTTCCCGGAGGACCCGCTGGTCCTCACCTGCGGCGCCACCTCGCGGGAGGCGGCCTCCCTGGGGCGCCGGGACAACTGCCTCTACGTGGTGGACAGCATGGGGCTGGTGGGCCCCATTGCCCTGGGGCTGGCCCTGGGACTTCAGGGGGCGCCTTTCCGGAAGGTAGTGGCGGTGGAGGGCGACGGCGGCCTGCTGATGGACCTCAACTGTCTGGCCACGGCGGGCTATCTGAAGCCTGACAAGTTCCTGATGGTGGTGCTGGACAACGAGTCGTACGCCTCGACGGGCGGCCAGCCCACCTACACCACGAACCTGGACCTGACCGCCATCGCGACCGCCTGCGGGCTGCGGACCTGGGCCTGCCAGGAGCTAGAGCCTTTCGCCCAGGCCCTCCAGGAGGCCCGCGAGGCGCCCGGCCCCGGCCTGGTGCGGCTCAAGCTCGCCCCGGGGAACGAGAGGGTGCCCTACCTGACCGAGGACCCGGCCGTGCTCCGCCACACCTTCGAGACCTTCCTGCGCTCGGCAGTTGCGGGTCGCGGCTGAGTCGAGTTTCACCCCCATCCTGGCCTTCCCCCGCAGGCGGGGGAAGGGGAATCTCCTCTCCCCCACGCATGAGGGAGAGTCAGAGAGGGGGCAACCGAGAGGGAGGCAAAGCGTGAGCGTCCGTGTGGGCTTGACCATCAGCCGATGGCCCTTCCCCAAGGTGGACCCGGAGCAGTTCTACGAGTGTGTGGACCGGGCCGAGGCCCTGGGGCTGGACGCGGTGTGGATTCCCGACAACCTCAAGGTTCACATGAACATCGAGCCGGTGGTCAGCATGGCCGTGGCCGCCGCCCGCACCAGGCGCATCAAGCTGGGCACCAGCGTCATGGTGGCGCCGGTGCGGAACCCGGTGCTGCTGGCGCGCGAGATGGCCACCCTGGACTTCTTCTCCGGCGGGCGCACGGTGCTGGGCCTGGGGCTGGGCCGCGCAGGCGACATGCGCGAGTACGGCGTCAGCGGGGGCCGTGGCGAGCGCGTGGACGAGCTTATCCAGGTCATGCGCAAGCTGTGGTCGGAGCCTGCCGTCAGTTTCCAGGGGAAGTCCCTGACCATACAAGGAATGGGCCTGTTCCCGCGGCCAGTCCAGAAGCCGGGCATACCCATCTGGCTGGGTGGGACCACTGAGCCTGCCCTGCGACGCGCCGCCCGCCTGGGCGACGGCTGGATGGCCCTCTACGGCACGCCGGAGGAGACCCGCCGTCAGGTGCAGCAGGTCCAACGCTACGCCGCCGAGCACGGGCGGCGCATCCCGCCGGAAAACATCAGCATCTACCTGCTGACCTGTTTCGGCAAAGACCCAGACGAGGCCAGCAAGCTCATCAGGCCCTACCTGCTTTCGGAGCGCCGGGATGCGCCGGTCTCCGCCTACTGCGCAGTGGGGACGCCCCAGCAGGTCGTCGCTAAGCTCAGGGAGTACGTTGCCGCCGGCATCTCGACCTTCATCATCCGCCCATCGTGCCCGCCGGAGCAGTTCATGGCCCAGGTGGAGCTCCTGGGGCGAGAGGTGGCTCCGGCCGTTTAGGGGCCTATACACAGAGGAGGTCTGACATGAGCGTTCGCATCGGCATCGCCCTGGGCCTCTGGCCCTTCCAGCAGGTAGACCCCGGCCCTTTCTTCGACTGCATTGACCGCTGCGAGGCGCTGGGTGTGGACTCGGTCTGGCTGGTGGACACCCGCGAGCGGCCCGCCATGAACGTGGAGCCGGTGGTCACCATGGCCGCCATCGCCGGCCGCACCAAGCGGCTGAAGGTCGGCACCGCCATCCTGGTGCTGCCCATGCGCAACCCGGTGCTCCTGGCCAAGGAGACCGCCGCCCTGGACTTCCTGTCCCACGGAAGGACCATCCTGGGCATTGGCCTGGGGGGCCGCCACCTGGTGGAACCGGAGGTCTGGACCGCCTACGGTGTGCCCCAGGCGTCGCTGAAGGACCTGGCCCGCCGCAGCGAGGAGATGATTGCCTTGCTGCGGCGCCTGTGGACCGAGACGGAGGTCACCCACCACGGCGAGTTCTTCCACGTAGAGAAGTTCACCATCTACCCCAGGCCGGTGCAGCAGCCGTGCATCCCGATATGGATTGGTGGCGAGGCACCGGTGGTGCTGCGACGAGTGGCGCGGTTGGGCGACGGCTGGCTGCCCTCCGAAGCCACCCCTGAGCAGGTCCGCCGCGGCAAGGAGGCCATTCTGCGCCACTGTGAGGAGTACGGGCGGCCCACGAGCCAGGTCCAGTTCGCCGCCGAGTTCTCCTTCTGCTTCGCCAAGAGCCAGGAGGAGGCGGAGCGGGCTGTGGCCGCCACCCTGCTGCACCCGAGCCCGGTCCCCCTCACGGAGGTGGCTGCGCTGGGGACTCCTGACCAGGTGCGAGCCAAGGTGCGGGAGTACGTCCAAGCGGGTGCCAACAGACTGGTCTTGCGCCCTGCCGGCCCCAAGGGGCAGTTCATGCAGCAGGTTGACCTGCTGGCCAAGGAGGTCGTCCCTGCGTTTGCCACCTAGGGACCGCTGTGCGGTATCATAGAGCACGAGACTTTACGGAGGTAGCACATGAGCATCCGCATCGGGCTGGTCAATGCCCTCTGGCCTTACGAGAAGGAGGACCCCGCCCTCCTGTACGAGTGCGTCCAGCGCTGCGAGGCGCTGGGGCTGGACTCCCTCTGGTTCACCGACAGCCGCATGCAGCCCAGGCTGACCCTTGAGCCTGTGGTGGCAATGATGGCAGCGGCCGCACGCACCAAGCGGCTGAAGTTCGGTACCGCCGTCATGGTGCTCCCAACACGAAGCCCTGTGGTCCTGGCCCGGGAGTTGGCTACCCTGGACTTCCTGGCCGGCGGCCGGACTATCCTGGGCATTGGCATCGGCGGGCCCCACGGCCTGCCCGAGGGCGTCCTCCAGGGCTACGGTCTGGGCAGCCAGCGGGAAGCCGCGGGCCGCGCCGACGAGATGATCGTGCTGCTGCGGAAGCTGTGGACGGAGCGCGAGGTCAAATACGACGGCAAGTACTACCATGTAGGCGGCATGCAAGTCTTTCCCAAGCCGGTGCAGCAGCCCAGCATCCCCATCTGGGTCGGCGGCAAGTCTGAAGGCGCACTTCGCCGCGCCGGCCGCCTGGGCGACGGCTGGTTCCCCACCGCCTCCACCCCAGAGGAGTGCCGACAAGGCAAGCAGAAGGTCATCCAATACGCCAAGCAGTTTGGCCGGACCATCCCGGACGACCACTACGGCGCGTACCTGTCTTTCTCCATCGCGGGCAGCCGTGAGGAGGCGGAGCGAAGGGCGAGCGCCAAGTCGTCACCCACCAACGCCGTCGGCGACCCGGACCAGGTGCGGGCCAAGGTGAAGGAGTACATCAGCGCCGGAATCTCCAAGTTCACCATGGTGCCTATGGGGCCGGGTAAGGAGTTCTTCGGACAGCTCGACCTGCTGGCGAAAGAGGTGGTGGCCCCACTCCAGACACCTGCCGGGAAGTAGAGGCTCGCGCAGCCACTTGCAGCTCCCCGCTCATGGCCCGACACGCTCACCATGAGCGGGGAGTTGACTGTTTGCTTCAAACAGAGAAGGTCCCCGCTCACCTCGAGCGTCAAAGGGCAAACGCTGCCGAGGTAGTGCGTGTGGTGACGGCTGGCGGCACCTTCCGCACGCGGGCCGAAGCCGCGCGGTCGCCAGCACCCCGCCGTGTGCTATACTGGCCAACTGATGGCACTGGCTACGGTCCTCATTCTGACGTCCCGCGAGACCAGGCGCGACCTTCTGGTGGCCATGCTTCAGAAGGCAGGGTATGCTGCGGCCTGGATGCAGGACCCCTCGCGGCTGCCCACACTGGCCGTGGAGGATACGCCCGACGCGGTATTGGCTGACCTGGCCTCTCTGGACAAGGGCACGGTGGACGAACTGCTGCGCCACTGCCGTGAGCTGCGGGTCCCCGTGCTGGCTGTAGTAGGCGAGGATGGGTTCTCGGGCCACCCGGCCGGCGACAAGGTAGACGACTTCCTCCTAGAGCCTGTCCGCCCCCTGGAGCTGGAGGCCCGTGTGCAGCGGCTACTGCGGCGCTCCCGTGGCCGTGAAGGGCGCCAGGTCATCCGCGCCGGCGAGCTGATGATTGACCAGGAGCGCTACGAGGTGAACCTGGCGGGGCGACGGGTCTTGCTCACCATCAAGGACTAAGAGCTGCTGCGCCTGCTCGCCTCCCACCCTGGGAAGGTGTTCAGCCGCGAAGCCCTCCTCTCCCAGGTGTGGGGGTACGACTACTTCGGTGGCACCCGCACCGTGGATGTGCACATCCGCCGCCTGCGCAGCAAGATCGAGGACGCCGGCCACGTCTTCGTGGAGACGGTGCGGAATGTAGGCTACCGCTTCGTCATCCCGGAAGCGTAGCCCCCTGGTAGGGCCCTCCGCTGAGGGCTTGTGTGGCGTCTCCGAAGTTCGTTGCAGAGGCCTGAGCGTCTCAGCCGTAGGCCCCGTGGTTCGATCCCGACAAGTCGGGACTCACCACGAGCGGGGGGGCCACACCCAACCGTTCGGCCTGAGCGTGTCGAAGGCCGCATGAGTAATTCAACGTTTTTTAGAGACGGGACACTAGGGACAGGACAGCGTACCCGCCTACGCGGTGCCACCTGGATGGCGTCTCGCTCCGGGAGCCTGTCATCCCTGGCGCAGAGCTGCTGGTGGCCCAAGGCGGCGGATGGAACGACCCCAATCCGAGGCCGTGAACGGCCGCCCTGGGTACCAACCAGCAACGCCGTACCTGCAAGCGATGCAGGCTACTGTCCCTTGTAGTCCAGGTTGGGAAACAAAGGCGCAGCGGGACGGGTTACCTTGATGGCCCCCATTTCAAAGCCGCCGCCCTTTGATTTTGTATGGCACGTGTTGCAGCCCTCAACTGCGCTATCGTAGGCTTTTTCAAAAACAGCTTTGTCTTTGGCCTTGACTGCTTCTTCCAAAGCTTTCAGGTTTGGCACTGACCATTCAGTAATGGCTTCTTTCCTTCCCGGGCGGGTCACCAGGACGCCTTTAACCTCTTCACCAGCGCGGTAGACCTCGAAGCCAGCGAACTCCCAGTTCCCTGCCTGAGCAGCAAACCACATAAGGTTGAAGCTCTCGGTGAGCTCGCGCATCCTGGGGGCTGTGCCAGGCTGGATATCCCACAACGGCACTCCCTTTTCGAATGTCGTGAACTTGGCGTTGAGAAGCGTGCCTACCGCAGCAAGGTCCGGCCCGCTCTTGACTTGCTCTTGCAGAGCAAGTACATCTTTCTTCAAGTCCGCCTGGTTCTGGGTAACGCCATTGTGGAACGCCGTGATCGCAGCGGCATCCGCTTTGCTCTGGACGCCCGCTTGCAGGGCAACAATGTCGCTCTTCGAAACCCCACCGCTGCACGCTGCAGCCGCCAGCGCCACCGCCAGCAGACTAAACAGACCGAGCATGAGGTATCCTTTGGTCTTTAACATGACTTCCTCTCGCTTCGCAGTATATGGCAGCCGCACCCTAGCATGACCTCGGTAGGGGACCACGACAACTGTGGAAGCACCTCATGGGAACACGTGTTTGGTACGGGGCTGGGGAGCCATAACACCTGCCCACAGCGGGTGGAAACACGGGGGCAGAGGTCTCTCGGCCCAGTGGTATCACCCGGAGGCTTGAACTCCAGTCCTCACACTGGTACCTTCACCACAGAAACGTCGCTGCTCCTTAGCATCCCCCGCGAGGACACCCCCCGACCGGGTAGGTAACTTCGAGACGCCTCAGCCGTTTTAACGATGGGACATTGCCTGAGAGCACTCAGGGCACCATGAGAGGGATGTTATGTATAGGACATTGAATCCCCTGGCCAAGAGGGGAACGATACCTGCTTTCTTCCTCCTGGGGCTGGTAGTCGCCTTGATTGTCAGCGCCTGTGGAGTAGCCTCAACTCCCACTACCCCCCCACCGACCAGCCCGGCGAGCCCTGCCTCCGACTTCGCCGACAGCGAGGGTAAAACGGGCACCGTCCCAACCCCCTCACCCCAGCCGTCCAGCCAGACGGGGAGTGAAGCGAGCGGCGTCGCTGGCTCTCCCCCAGTAGTCAGGGACGAGCCTACGCGTTACCAGTGGCTCGGCCAGATCGTGGTCAGCGAGCTCCGCGGGATAGAGCTGGCACGGCCGTGTGAGACCTGGACGTACGCGCTCGCCTTTGCCTCTCCCGAAGTCGAGAGCAAGGCGGCAAACTTGGCCGGCAAGAAAGTGGTCGTCTGGGGCACCCCATCTCCAATCTCATCGCGGCGGACTATCAACGTCGAAGCGGTGTACGATGCCGACGGTCCAGTGCCCGAGGTGGCGGTCCCCGAGTATCCCTGCCCCGATGACACACGAGAGCAGCTCTATAGCTGGGTTGGCGTCGTGGTGGTGAGCGAACTGGAAGGCCGACATCTGGAGTTGGACCGCGGTTGCGACGCCTGGGTGCTCATGCCGGAGTCGGATGAGGTAACCAAGAAGCTTGAGACTTACGTGGGCAAGAAGCTCACGGTTTGGGGCGATGTCTCCACAGCACCAAGCATCTATATGCGCCAGACCATCTCGGTGAAGTCGGCCCACGGGCCGGACGACCCGGTGATCGCGCTCTACGTGCCCGAATATCCATGTCCCGGGACGGTGACTCCAAGGCCACCGATGCCCGGTCCTGTGGCGATAGACCTGCTTCCGGGCGAGATCGCCGCCGTCGGCAAGTTGCTCAAGGAAGGCGAGGCAACGTACCTTGAGACCCCGTCAGACCGAATCGTTCTCAAGTACGATGCCTCGACCCCCACGGCGGCGCCCGCCGGTCAGGACGGTGAGACGAGGGTTGATGCCGGGGGCGGCAGCGTCCCGCCCTCCTCCGTGGAGAGCCAAGAGGTCATGGTGGTGGGCAAGTGGCGGGTGGAAGACGGCAGGCTCGTCATCACAGTTCGGTATGTCACGAGCTGGGGTAGCTACGTGTACCCCGAGCCCGTTCCTTCGCCGCAGCCGATGCCGGTGCCGCCGGAGCCTGGGGAAGGCATGGGCGTGCTGTACGGACAGGTCAGAATAGGGCCCCTGTGCCCCGTGGAGCCGTGCCGGAACCCCACCCCCGATGTCTACTCTTCCCGATCCCTGGTCCTGGAATCGGAAGCTGGGGAGACGCTTGAGGTGCCGCTGACGCCGGACGGTTGGTTCAAGGTCCAGGTGGAGGCGGGGGTGTACGTGGTCACCTTGACGAACTGCGACTTCCTCGGATGCAAAGCCGCCTTGCCACAGAAGGTCGCTATGACGGCCAACGCGGTGACCACGTTGGAGATCAATATTGATACTGGCATTCGGTAGGTTGGTCTCCTTCGGTCCCGACGGTTGAAGGTGCGCCATGAACGGTCGACACTTGCGCCAGCGAGTACCGCTGGGGATCAGAGGTTCTCCCGCTGGAACTGGCCCTGATAGCCCCGCTCGGCCTCCCGCTCCAGGCGGAAAAAGACCATCTGGACCACCCGCGCGTTGCGGGCCAGGCGGAACCCCAGGGGATGGTAGACCACCAGGAGGGCCTGGGAGCGGCCGTGGTAGCCGGCGTCCCACACCGCGTTGTGCACCGCGACGCCGCTGCGCAGCAGGCTGGAGCGTGGCTTGGCCACGGCCATCAGGTCCCGGGGCAGGCCCACCGCCTCATTGAAGGTCAGAAGGTAGGGGCCCGGCGACAGGTCGAGGAAGCCATCGCTGCTGAAAGATAGCGGCGTAGTCCCTGCCAAGCGGCGCTGCGCGTTCTCAGCTCCAATCTGGCCTGGAGCGGTGAAAGCGGCCACCTGGCCTACCGTCAGGTCGAAGCCGTTGGGCTGGAGCTGCTCGTCCAGGGACAGATAGCCCTCCAGCAACGGGGGATGTGCCAGGACGAGATGGCGAATGGTGGCGCTGTCCAGGCAGGAACCGGCCATCGCAGTACTCCTCATGGTGCTGGTGCAGCTATGGTACTGCACGATGGCTATTTGCGCAGCATGGCACGGAGGCCTACCCAAGGGCGGGCTGGGCTGCGCCTGTCACCTGGGACTGGCGGCCAGAGGGCTGTGCCTGGCGCCTCAGCCGCTCCAGCACCGCCAGGGCATGGGGCGAGAGGCCGGGCGCCGGACGCCGCTCCGGATGGGCAAAGCGGAAGCAGCGTGAGGCCTCAAGGGAGCGCTGGCGCAGGGCGCCGTAGGGGCAGGCGTGGGCGTAGATGCAGTAGCGCGGCATGCACACCGTCCAGCGAGTGGCGCTGCGGTCCATCTCCAGGTGCCTTCCTGCGACGAGGGTGGATCTTTCTCGAATTTTTTTCGGACAATGCTCAGAACGCGACTAATAACACAGGATTCCCGCAGGCCTGTCAAGGGGGGGCTGGCGCCTACGCTCCCGCCCACGTGCGGCGACATCACAAGGCTCCGGTAGCCTGCACTCTCTGGAGCAAACGCGTAGGGCGCAGCGGCGCGTGACATGCGAAGACATGGTGGTGTCGGAGATCGTGGCCATTACGCAGGGCGAGGGCCCTGGGCTCCGGCCGCGACGACGTCGCTCTCAATGCGGCCGTCCTTGAGGCGGATGACCCTCTTGGCCAGGCCGGCCACCATGCTGTCGTGGGTAACGATGAGGAAGGTCTGCTGGAGCGATTCGTTGAGGTGCTGCATCAGATGGATGATGGAGAGGGCGGTCTGAGTGTCCACCTCCCCCGTCGGCTCGTCGGCCAGCACCACGGCGGGGC
>JACQUK010000125.1 GCA_016210325.1 Chloroflexota bacterium
AGCCTGGGGTGCTCCACGGCTCCCTCTCCTACCTGCTCCAGGACCCCCACGGGCAGGCGCTGGAGACCCACAGCATCTCGGCCGGGCTGGACTACCCCGGCGTGGGGCCGGAGCACTCGTACTTCAAGGACACCGGGCGGGCGCAGTACGTGGCGGTGACTGACAAAGAGGCCCTGGAGGGCTTCAAGCTGCTGTGCACGACGGAGGGCATTATCCCGGCGCTGGAGCCGGCCCACGCCGTGGCCTACGTTGCCAAGCTGGCGCCTACACTACCGAAAGACCAGGTGGTGGTCATTGGCCTCAGCGGCCGTGGCGACAAGGACATTGACGTGGTGGCCCGGGCGCTGGGGATGGGGTTGTGAGGAGGTAGGCATAGAGTGTCCCCCGCAAGCTCTGCTCAAACCGTAGTTAGCACGTGCAGGACTGAGATTCGAGATTTGAGTCAGACAGGGACATGAAGATGGCGACCGAAGTCGATACCGGAAGAACCGACAGGAAGAAAGTCACTTACACCGCTAACATGACTCTGTCGGGTGTTATCTTACCCCCACGCCGCAGACTCCGCCTTGTGGGAGGACTCGTAGTCGCCAATCCTCAGGCAGCACCATGGGAGCCAGATGATGAGTTCTCTTCGAACGTAGTGCCGGAGGGCCAAAAGGACATCCACCTCAAGAAGATAGCCCGATGGCTGCTTGTCAGCAGGTTTGAAGCTGGTGACGAGCTTGATCTGGGACGTGTGCACGATTACTTAGAGAAGGTAGCTCTTCCCTTACGGTTGGCGACCCCGGCACGGGTGCTATTGGACGCTCTGGCTGTCGGGCCTGCGCCTCTGGCGGAGCGGATTGGTACGGGCTCCTCGTATGCCGCACGCGAAGTAACCGGCAACAATTTGGTAGTGAAACTGAGCAATGGAGAATGCGATCTCCTTGAGGAGGCACAAAGCCAACTAACGTACAACCCGAAATATAGTCTTCCACTGGTTCGATTCAGCGATGCCGATTACCAATCATCTGCGGCTGAAGCCAGTCTTCTTTACCTTGTGGCGTTGGAGACAATGTTCGACCCAGATGGTAGGGAAAGGGACAGAGCTAGTCGAGTTTCTGGGCGTGCGTCGGCTTTCGGCGCAACATCTGTGGAGCAGAGGCGCCAAGCACGCAAATACTTGCTTGCAGCCTATGATCATAGGGGATCACTTCGCCATGGCGAGAGCCACAGCGATAAGATAGAAACTGCTCAGCGTTGGTTCGATGAACACGAGATTGTCCTGAAGACCATTACCGCCGTCGCCTTCCAGCGAGTGCTCAGGCTCTCGGCCATGTCGCCTGAGTTTGTTCTAGGTTCTTGCGTCGCAAGCATAGAGCGAGGAGACCGCTCCACGCTTGCGCAGGTTTTGAATTCCCCGATAATGTGGGCCTCGAATGCGCAGAGGTTTATTCACCTCGATCTTCGGAAAGGCCAACTAAGTGCAGGGGCAAGCGTTGAGTTCATCCCACCCGCAAGGACCGTAATACTAGCTAGCAAGAACGCTCGCCAACATGGCTGTTTGAAAGGAGCCTCCATGCCTACCACCCGGCTCCAGGTGCCGCCGGCCCTGATGCAGGACCCGGAGGTGGCCGAGGCGGTCCGCCAGGAGATGGCCCGCCAGCAGAGCGCCATCATCCTCATTGCCTCCGAGAACTACACCTCCCGCGCGGTGCTGGAGGCGGCGGGCAGCGTCATGACCAACAAGTACGCCGAGGGCTACCCCGGGCGCCGCTACTACGGCGGCTGCGAGTTCGTGGACGTGGTGGAGCGGCTGGCCATAGAGCGGGCCAAGCAGCTCTTCAAAGCCGAGCACGCCAACGTGCAGCCCCACTCCGGCACCCAGGCCAACATGGCCGCCTACGCCGCCTTCCTGGAGCACGGCGACACGGTCATGGGCATGCGCCTGGACATGGGCGGCCACCTCTCCCACGGCAGCCCGGTCAACTTCTCCGGCAAGCTCTACAAGTTTGTGGCTTACGGGGTGGACCGCGAGACGGAGCTGATAGACTTTGCCGAGGTGGAGCGCCTGGCCAAGGAGTACCGCCCCAAGATCATCGTGGCGGGCTACACTGCCTACTCCCGCACCATTGACTTTGCCCGCTTCCGCCAGATTGCTGACAGCGTGGGGGCCTTGCTGATGGTGGACATGGCCCACATTGCTGGCCTCATCGCCGGGGGAGCACACCCCTCGCCGGTGCCCCACGCCCAAGTGGTCACCTCTACTACCCACAAGACCCTGCGGGGTCCCCGTGCGGCCTTCATCCTCTCCACTCAGGAGCACGCCCAGGCGGTGGACCGCGCCGTGTTCCCCCAGAGCCAGGGCGGCCCGTTCATGCACATCATCGCCGCCAAGGCGGTCTGCTTTGGCGAGGCCCTGAGGCCCGAGTTCGCCCAGTATGCGCACCGCATCGTGGAGAACGCCCGCGCCCTGGCCGAGGCCTTCCGCCAGGGAGGGATGCGCATTGTGTCTGGCGGCACCGACAACCACCTCTTTCTGGTGGACCTGACCCCCCTGGGCTTGACAGGGCGTCAGGCGGAGGAGGCCCTGGGCAAGGTGGGCATCTACGTGAACCGCAACGCCATTCCCTACGACCCCAAGCCACCGCGCGTTGCCAGCGGCCTGCGGGTGGGCACCCCCAGCGTCACCAGCCGCGGCATGGGGCCCGACGAGATGCGGCGCATCGGTGCGTTGATTAGCCGGCTGCTCCACCATCCGGACGACGCCGCCGTGGCGCGGCAGGTGCAGGAGGAGGTGGCTGACATCACCTCCCGCTTCCCAGTGCCCGGCGTCACCGCTGACCACGGCTGGCCGGCCCCCTCGTAGGTTGCTGGCGAGGCACGTTGGTGTCACAGGAACAGCGCCCGCCGGCCTCGGAGCCACCCTCGGCGCCGTGGCGGCGCACCCTCCTGGTCATGGCCGTTGTCCAGGGGGCTGCGGTCATGGGGTTCGGCCTGGTGTACCCGTTCATGCCGCTCTTTATTCAAGAGCTAGGCGTGGCGGAGCCCCGTCGCGCTGCCTTCTGGACGGGCATCGGCAGCGGCGGCGTCGGACTGGGGATGGCGGTGGCGGGCCCGATATGGGGCTCCCTGGGCGACCGCTTTGGCCGGAAGAGGACGCTGCTCCTCTGCTACCTGAGCATGGCAACCGTTCTGGCCCTGACCGCCCTGGTGACCAACGTGTACCAGCTTACCGGGGCGCGGTGGGCCTCTGGCTTTGTCTGGGGGTTCCTGCCAGTCACCATGGGGCTGGCGGCGGCGGCAACGCCCAGGCAGCGCGTGGCCTATGCCATGGGCCTGATGCAGGGCATGGGGTATGTGGGGATGACCCTTGGCCCAGCTTTGGGAGGCTTCGTGGTAACAGTGGTGGGCTACCGGGGGTCCTTCCTGGCCGCCAGCAGCATCCTGGTCTTCTGCGCCATCCTTGTGCACGTTGCGGTGCGCGAGCCTGCTTCCACCAGCCGCAGCCCTGGCCGGGGGAGCGCCGGCATCCTGCGCAGTATCTCGGACCTGACCCGTCTGCCCGGCATGGGCCCACTCCTTCTGCTCATCTTCCTGGTGTACCTGGGGCCGCCGGTGCTGATGCCGGTCCTGCCGGCCTTTATCGGCACCTTGGTGGCAGGCACCTCAGCGCCGGTGACGGGGGCGGCCTTTTCCATTATGGGGCTGGCGGGTGCCGTCGCGTCCTACCTCTCCGCGCGGCTGAGTCAGCGGGTTGGTCTGCGGCGAGTGCTAGTAGGCGCCGCCCTCGTGGCTGCTGCGGCCTATGTCGGGCTCAGCTTTGCCCAACACGCCAGCCAGGTGCTCGTCATCGTGGTCTTCATCGGGCTGGGCAACGGCCTGCTGGTCCCCCAGGCCAATGCCCTGGTCGCCACCCTGGTCCCGCAGGAACAGCAAGGGAGTGCCTATGGCCTGGTGCAGAGTGTCAATTCTGTTGCCTTTGGTGGAGGGCCTTTCGTGAGCGGGGCCACGGCTAGTCTGGTGGGCCTGCGGCCCGTTTTTTATTTGAACACTGCGGTCTTTGCGCTTCTGGCCCTGGTGGCAGCACGGTTGCTCCACGTTCCCCAGGTAGTACCCACTCCTGCGCGGGCTACTATTTCCCGGGCCAGCCCAGGGCAGGGGCGCGGTGGCAATCCGGATTCTGAGTAGCATCGTGGCATCGGGCGGGCCACGCCAGGGGTCATACCGCTTTGCTGGCCTTTCGGAGCCATGCTATAATACCCAGCGACTAGGTTCCCCCCCGGAGTCTAGGGCAAGGGGAACGAGACCCAAAAGTCGAGGAGACCCGTGGTAAGGGTGAGAGACTACGAGCTAATGATGGTCGTAAGCCCCCAGGTGGACGAAGAGCAGACGAAGGTCACGGTTGACCGCGTCCACCGCCTCATTACTGAGAAAGGGGGCACCGTGGTGAGCCACGAGCCGTGGGGCATGAGGCGGCTCGCCTTCCCCATCCGGCGCTTCAAAGAGGGGAACTACTTCCTGACCAAATTCAAGCTGGAAGCGACGGGTTTGCGGGACCTAGACAACCTGTTGCGGGTGACCGAGGATGTCCTACGGCACCTGGTGGTGAAGGTGGAGACGTAGCACTCACCTGGCGTGCTGCCGTCCTGGACGGGCCGCTAGGGTCGAGGGAGGAGCAACATGGCAGGGTTGGCCAAGGTCATCGCCATTGGCAACCTGGGGACCGACCCGGAGATGCGGTATACCCCCCAGGGAACGCCGGTCACCTCATTCCGCCTGGCAGCTACTCGCTCCTACAACGCTCCCGATGGCACCCGGCAGCAGGAAACGGAGTGGTTTACGGTAGTGGCGTGGCGCGGGCTGGCGGAGCAGGTGAACCAGTACCTGTCCAAGGGCCGCCGTGCCTATGTGGAGGGCCGTTTCCACAGCCGCACGTGGACCGGCAACGATGGCCAGACGCGGTTTGTCAATGAGATTGTTGCCGAGCGGGTCCTGTTCCTGGACCGGGCGCCGGCGGCAAGCCCTGAGGCGGGTGAGACGGTGGAGGGGGGAGGCGAGGAGTCGCTGGCGCCTGATCAGCTCCCGTTCTGAGGCCCCAGTGCACCAGAGTTGGATAGGGCGACTTGAGTGTGTCCTTTCCTGATACCTGAAAGGGAGAATGCTTAGCGGATGACCACCGAAGCGAGACCACCAGCAGCAACACCAGGCTTCGCACCCAGGGCTCCTGGCACCGGCGGCGTTGGGGGCCCCAGGCGTCGGGAGGGAGGGAGGCGGTTCTACCCTCCAAAGCGACGGGTCTGCGCGTTTTGCGCCGGCAAGACCAAGACCATTGACTACAAGGACATGGGAACGCTGCGCCGCTATTTGAGCGACCGAAACAAGATTGATACCCGTCGCAAGACGGGCACCTGTGCCAAGCACCAACGGGCCTTGGCCACGGCTATCAAGCGGGCGCGGATCCTGGCCCTCTTGCCTTTTGTCCCCGGCCACCTGCGCTAACCTGGCCGGGTGGTCCAGGGTATCCCTGCCCGGAGCAAGCCTGTCTCACATCCTTGTGGCTGGGCTGCTTCAGCGGCCGGGGGCGGGACGCCGAAGGTGGGATGTGGTCTGCAAGGTTGCCCGACCGAGAAAGGGTTCTCGACGGGCGGCGATGGTGAGGCGGTCCCCGTCCCAGAGTGAAAGAGTGGAAGGTGGTGCTGGAGTATGCCTGAGAAGGCCCCCTCGAAACCCATAACACTGGGCCCCAGCCGGCGGCGGCAGCTCTCTCGTTGGCAAAAAGAGCAGCGGAGGGCGCGCACGGCGTTGGTCTTGGGCGTGATCGCCGTAGTGGCGATCCTTGTGATCCCCGCCTACGGGTACTACACCAACTTCATCGTGCCCCCACGGCAGTGGGTAGTGAAGGTCAATGGCGTCACGTACACGCTGGGCTATGTGACCAAGATCCTGCGCTCCTTCGTCCGTGGCCCGGCGGGGACAACCAACCAGATTGACCTGGGCACCGAGCCCATACGAGTCGTTATCGTCCTGGCGGAGAACGAGCTCATCCGGCAGGCAGCACCCCGCTACAACATTGCAGTGACGGACCAGGATGTGGACCAGGAGCTACAGCGCCGCATCCTGGGGCCGCGGCCCGAAGGTGACACAACCCCACCTGAGGAGTTGGAACGGGCCTTCCGGGAGCAGTACCGCCAGTACCTCATCGTCTCCGGCCTGAGCGCCCAGGAGCAAAAGCAGCTCGTACGGTCTGACCTCTACCGCCAGAGGATGCGTGATGTCCTTGGGCAGGACGTGCCCGCCGTGCTACCGCAGGTGCACCTCTATCAGCTCACCGTGGACAGCAGGGACAAGGCCCAGGAGGCGCAGAAACGGTTCAGCGGGGGGACGCCCTTCAAAGACCTCGTGTCCCTCCTCAGCATCGACGACACGGAAAAGCGCAAGGACGGCGAGGTGGGCTGGATCCCCCGGGACATCAGTCCTGAAACAGACGACCTGGTCTTCGGCCTTGCCCCCGGCGCTCTCAGCGACCCCCAGGAGCAGATTTCCCAGGGCGGCGGCGCAAGCACCTTTAACCTGTACTTGGTGACCGAAAAGGCAGACGCCCGGGACGTCAGCACGGAGAACCGGGAGGCCCTCAAGACCGCGGCCTTGCAGAAGTGGCTGGACGAGGAGCGCCCGAAGAACGATGTGCAGACCCGGTTCAACTCCGACATGTACGCCTGGATAGTCAAGCAGATCGGGCTTACAGCGCGCCAGTCCCCCACTACCTCGGGCTAACTGAGGCGAGCAGTGAAAGCAGACGAGGGGATCAGCGTCGGCCTCATGGGGCTGGGGGTAGTGGGGAGCGGTGTTGCACGGACGCTCCTCCAAAAAGCCGGTGCCCTGGCAAGGCTGGTGGGCCGCCCCCTGGTACTGCGCCGGGTCCTGGTCCGTGACCTGCACAAGCCACGTACTGTTGAGGTACCCCGCGCCTTGCTCACCACCAACCCAGAAGAGCTCCTGGCCAACGACGACGTTGACGTGGTGGTGGAGCTCATGGGTGGCGAACACCCAGCCTTGGAGTACCTTCAGCGTGCCTTGGCAGCCGGCAAACACGTGGTGACTGCCAACAAAGAGGTGCTGGCCAAACACGGCGCGGTACTTCTTGACCAGGCATCCGCCAAGGGCCTCCACTTGCGGTTCGAAGCCTCAGTGGGCGGTGGCATTCCCATCATCGGCCCTCTGACGCGGGACCTCCTGGGCAACGAGATTTCTTCTATCCGCGCCATCATCAACGGTACCACCAACTACATCTTGACGCGGATGGCCCGGGACAAGGTGGACTATGCAACTGCCCTGCGCGAGGCCCAGGGACTCGGCTACGCCGAGGCTGACCCCACCAACGATGTGGAGGGCATTGACGCTGCCTACAAGCTGGCTATCCTGGCGACACTGGCCTTTCGCACCAGGGTCCACGCCACTGACGTCTACCGCGAGGGCATCACTCGCCTGGAGGCCAAAGACTTCCGCTATGCCCACGAGCTAGGGTACCAGATTAAGCTGCTGGCCATTGGGCGCCAGGTGAATGGTGCTGTGCAACTCCGTGTCCACCCCGCTATGGTGCCCCTGGAGACCTCGCTGGCCAAGGTGGACGGTGCCTACAACGCCGTGGAGGTGGAGGGGGACCTGGCAGGCAAGGTGATGTTCCATGGTCTGGGCGCAGGCGCGCTGCCGACCACCAGCGCCGTGGTCGGGGACCTGCTGGAAATTGCCCGGCTCCTGGCAGCCAACGCACCTGTGGTACAGAGGCTGGCCCTCGACCCCGATAGCCACGTGTGCCCTATGGACGACCTTGTTACCCAATACTACATGCGGCTGAATGTGGCCGACCGCTCTGGTGTGCTGGCCCAAATTGGCCGTATTCTGGGGGACCTGGACATCAGCATCGCCTCGGTGATCCAGAAGGATGCTGACAGACGGACGGGCACCGCCGAGCTGGTCATTATGACCCACCCGGGGCGGGAGGCAGCGGTGCAGGAGGCCTGGCGGCAGGTAGCGCGGCTTGGCGTAACAGACCGGCTGAACACGCTGATACGGGTCGAGGCGGCCTAGCCGCCCCGACCTCAAGGCAATGGGTGGTCCCTGAAGGAAGGGGGGCGGTGGAGGAAAGGAGAGTGGTCTTGCTCCGGGTCTCAGGGCGCATAGTACGTGCATGCAAGCTGACCAAGAAGCCGTGGGGGTCCCATGGGTGAAGGTGTCCTACGCAGGTACAAGTCGTTCCTCCCCATTGGCCCAGCAACGCCGATGGTCTCCTTAGGCGAAGGCGACACGCCGCTGGTGAAGTCCCAGTCGTTGGGGCGGGCGCTAGGCTGTGCCGAGCTCTACTTCAAGCTGGAAGGGTGCAACCCCACCGGCTCCTTCAAGGACCGGGGCATGGTGGTGGCTGTGGCCAAGGCCCTGGAAGAGGGCAGCCGCGCCGTCATCTGCGCCTCCACCGGCAACACCTCCGCCTCCGCTGCCGCTTATGGGGCCTACTGTGGGCTGACCACCATCGTCCTGGTCCCCAAGGGGAACATAGCTATGGGCAAGCTGGCCCAGGCTGTTGCCTACGGTGCCCACATCCTGGCCGTCAACGGCAACTTTGACCAGGCCTTAGCCCTGGTGCGGGACCTGGCGCAGAAGCACCCCGTCACCCTGGTCAACTCGGTGAACCCCTATCGCCTGGAGGGGCAGAAGACGGGCGCCTTCGAGGTGGTGGACGTCCTGGGAGATGCGCCTGACTACCTCTGTATCCCCGTGGGCAACGCCGGGAATATCAGTGCCTACTGGCGCGGTTTCCGCCAGTACTGCCAAGCGGAGCACGCCACCAGGACTCCACGCTTGTTAGGCTTCCAGGCCGAAGGGGCTGCCCCGCTGGTTCTGGGGCACCCGGTGGCCGAGCCCCACACCATCGCTTCGGCTATCCGCATCGGCAACCCGGCGAGCTGGAAGCTGGCGATCGCCGCCCGGGACGAGTCTGGTGGCGTTATCGACGCAGTCAGTGACGAGGAAATCCTGGAGGCCTACAAGCTGCTGGCCCGCTCGGAAGGGATCTTTTGCGAACCGGCCTCAGCGGCCTCGGTGGCTGGACTGCGCAAGGTGGTGGGGCAGGGGCTTAGTCTCAAGGGTAAGCAAGCCGTGTGTATCCTCACCGGCACTGGGCTCAAGGACCCTGAGCTGGCCAACCAGATCGCCGACATCCCCCTGCTGGAGCTGCCCCCCGACCTGGAGCAGGTCGAGCAGGCCATCGTCTCCCTACGGGGGAAGTGAGCCACAGCGCTGTCCATTGGGGTATACAATGTCGTTGTGGAGTCCTAGCGTCTGGAGAATATGAAAGGCATCCCACGGTTCCAGGAGGGGCGTGCCCGGCGCTCCGTGGCAGCGCTGCTCCAGGCTATCGGGGAAGACCCGGAGCGCGAAGGGCTTCGCGACACGCCGCGGCGCGTGGCCGAGATGTACCGGGAGCTGTTCGCTGGGCTGGGGAAGGACCCGCGGGATGAGTTGAGCGTAGGTTTCGCGGAGGAGCACCAGGGGGTGGTCCTGCTCAGAGACATCCCGTTCTTCTCCATGTGTGAGCACCATCTGCTGCCCTTCTTCGGGCACGCCCACATCGGCTACGTACCGAGTGGGCGAGTTGTGGGGGCCAGCAAGCTGGTCCGCGCCTTCGAGGTGCTGGCCCACCGCCCCCAACTCCAGGAGCGCCTCACCCACCAGATGGCAGAGGCCCTGGAGGCGGCCCTACGCCCAGAGGGGGTCGGGGTGGTGGTGGCTGCGGAACACTTGTGCATGACCATGCGCGGGGTGAAGAAGCCCGGCACCCTGATTGTGACTTCTGCAGCGCGGGGGAGCTTCGCCACCAGTCCGGTGAGCCGCGGCGAGCTACTGACTCTGCTTCAGGCCAGCCGTGGTGGCTGAAAGGCAACAGCGGGGAGGGCCGTGGCGCGGCAACGCTTCGCCCCGCTCCGCATCCAAGACTACAGTTAGGTGTGCCCTAACGTCCCAGCGACGCCTTGAGACAGGACCAGGAGGACACTGTGGCGCAGAACGCCGCCATTGTGACGGAGACCTTCTCTTTTCTGAAAGAGGAATGGGAAGCGGTTCTCCAAGGCTGTAGCCAGCCCAGCGTTTTCCTGACCCCCCGCTGGCAGCGCGTCTGGTGGGAGTGCTTTGGCCGCGGGGCTGAACTGCACCTGTTAGCGCTGCGCTCTGGTCGTGAGCTACTGGGCATCGCCCCGCTCATGTGTCGGGACGATGTCCTGGCTTTTCTAGGCGATACTGACCTCTTCGACTATCATGACTTCCTTGTGCCTGCGGGACGGGAAGACGCCTTCTACCCAGCACTGGCCGAGGCGCTGGCCAGCCTCTCTTGGCGCACCCTGCGCCTCCTCTCTGTGCCTCAGGGGTCCCCTACCCTGAGCCACCTGCCAGCGCTGGCCCGGGCCAGGGGGTGGGCGGTGGAGGTGGTGCCCGAGGATGTGTCGCCGGGGATGGCCCTGCCCGCCTCATGGGAGGAGTACCTGGAGGGCCTGGACAAGCACCAGCGGCACGAGCTGCGCCGCAAGCTCCGTCGCCTTTCCAGTCAGTACCCTCTCAACTACTACGCTGTCAGCGACCCCAACTACCTGACTGGCTACCTGGATGATTTCCTGGCCCTGATGCGGCTGAGCAAGGATGAGAAGTCGCGTTTCCTGACTCCGCAGAGGGAGGAGTTCTTCCGTCTGGTGGCCCGGGAACTGGCGCAGGCCGGTGTGCTTCAGCTCTACTTCCTGGAGCTGGAGGGCCGGCGCGTGGCTGCGGCCCTGTGTTTCGACTACGGGGACCAGCGGTTCCTGTACAACAGTGGCTTTGATCCCGAGTACAGCGAGCTGAGTGTAGGGCTGCTGTTAAAGGCACTCTCAGTTAAGGACGCCATTGCAGAGGGGCTACGCTACTACGACTTCCTTCGGGGCAACGAACCCTACAAGTACCGGCTGGGTGGCAAAGACCGTCAGGTCTATACTGTGACCGTGGGACGCTGAGCTGGACGGGCTGCGTTTCGTCCCCTGTGTAACCAGGGACCAGCGCGGCGGCATGTGAAGGACTGAGGTGGAGTTGCAGTCTGGTATGGGGCCACTGGGGCACTGTTGGCTGACCCGTCACACTAGGGAGGGGGGTGCTCCATGCGTGTGGCTCTGCTGAGTTTTCATGTGTGCCCCTGGACTCGCCCTGGCCAACGGGATGCAGGGGGCATGAACATCTACCTGCGCAACATGGCTGCGAGCCTGGCCCAGCGGGGCCTGTCGGTTGATATCTACACGCGCTGGCACACCGCCCCCCACGATGGGGTAGGGCTTTCCACTAGCGGAGCAGCGCCCACCGGAGCGGCGCTTGCTCCTGCGGAAGGGCCGGTTGACCACAGAACAGTGTCCCGGGTGGAAATCTCGCCTGGGGTCCGCCTGTGGCACATCCCCGTTGGGCCCAAGCAGGCGTCCAAGGCACGCTTGGCCCAGCACACTGAGCGGTTCGCCCGGGCTATCATTGCTCTGTGTGAGAAACAGGGCCAGTCGTATGACCTGGTCCACAGCCACTACTGGCTCTCTGGCGCTGCGGGCTTGGTCCTGGGCCGCACCTGGCAGGTGCCCCACGTGGCAACGTTTCACACCTTAGCTGAAGTCAAGCTTCGCTCACGGGCGGGCGAGCGGGAACCGCCGGTACGGGCCTCCACTGAGCGGCAGGTGGTGGCTTCCTCCCAGGCTGTGGTGGCTTCCACCGAGCACGAGCGGGGAGTCCTGGTGCAGTACTACCAGGCCAACCCCGGCCGAGTCCACGTGGTCCCCCCAGGAGTGGATGGTGTCCTCTTTCAGGCCCAGGACCAGCGGGCAGCCCGCCGCACCTTGGGTCTGGATGGCCAGCAACTGGTGCTCTTTGTAGGCAGGCCAGAGCCCCTCAAAGGCACGGACCTGCTGTTGCGGGCGGTGGCCTCTATGGAGAACCGTCAGAATCTCAAGGTGCTGGTGGTGGGTGGCAGCGCCAGCGGTGACCGCCAGATAGCCAGGATGCGACGGCTGGCCCGGAAGCTGGGCATCAGCCAGGTGATCGACTTCCTGGGCTCGGTGCCCCACTACCAGATGCCTCACTACTACAGCGCGGCGGACGTTCTGGTGATGCCGTCCTACTACGAAAGCTTCGGGCTGGCAGCTCTGGAGGCCATGAGCTGTGGCACGCCAGTGGTTGCCGCGCGAGTAGGGGGCCTGTCCACCCTGGTGCAGGACGGCCGGACCGGCTATCTGGTGTCTCCCCAGTGCCCTGAGGTTTACGCCCAACGCCTCGAGATGCTGCTGGTGAACCGGGACCTGCGTGCCTCCTTCGGCGCCGCGGCCCGACAGCGGGCGATGGGCATGCGGTGGAGCGCGGTGGCCCAGAACATGGTATCCTTGTACCAGGACCTCATAGGTCAAGGTGCCGGGGACCGGGCATAGCGCCAGCCTCCGCCTGAAGAGACCTTCGAAAGCGTTCCTTCATGCTGCGACGCATTGAGCGCCACATCAGGACCAGGCTTGCCGCCGGACTGCTCATTCTGTTGCCGGTGGTTGTTACCTACCTTGTGCTGCGGTTGCTGGTGGGGTTCGTGGATGGCCTGCTCGACCCGTTCTTCAACCAGCTTCAGGCGCGGGGGGTGCTGGCCGGCCGTATTCCCGGTCTGGGGTTCATTACTGCCCTTCTCCTGGTCTATCTGGCGGGCGTGGTGGGGGCTACGGTACTGGGTCGCCAACTCGTGAACCTAGGACACCGCTCGATGGAGCGCATTCCGCTGATACGGATTATCTACCGGACGGCGAAAGAGGCCACCAATGTCTTCGCCAACTCCCATGCCGAGCGCTACAGCCGCGCTGTCCTGGTGGAGTTCCCGCGGCCTGGCGTACAGTCGCTTGGCCTGGTGACGGGACGCTACCGAGGCGCCGATGGTGTGGAGCAGTTGACGGTCTACATCCCTACGGTGCCCAACCCCACTTCGGGTTTCCTGGTGATCGTGCGGGAGGACGAGGTGCACGAGACGCCGTTTACGGTGGAAGAAGCGATGCGCATCGTTCTCTCAGGCGGCATCCTCACTGAGGAGATCCAACATGCCGCTGTCTCCAGGCCGCAGCAGCCTGCCAAGCCTTAGCTCAGGGACCCTGCCTGCTCTGCCTGGCGTGGAGGGCACCTGGCGAGGGCGAGGCCAGGGCTGGCAACAAGCAAGCCGGTGGGAAGGTGTACCTTCCCACCGGCTTTTGCATGGGGCGTGCTCGGCTGTCTTGGAGCAGTGCAGGGCGCTACACGTCCAGGTTCTTGACCTCTTTCGCATAAGCGGTGATGAAGCTCTTGCGCGTGCTTACCTCTTCACCCATGAGCTGGATAAACAGGCGGTTGGCCCCTGCGGCGTCCTCGATTTTGACCTGCAACATGGTCCGAGTGGTGGGGTCCATGGTGGTCTCCCAGAGCTGCTCAGGGTTCATCTCGCCCAAGCCCTTGTAGCGCTGGATGGCCAGGTTCTTCTTGTCGGCCAGCCGCTTCTCCAGGGCCTCTCGCTCCGCTTCACTGTAGGCGTAGGACACCTCTTTGCCCACCTGGACGCGGTAGAGGGGTGGCTGGGCAATGTAGAGATGCCCTTTGGCGATGAGGGACCGCATCTTGCGGAAGAAGAAGGTCAACAGCAGCGTTCGGATGTGGGAACCGTCCACATCGGCATCGGTCATGATGACCACCCGGTGGTAGCGCAGCTTGGAAAAGTTGATCCCCTCTTCCTCTCCGTCGTCCATGCCGGCGCCCAGGGCAGCTACGATGGCCCGGATTTCCTCGTGGGCCAGCACCTTGTCGTCACGGGCTTTCAGGACGTTGAGAATCTTGCCCTTCAGCGGCAAGATTGCCTGGAAGCGCCGGTCGCGTCCCATCTTGGCGGAGCCGCCGGCCGATTCGCCCTCCACGATGAACAGCTCGCTGAGGGCAGGGTCACGCTCCTGGCAGTCGGCCAGCTTGCCGGGCAGGGAGGTGCCGTCCAGGGCGTTCTTCCGCAGCACCAGCTCGCGGGCCTTCCGGGCCGCTTCCCTGGCCCTGGCAGCCGTGACACACTTCTCGATGATGCGACGGGCCTCGTTGGGGTGGTCCTCCAGGTAGATGGTCAGGCCCTCAGCCACCACCGACTCTACGTGGCTCTTGACCTCCGGATTGCCCAGGCGGGCCTTGGTCTGCCCCTCAAACTGCGGGTCCTGTAGCTTGACCGAAAGGACTACAGTGAGGCCCTCGCGCACATCCTCGCCGCTCAGGTTCGGCTGGTCTTCCTTCAGCAGCTTCTGCTTGCGGGCGTAGTCGTTGAGCGCGCGGGTGAGGGCGCTGCGAAAGCCGGTGACGTGCGTGCCGCCCTCGTGGGTAAGGATGCAGTTGGCGAAGGGGTAGAGCTCTTCACTCACGTCGTCGGTGTACTGGAGGGCGAACTCCACGAAGGTGGAGTTTACCTCCTTGCTGAACTGGGCCACCGGATGGAGGGGGCCTCGGGCCTGGGCCAGGTGGGCCACCATACTGGCAATGCCGCCTTCGAAGTAGAAGGTCAGCTCCCGTCCGTGGAGAAGGCTCATGAAAGCGATCTCTAGTCCGGGATTCAGGTAAGCCAGTTGGCGGAAGCGCTGGGCTACGGTGTCAAAGTCGTAGTCGAGAGACGAGAAGATGCTGGAGTCGGGCATGAAGGTGATGGTGGTGCCCGAGCCTTCGGCCGGGCCTAGATCCTCCACGGCTCCTGCGGGCTTTCCGGCGTGGTACTCCTGCTGGTAGAGGTGGCCGTGGCGATAGACTTTGGCCCTCATCCAGGAGGAGAGGAAGTTGACCACCGAGGCCCCAACGCCGTGGAGGCCACCGGAGACCTTGTAGCTGTCGCCGCCGAACTTGGCTCCCGCGTGCAGCACGGTCATCACCGTTTCCAGTGCCGAGCGGCGAGTCACAGGGTGAGGCTCCACTGGAATGCCACGGCCGTTGTCAATGACCTCGACGCTGCCATCGGCGTTGAGGGTGACGCGGACCCGGTCGCAGTACCCCGCCAGGGCCTCGTCAACCGCGTTGTCAACGATCTCGTAGACGAGGTGGTGTAGTCCCCGCTGGTCGGTGCTTCCGATGTACATACCGGGGCGGCGACGGACCGCCTCGGTGCCCTCTAGGACTTGAATCTTTGCTGCGCTGTACTCCTCGATGCCTACCACCTTGTCCTTGTCTCGTAGCCCTATCATGCTATCTACCCTTCGTTGAGGGGCCAAGAGGCCCCGTCTTCACTGGGCCAAATGCCCGGACTAGCTGTCAGGAGAAGCTAAGCCTTCTCCCTTACCCTGCTGCGCCGCTGGGCCTGCACGCGCGCATTGTACCGCATCGTGGTGGCCCCGGCTAATCCCGCCGTGCCCCTTTCGCAGTTTGCTGCTGTTGCCACCGGTCCTGGTAGAAGCCCATCACCGCCGCTATGAGGCCGGTGGCGACAATGGCATGGCCCACCAGTGCCACCGCCGTGCCCGACGGACCTCCCAGACGTCCCCAGAGAAGACGCATGCCCAGGCCCACGATGAGGGTCAGCGACCACAGCCCAAGGCACGGCCAGAAGTTGCGGGAGACCACCGTAACGCTCTGGCGGATGGCCTGAACAGGCGGCACCTCGCTGAGGAAGATCGCCCCTTCTACAAAGAAGAGGTGAAAGGCAACCAGGAAGACCGCTGCGGCCACGGCCGCGGCCACCAGCGCGACGGCCAAGTCGCCCACCAAGGCGGCCACACCCAGCAGCACAGCGATGACCAGGCCGCCTACGATCAGTGCGCCCCCCTGGAGCAGGCGGTAGACGGCGAGCCAAAGCCAGCCGCGCAGCACGCGCCTCACCAGGGCCGATGTCATCCCCTCGGAACGCACTGCGTTGGCGAGGCCCGCGTAGAAGACGGCGCCGAGCGCCAGCCCAGCCACGGTCAGCACTGCCCCTACTATCACCAGGCCTGTCACCTGCTCCATCGAGGCCCATATGCCCTGGCCCTGAAGCTGTGCCAGGGGTCCTCGTAAGGTAGGCACCTGCCATGTCAGCAGTCCCAGGACGTTGACCTGGGCCAGGCGTTCCCCACTGGCCTGAATTTCACTGACCATCGTCGCCGCTTGGTCCGGCGCCCCAGACCACTTCAGCGACCACTCTGCAACCCAGTCCGCCAGGCGGCTCAAGAGCGAGGCCGCCGAGATCCCGGGGGCATAGCGGAGCAGACCGTCGAGCAAGATGGGGAGTACCAACAGCAACGGTCTCCGCGCCACCAGGGCGAAGCCTGTGCCCAGCGTATCAATAAGCCCGCGTGGCTTCACCCTACTCGACGACACCCATCTATTATAGCAGGTTCGCTCAGCTTTGAGAAGCGCAGCGGGCGTGTGGCGCGGTGCTGGCGCGCGAGCTACCCCACCTTGCGGCCAGAAGGACAGGGTTGCTATACTAGGACTCGCCACTACCCCTTGTGGCGTGCCGCACTCCCCGATAGCTCAGCGGTAGAGCGGGCGGCTGTTAACCGCTAGGTCGCAGGTTCGAATCCTGCTCGGGGAGCCAGTATGGGATACTGGCATAAAAGTCGCCCGTATCACACCGCTCCTCGTGTGACCGCAGCTTCCTCGGATTCGAAGTCACTCAAAAGTCAAGTTTTCTTTGACGTTTGAGTGACATTGGGAAAGTGTTGTCTTTTGTAGACGTATGTAGTATGATATGGTTGTGCGAGTCCTCATAGATGCTGATGCCATCATCAAACTTCACCAGAGCGGGTTGCTGGCCGTTGTGGTCGGCGCGTTTCCCTGCACGATACCCCAGGCTGTTTACGAAGAGGTCGTGACTAGGGGCAAGGCCAGGCTTCACCAAGACGCAGAGGCCATCGAGCGAATTATAGCCGGGGCAGTCACCGTCGTCAGGACGCGGGAGCGTCAGCAGCCGGAGACGGGCCTGGGTGCTGGAGAGCTCGGCATTCTCGATCTGCTTGCCACGGAGAAGGACACTACCGTCGTCAGCGATGACCGTCGCTTTCTGTCTCTTCTCTCGACGCAGGGCACCCTATTCCTGACACCAGCCGACATGCTGGTGGTGCTGACCAGGCGGGGCGTAATCACTAAAGTCGAGGCCAGGGAAGCCCTGGAGCGTCTCCGGCCGCTAATACGGGTGACTGCGTATCATGATGCTTGGCAGGATTTGGAACTTGGAGGTAAGCGATGAAGAGTAGAGTCGTACCGCTCCGTATACCCGAAAGCTTGGACGAACTGGCGGCTCTTAGCGCACAGGAGGAACACACTGATAAGGCGACGGCGTTACGCCAGTGGCTCCATCGGGGGGCAGCACAGTATGTCCTGAAGCTGGTGGCCGAGGGCCGGATAAGTATAGGACGCGCTGCCGAGCTGCTTGATGTGACGGTATACGACCTTCACTACCTGGCCGAAACCCAAGGCATAGAGTTGGGGGCTACGGACGAGCAGCGCCGCCAGTCTCGAGCGGTGGTGGCGAAGCTGGTCCAAGGAAACGCCTGAGCATGAGCAATCGGGACAAAATCTTGGCGACCCTAATCCGGGTGAAGGATTCCATTAGGCAAGGACTGCTCGGGGAGCCAATATCCCAAACCCTTGAATAGATCCCAGCAGGCGCCTCGCATCTCAGCGCAGCAGGCCCAGGTGGAACTCCAGCAGCAGGATGCCTGCCGACGCCAGCAGCGTCACCACGGTGACCGGCAGCCCCACCTTCAGGAACTCGCCGAAGCGGACCTGAACCCCCTGACGCGCGGCCTGCTCCGCCACGATGATGTTGGCCACCGCGCCAATCAGGGTGGCGTTCCCTCCCAGGGTGGCCCCCGCCGCCAGGCTCACCCACAGCGTGTCCCCCGGCACTTTCTGGAGCAAGGGTAGCACCAGCACCGTGAGCGGCACGTTGCTGACCAGTTGCGAGACCGCTGCGCTGAACAGGTGCATCGAGAGGATGCCGCCCACGTTGGGGCTCAGGTCCACCCTGCTCAGCAGCGCGTCCAGCACCCCCGCCTGGCGCGCCCCGCCGATGATCACAAACAGCCCGCCGAAGAACAGCAGCAGCACCCAGTCCACATCCCGGATGACCTCGGATGGCTTGATGCCGCTGACCAGCACCGCGGCGGCGCCTGCCGTGAGGGCGATGAGGGGCACGCTGATGCCTATCAGGGAGCTGGCAAAGAAGCCGACTGTCACCAGGGCCAGGACGGGCACAGTTCGCCGCAGGACGCGGCGGTCCACCGCCGTCCCTGGCCCGTCCGAGGCACCGGCCATCGGGGCCGGGGCCGCAGACGTTGTGGCACCCGTTTTGCTCGCCGCCATCTCCTTGCGGTAGAAGGCCCACAGACCGCCCAGGAGCAGCAGCGTGGCCACCGCGGCCACCGGCGCCAGGTAGGCGAAGAAGCGGGCGAAGGAGATGCCCGAGGTGACGCCGATGAGCATGTTCTGGGGGTTGCCCACGATGGTGGCCGTGGAGCCGATGTTGGAAGCCATCGCCTCGCCGATGAGGTAGGGGACCGGGTTGACCCGCTGGAGGCGGCAGGCCCCGATCACGACCGGGGTGAACAGCAGCACCACCACATCGTTGACCAGGAAGGCGCTCAGGACGGCCGTGGCCACCACCACGCTCACCATCAGCCTGGCCGGCGTGGGCGCCAACGACACCGCCCGTGTGGCCAGCAGGGTGAAGAAGCCTCCCCGCCCCAACACAGCCACCAGCAGCATCATCCCCAGCAGCAGGGCCAGGGTGTTGAAGTCAACCGCTGCCACCGCCTGCGGGAAGGTGAGCACCCCCAGCAGCACCATGAGGAGGGCACCCAGCAGGGCCGCCGCCGGTCGGTCAATGTTGACGCGGGGCAGCCGTGTGGCAGCAATGCCGATGTAGGAGAGGGCCAGGATGATGGAAGCAGCAATCATACAAAAGGGGCCCTTCTGCTGAAGGGCCACGCCTTCACGACACTGATGGACAGTATAGCCCAAGGCGCCCAGCCAGGACAGCGCTGCCTGCGCGCCACGGGCCATCGGGGGCACGCAGATGCTTCAATGACCTGGGAGAAGCGCCTGAAGCCCTTCCAGGTTGCGGCGGATCGTCTGGGCGTCCGGGGACCCGCCCGCGCCCATCCACTCGTACAGTGCCAGGGAGCGTTGGTAGTGGTTCATCAGTTCGCGAGCCCAACATTAGCTCTGTGATACTGGTCTCTCACGAGGCCTTTGCTACCTTTCGCCCAATCAGGTTTGCCAACCCCAGTGAGAGTGAATACACCAAGTATGCATCTTCCTTCGTGGCCGTCAACGTCTGGCGCACTGCCCCCTGCTTAGTCGTCGGGTGGTGAAACTTCGAGGTGAATTGGAACAGGGCGTCCAAGCTCTTCCACAATTCATCGACAGCGTCCTGCGGGTATACCAGCTTTTCTGCGAGAAAATCTCGGAAATCGTTGTGTTTAAGAAGTTCCACCACTGGCCGAGCTTTCTCAACAACTTCATCCCACTCACCATCTTGTAGTTTCTCCCGCATCTCTCGCATGGCTTCAACTGCCTTGGTCAGCCGTTGCCCTAGCTGCCCCGCCGGCGGCGATTTCTCGAACACCGGAAGCTCTGCCACGAGAAAGCGTCCAATACCGAGCGTTGGCGCAAAATCGTGGACCCAATCTGATGAAGCGATGGTCAGATTCTGATCGTAGGGGTGACAATCAACATTGAGGAAGACAGGAGAGGTGTCTCCGCTGAGAACCCAATCACACGCGCGGTTGCTGGACCAGTTGGTTACATCTCGCGGCATAGCCGCTAACTCTAGATCGGGATTACTCTGAGCCCTTGGGCCTTCTGTAGTTGGGCGGATTTTCGCCCGGGACCGCAGCGTAGTGCAGAAGATACGTAGCGAAAGGCGAACATCCCCCTTTTTGTCTTTTGCTCTCAGAGACTCAATGTGGTCCACGGTTCGTTGTGATAGAGGCGCAACTAGGCAGACTTGGGCTTCCCTGCGTTCACTGTCCTGCCTGGGATCCCACCACCTCGAAGCGCTGACTTCCTGTTGTCTCGGTGGGCTTGAAGGTAGGGACTCTAGTGCCATGCCTACCCGCACACCCGCGCTTGAGATGACTTCTGCTGACACGCTCACTACAGCCTCAAGCTTCTGAGTCGCCAGTCGTAGGGAGAACTCCAGCGTTGGCTCGAGGCTTTGCTTTGCAGCAGAACATACAATGCTGCCCACAACAATGCTAACCACCTTTGAACCCCCGTTTTGCTGCCCGACGGCGCCGAGCAGGCTTGATTGCAGAGTCTGGCAAAGCGGAGACCACTCGCGAAGCAGTTCGAGACGGCGCCAGTATACCACGCAGCCGGACAACGCACGGAGAAGGGCAATTCAGCGATGGTCATGCTCCTGTAGCGGCGTGCTACGGCCGCCCGTACAGGTAGCAGGCAGCCCAGTGGCCCGGCTCGACCTCTCGGAGCTGTGGCACCGCCGCCTCGCACACGCCCTTCATGTACTGCGGGCACCGGGGATGGAAGGCGCAGCCGGGCGGCACCCTGGTGGCGCTGGGCGGCTCGCCGGGCACCACCTGCCGCATCCGGAAGCGGTTGGCGGGGTCAGGCTCCGGCACCGCCGCGATGAGGGCCCTGGTGTAGGGGTGCAGCGGCCCCGATACTATCGGGGCCGGCGGCCCCAGCTCCACAATCCTGCCCAGGTACATCACCGCAATGCGGTCCGAGAAGTGGCGGGCGCTGGCGATGTCGTGGGTGATGAACAGGAAGCTGATGCCTCGCTTCTCCTGGAGCTCCCGCAGCAGCTCCAGGACCTCGGCGCGGCTGGAGGCGTCAATCATGGAGACCGGCTCGTCGGCCACGATGTACTCCGGCTCCAGCACCAGGGCCCGGGCCAGGCCCACCCGCTGGCGCTGGCCTCCGGAGAGCGTGTGCGGGTACTTGGTGGCCAGCTCCACCGCCGGCGTCAGGCGGACCTGCTCCAGGGCGCGGCCCACCCGCTCCTGGACCTCCGCCCTGGAGCGCACGCCGTGGACCCGCAGTGGCTCCTCCACGCACTGGAACACCGTCATGAAGGGGCTGAGGCTGGAGTAGGGGTCCTGGAACACGGCCTGTGCCCGCTGCCGGAAGCGCTTCAGGCGCCCCTCCGGCACGCGGGTGATGTCCACGCCATCGAAGAGCACCCGGCCGCCCGTGGGCACCACCAGGCGCAGCGTGGCCCGCCCCAATGTCGTCTTGCCGCTGCCCGACTCGCCCACCAGGGCCACCGTCTCGCCGCGGGCCACAGATAGCGAGACGCCGTCCACGGCCCGCACGGTGTCGGTGCTCAGCAGCCCCTTCCGCACCTGGAAGTGGACCTTGAGGTCCTCGACCCGGAGCAGGGCGCCGTTGCCGGAAGCTATCCCAAGATTCTCCTGGGCACCGCCCCCTGGAGGGGGCGGCATGATGCCACTTGGGTCCGCTCGCCCTTCGACAAGCCTGTCCTGAGCCAAGCCGAAGGGCTCAGGGTGAGCGGATGATGGCAACAGAGCCGGATGACTTGTGGTCACGCTGTAGCTCGCATCCTGCCTTGCCCGATTACGGGACAGTATAGCGCAGTGCTCCGTTTGGGCAGGGCGCGTGATGTGCTGTCAGTTTTCTGAGCGCACCTGGCCCTGTTGACATCGTCCGCTGCCCTTCGACGGGCCTGTCCTTGTATCTTGGTAGGGATGGCGGGGCAGACCGTACTGTCCTTGGTTGCAAGACCGCAGCTCAGCGTGGTCGCCCCGCCGCT
>JACQUK010000126.1 GCA_016210325.1 Chloroflexota bacterium
ATTGCTCAGGCGGCCTTCGACAAGCTCAGGCCGAACGGTTGGGTGTATCCCTCCGTTCGTGGTGAGCTCGTCGAACCACGAACATTGTTCCATGAACTCATAACTCAGGACGCTAGCGTGAGGAAAGACGCCGGCAGAGTGTCCCGGAGGAGGTCTCGGATGCCAACGTTGCCCCTGGAGGGCGTCCGCGTCGCCGACCTGACGGTGGTCTGGGCTGGCCCCTACGCCACAGCCCTTTTGGCCCACCTGGGGGCTGAGGTAGTCCGGGTGGAGTCGGTGGCCATCTTTCAGCCCTTGACGCGGGGCTTCAGCCCTCACCCAGCACCCCTCTCGGTGAGGACCGGCCGGCCAGCCTGGCGCTGGGGCTTCCCGGGCCGGGAGGTAGGCCAGCGGCCGTGGAACCGCGTGCCTATGTTCAATGCCCATGCCTCCAACAAGAAGAGCATGACGGTGGACCTGCGCAAGCCCCAGGGGCGCGATGCTTTTGCGCGCCTGGTGCGGGTCTGCGACGTTGTTGTGGAAAACAACGTGCCTGAGACCATGGACAAGCTGGGCATCACCTACCAGTGGCTCCGGGAGCAGCGCCCCGACATTATCTTTGTGCGGATGCCCGCCTTCGGGACTTGGGGGAAGTACCGGAGCTACCGCTCCCTGGGCTCCATGGTGGACAGCGTCCTGGGCCACAATACCCTGCGCGGCTACGCGGACATGGACCCCACGTCCTTGACCGTGTCCTACGCCGCGGATGGTGCAGCGGGAGCGGCGGCTGCCTTCGCCACCCTGGCTGCCCTTCATCACCGGCGGCGCACCGGCAAGGGCCAGCTTGTCGAGCTAGCCTTGGCGGAGAACTTCCTGCCCTACCTGACCCAGGCTATCATGGACTACACCATGAATGGCAGGGTGCAGGGGGCAACAGGGAACCGCCACCCCTACGCCGTCCAGGGGTGCTACCGATGCAAGGGTGAGGACCGGTGGGCCGTCATCACCGTGTTCGACGATGCCCAGTTCGAGCGGATGTGTGGGGCTATGGGCCACCCGGAGTGGGCCCAGGACCCGCGCTTCGCTGACGCGCTGGCACGGCGGCGACACCACGATGACCTGGACCGGCTCATCGAGTCCTGGACATCGCAGCGCGACCACTACGAGGTGTTCCACACCCTGCAACGGGCACGGGTGCCGGCTGGGCCGGTGCTGGACCAGCGGGACGCCTACAACGACCCGCACCTTGGGGAACGGTGCTTCTTCCACCAAGCCAGCCAGGCTGATTGCGGCACTCACCTGTACCCGGGTGCCCCGTTCCGGTTCTCCGAGACGCCGCCCGGCATCCGGCGCGGCCCCGTCCGTCTGGGGGAGGACAACGAGTATGTCTATAAGTCGCTCCTCTGCTATAGTGACGAGGCATACCAGGAGATGGTCCGCCAGGGCCATGTTGGCATGGACTATCGGCCGGAGGCGGGCTAGTGTGGTGAATCAGGAATCCGTTGAAAAATGTCATTCTGAGCGCCAGCGAAGAATCTGGTGGTGGGGTTGCCTCCCCGCCAGATGCTTCACTTCGTTCAGCATGACAATTTAGGCCGCGCATTATGCAGCGAACTTCTGAGTCAGGACACTAGGAGGTGCTATGCGGTGTTCTGCCTGTGGACACGACAACCCACTTGGAGCCCGGTTCTGTGGCCAGTGCGGCTCGCCCCTGGGGGCTGAGACTTCGCCTGCTGGCCCAGCCCCCGGTGCGGCTCAGCTTCCTGCCACGCCAGAGGTGGCGAGGCCGTCAACTGCAGTCCTGACGCGGGCTGAACCTGTAGCGTACGTTGGGTTCTGGGTGCGATTCCTGGCATTCTTGATAGATACTGCCATTGTGTGGTTGGGAGCTGCCCTGCTATCCGGTCTGCTATGGGCTGCCGGGTTGCAAGGCTTCCCAGGCAATGCCTTCCCGTAAGCTGTTTTGTCTCTCCTCCGCCTCGTTGGCGGGCCAGTCTACTACGTCCTGATGACCGGACTGCGGGGCCAGACCCTGGGCAAGATGGCTTTGGGTATCAAGGTGGTGGATGAGCGGGGCCAGGTGCCCGGCGTGGGACGGGCTGCTCTGCGGGAGGTGATTGGCAAGTTCCTCTCAGCGCTGGCGCTGGGGCTTGGCTTCCTTTGGATTGCCTGGGACGGGAAGAAACAGGGCTGGCATGATAAAATCGCGACAACCTTTGTGGTGCGGGCGCTGAGGTAGGTGTCTGTCCAGCAATGCCAGGCGGGGCACAGTGGGCCGAAAAGGAGGGCGCTATGCGCTGTCCGTCCTGCGGGCACGACAACCCCTCTGGTGGAAGGTTCTGCATCCTTTGCGGCACTCCCCTGGAAGCAGCGGCAGGCGGGCCCGCGGCCTCCTCGCCGGAGGCGCCGGTGCGCTCGCTAGAGGACGAGGTCCATGCTCTGCACCGCACCCTTTTGGACCTCACCGACCGTGTTGCCGCTGTGGAGCGCGTCCTTGGCTTTTCGCGGCAGCCAGCGCTGCCCCAGCCCCCTGCACCCCCTCCTCCCTCTCCGCAGCCTGTGCAGCCCGCTGCCGCAGCCACAAGCGGTCCAACTGGCGAAGGCGCCCCGCTTGAGGCTGCCGCCGTGACCGCGGGGCCGGAGAAGCCCCCCTACGAGGGTGCTGGTGCAGCCCCAGGTGGGCCTCTCTTCCCAGGGCTGGAGCGCATCCGTGGCTGGGACTGGGAGCAGGTGCTGGGGGGCAACTGGTTTGCCAGGATCGGCGCGCTCGCCCTGATTATCGGCGTGGGCTTCTTCCTGAAGCTGGCCTTTGAGAACAACTGGATTGGCGAGACGGGGCGGGTCATCCTGGGCATGGTGGTGGGGGTAGCGCTGCTGGGGGCGGGCGAGTACTGGCAGCGGCGCTACCCAACGTGGGCCCATGCGGTGACGGGGGGTGGCATCGGCATCATCTACCTCTCCATCTACGCTGCCTTCGGATTCTACCACCTCATTGGCCCCTTGCCCGCCTTCCTCTTCCTGGCCCTGGTGACGGCGTTGGCGGGCCTCCTGGCCCTCCGCTACGAGGCCCTGACCATCGCGGTGCTGGGTGTCCTGGGGGGCTTTCTCACCCCTGTGCTCCTGGGGCGCGACCGGCCGGACGACCGTCTGCTGCTGACCTATATCCTGGTGCTGGACCTGGGCATCCTGGGGGTCGCTGCCTTCCGCAACTGGCGGTGGTTGACGCTTCTGGGGCTGGTCGGCTCGGTGGCCCTCTTCGGGCCATCGTTGGTGCGGGTCTCGCCAGACGAGGTGTGGCTGCGCCAGGTGGGCTACAGCCTCATCTTCCTCACCTTCGTGGGGGCCACAACGCTGTTCCACGTTTTGTGGCGGCGGGCGCCCGGCGCATCCGACATGGCCCTGATGACCATCAATGCGGCGGTCTACTTCGGCGTCACCTACCGATTGCTCTGGGACCGCTACGAGGTCTGGTTCGGTGTCATAGGCCTGGGCCTGGCCCTGTTCTACGGCATGGTGGGCTACGCTGCCCTGAAACGGCGTGGTGCGCCGCCGCAGGTTGCACTCTACTCGGTGGCTATTGCTCTGGTGTTCCTGACCGTGGCTGTCCCCTTGCAACTGGGTGGTGCCTGGATCACCATCGCCTGGGCCGCCGAAGGTGCGGTCCTCATCTGGGTCGGCTTCACACTGCGGAGCTGGCCGCTACGGGCCTATGGCTTGGCCGTCTTCGCTATTGTGGCGGCGCGCCTCGTATTCTTCGACACACCCGTAGACCTGCGCGACTTCAGGCCCGTCCTGAACGACCGGTTCCCCACGTTTGTGGTAGCCATCGCTGCTGCGTACCTCGTGGCTTATCTCTACTTGAGGGACCGGCGGGACCTCCGCCCCTGGGAGGTGAACCTCTTCCCCCTCTTGGTGGGCGCCGCCAACCTCTTCACGCTGTGGGCCGCCAGCGCCGAGCTTATCAGCTACTTCGATAGCCGCAGCCTGGCGGGGACCTCTTCCCAGCTTCATCAAGACGCCTTGAACAAGAAGCACCTGTCGCTGACGGTGCTCTGGACGTTCTATGCGGTGGGCCTCCTGGCGGTGGCGGCGGGCTGGCGCTCGCTACCGCTGCGGGTGGCGGGCCTCGCCCTGCTGGCCGTCCCTGCCCTGAAGCTGATATTCCTTGACGCCTGGGTGGTGGACCTTGCGCCTTTGGGCTTTCGGCTTATCCTCAACTTCTCCTTCCTGGCTTTTGTCCTGGTGGTCGCCGCAGTCTACTTTGCGGCATATCTGTACTGGCGGCAGCGGGATGAGCTGGCTGAGGGCGAGGGGTTTGTCTTTCCGGTCCTCTTGATGGTTGCCAATTTCCTGTCGTTGTGGGCCTTGAGTGCCGAGGTCATCCGTTTCTTCGACGCCCGCGGTGTACCGCTGCGCACCGATTTCGACAGCGCCAAGCACCTCTCGCTAACCCTGCTCTGGGCGGTCTACGGCGTGGTGGGCATTGCTGTGGGGGTAGTCGCAAAGTCGCGGCCCGTCCGTTTGGCAGGCATGGCCCTGCTCATGGTCCCGATCCTCAAGCTCTTCGCCTTCGATGTTTTCTTGCTGGAGCGCGGCTTCCGGGTGGCAGCCTTTGTCACCCTGGGGGCACTGCTGCTGGGCACCGGGTTCGCCTATCAACGCTACCGCCAGGCCGTCAGGGGGTTCCTGTTTGGGTAAGACACCCTTTCGCCTTGTCCTAAGACCCCTGGCCATTGCCGGCGCGGCCCTGGCGCTCCTCCTGCTGGCTGCCTTTCCACTCCGGGCGGACTTCGCTGCGAAGGACTGGCCCTTCTTCAAGCTCGTGGTGCTACCCCAGGGCATGGGCCAAGAAGGGCTGGTTGAAGTGGTGCCCGACCAGGACGTCTTTGCTCACGCCGCGTCTGCGCTGGTGGACCTCCGTGTGGTGGAGGAGGAGAGCCAGCGGGAGGTCCCGTATGAGCTTCTGGTGGAGAGGGGTGACAGCAGGCGGGCCGCAATGCCGGTGGCGGTCCGAGACCTAACACACATACCTGGTGAAGAGACCAGCTTCGTGGTGGAGGTGGCTGGGCAGGGGGTACCGCACAATGAGATTGAGGTCGCTACCCCCTCCCGGAGCTTTCAGCGGCGGACGGTCGTTGAGAGCGGTGCGGATGGCAGGACCTGGTCCCTGCTCCAGCAGGGGTACCAGATCTTTGACCTGACCATTCAGGAGAGGAACTTTACGACCCGCGATACCCGCATCCGCTACCCCGAGAGCACCGCTCGCTACCTCCGTATACATATCCTGGACAATGGGGAGGAGCCGCTGGACATACGTGGCGCCACCCTCTTTCAGGTCCAGGAGATTGCACCCCAGGAGGTGGCGTACCCCGCGGCGCTGGTGGGCCGGGAGGAGCAGCCACAGCAGCGCCAGAGCCGCCTGCTGGTGGACCTGGGCGGCCAGGGCTTGCCGCACAGTCGCATTGTGCTAGCAACACCCCAGGTCAACTTCTACCGCCAGGTGGACCTGGAGGGGAGCAACGACCAGAAGACCTGGTCACGCTTGGGTGGCCCTGCCGCAGTCTACTCCTTCGATACCTCTAAGTACGTTGGCAAGAGGCTGAGCTTCAGCTATCCCGAGGCCACCTACCGCTATCTCCGCCTTACCATTGCCAACGAGGACAACCCTCCGCTGCCCGTCGAGGGGGTCGAGGTGTTCGGCTTCCTGCGGAAGCTCATCTTCTCTGCCAGCCCAGGTAGCGGCTACCGCCTCTACTACGGCAACGCTGGTGCCCGCGCTCCTTCCTACGAGTTTGAGCGGGTATTTCCCTACCTGGTGACGGAGGGCCTGCCTCGAGCGCAGCTAGGGGCCCAGACCAGCAACCCAAGCTTTGAGCAAGTGAAGCCGCCACCTGAGCCTTTCAGCGAGCGCTACCCCTGGCTGCTCCCCGCGGCGGTAGCCCTAGCGGCGCTCGGCATAGGGGCGTTTCTGGCAAGCATCGTCCGCCAGATACGGAAAGTCCTCCCACCCCCCTCGTAGAAGCAAGCCGGCGGCCGTTTTCTGCGTGGCAGAATGAGGAGCCTTGGTGGCTCCTGGGCTAGCGCAGGAGCGAGACGGGGCTCAGAGAAACGTCGCGGTCGTAGGCGTCCAGGCCCTCGCGCCGCTTGAGGTAGGCGACTATAGCGTAGGTCAGGGGCGTAGCTAGGACCTCATAGGAGACCTTTGCCAGCCACTGCACGAGGATGACCTCTCGCAGCACTGCTCCCGGCACCACACCTGCCAGGGCCAGGGTGCCGAAGACTGCTGAGTCCAGCCCCTCGCCAACGATGGTGGAGCCGATGGTGCGCGTCCACAGCCAGCGTCCCCTGGTAAGCAGCTTCATACGTGAGAGGATGGCAGCGTTGCTGAACTCCCCAACCAGGTAGGCGGTGAAGGAGGCCACCAGGAGCCGCGGCGTGTACCCCAGCACGAGTTGGTATGCACCGCTGACGGCCTCCTGCCGTTCCCCGGGCGCTGGTGGCAGGAGCCCTCCACCCCAAATGGCCAGCACAGCCACCAGGTTGCAAAAGAAGCCGAGCCAGATGACCCGGCGCGCCTGCCGGTATCCGTACACCTCTGTCAGAATATCGCCGAAGATGTAGCTGACCGGGAAAATGATGATGGCGGCGAACAGCGTATGGCCGGCGATAGTGACCAGCTTCACCGCGATGATGTTGGAGACCAGCAGGGCGGTGATGAAAAGAGCTGTCACCATGACGAACCAGGGTGATGGGCGGAACGCGGTCTTGGCATCTGTCATGGCGGGCCTAAATTCCCACGATCTTGATCATCGAGCGCCCCTTGTAGATACGGTTGATGTTGAGCAACAGCGCTGTGAGGTCCTCGATGTAGCGGGCGCACTCCAGGCCGCTGCCGTCCACCGCCCGGACGCTCTTGATGCACTTCGCCAGTGTCATCACCTGCTGTTTCGCCTCCCGGTCGTCGCTGCACACCACCACGTCGCAGTCAACGGTACGGTCGGGCACCAGAAGGTCGGCGGCGCTGACGGTGTGGAACGCTGCCACCACGCGGGCTTCGGGCGCCAGGGCCTTGAGCTGCTGGGCTACTGACCCCTCCGGGACAGTAAGGGCGTGGAAGCGACCGCTGCTGAAGGCCAGCGGCGCCACCACGTCCACCACCACCTTTCCCGACAGCTCTTGCCGCAGCTCGGAGACCGCCTCCCTGTGTCCCTGGTAGGGCACGGCCACCAGCGCAATGTCCGCGAGGCGGGCGGCTTCGCGGTTCTCGCCGCCATCCACTCGGGCGCCAGGGGCCTTTGCCCTGATTTCCTCGGCTGCTGCCCTGCCGCGCTCCGCCGCCCGAGAGCCGATGAAGACCTCCTCGCCAGCAAGGCAGAAGCGGAGGGCCAAGCCTCGCCCTTCAGGGCCGGTGCCGCCAACAATCCCTATCATGCCGCTCCTTCCTGGGATGTCGTCCTGGCTATGGTATGGCCCGCCCTACGCGATGTAAAGCGCCGGCACTAGTGTCCTGAGTCAGAAGAACGTTGAATTGCTCAGGCGGCCTTCGACAAGCTCAGGCCGAACGGTTGGGTGTATCCCTCCGTTCGTGGTGAGCTCGTCGAACCACGAACATTGTTCC
>JACQUK010000137.1 GCA_016210325.1 Chloroflexota bacterium
CTAGTGTGGTGTCACTGAAGTCCGCCGACAATGTCATTGCGAGGCCCGACTAAGGAGTGCCGTGGCAATCTGGAGGAGGGGTGGACCCCGCCTCCAGATTGCTTCGTCGTCCTCCCCCCGAAGGACTCCTCGCAATGACAATTCGCAAACGCATTTTGGAAACGGGACACTAGGAGCGTCCACTGTCCTTGGACCGGCGGAACCATCCCTTGCCGTCCTTGGAGGGTTGGTCGTCTTCCTCCAGGAGCTCCGCCAACTCCGTAAGCAGCTTGCGGGCACGGGCATCCAGGCGCTTGGGCGTTACCACCTTGACGCGGACCAGCAGGTCGCCTCGCTTGCCACCGTGCAGGTCTGGGACCCCCTTGCCCTTCAGTCGCAGCACGGCGCCTGACTGCACCCCGGCCGGCACGGCGACCTCCTCCCACCCGTCGTCCAGCAGGGGGACCTGCTGCATGCAACCCAAGGCCGCCTGGGCCACGTTCAGCGCCAGGTCATAGGCCAGGTCATTGCCCTGCCGCTCAAACAGCGGATGGGACTCCACCCTGACCGAAAGGTACAGGTCCCCTGGTGGGCCATTGTTCCATCCCACGTCACCCTCGCCGGTGAGGCGCAGCCGGGTGCCATCCTCCACGCCGGGCGGGACCTGGACGCTGAGGCGCCGCGTTCGGCGCTCCCGTCCCGCACCGCGGCAGGCCGTGCAGGGCGAAGAGAGGGTTTTGCCATCGCCATGACACACAGGGCAGGCGACGATCTGGACAAACTGGCCGAAGAAGCTCGCATGGCTGCGACGCACCTGGCCCGTGCCGCGGCAGTTCCCACACCGCACGGCCGATGTGCCGGGCTCGGCGCGGGACCCCTGGCAGCGGGCGCACAGCTCCTCCCGGGCCACCTCCAGTTCCCGCTGGCCTCCCAGGGCCGCCTCCCGCAGCGACAGGGTGAGGTCGTAGCGCAGGTCGGCACCGCGCTGGGGCGCTGAGGCAGGGCGCTCGCCAAAGCCGCGGAAGAAGGCGTCGAAGATGTCACCAAAGCCACTGGTGATGTCCACGCCTTCGAAGCCCCGTCCGCCTCCCGCGTTGCCCTGCACCCCGTTGTGGCCATAGAGGTCATAGCTACGGCGCTTTTCCGGGTCGCTGAGGACCTGGTAGGCCTCGCTGATCTCCTTGAAGCGCTCCGCCGCCTCAGGGTTGCGGTTGCGGTCCGGGTGCCACTCCAACGCCAGGCGGCGGTAGGCCTTGCGGACCTCCTCCTCCGAGGCGTCTCGTGTCACCTCAAGGACCTCGTAGTAGTCGCGCAGCGTAGACATCAGTACCTGAAACCGGATGATAGTGGTGTCACGGATACCCTATTATACTCGGCCCTAGACCCACCAAGCGCACACCAGCCGAAACCTGGACTCGGCATTCCAACCACTCGGTGGGCCGCATCACACAGGGCCAGTGCCTGGAGACGGTGGCTCCTGTAGCGGCGGCTGGTGAGGGGAGGGGGCTTCGCCGGTGCGCGCCTGCGACGCCTGGCTCTCGGTGGCGGGTGGGCCAGACGCTTTGCCCACGGTGACCATGGTCGGACGCAAGACCCGGTCCTTGAGCATGTAGCCCCGTTGAAGCACATCTGCCACCACGCCTGGCGGCCCTTCCACCTCCATAACCGCCTGGTGCCGCGCCGGGTCGAACGCCTTGCCTTGGGCCTCTATCTCGGTGATGCCGTGGGCCTCCAGGACAGCCTGCAACCTCCGAAAGACCAGGTAGATACCACTGATCCAGGTGAACCCCAGGAGGTTGGGGGGCACGGTGGTCAGGGCCCGCTCCAGGTCGTCCAGGATGGACAAGAGGTCCAGGCCCACCCCGGCGGCGGCGAACTTGACGAGCTCTTCTCGCGCTTGCTCCGACTGGCGGCGAAAGTTAGACAGGTCTGCCTGGGCACGCTGCCAGTTGGCAAGGTACCGCTGTGCGACGGCCTGGCTCTGCTCCAATTCCCGCCGCAGTGCAGCGACGTCCGCCTCGGCTCCGGCAGGCTCAGGGGCCGCTTGGTCTTGTGCGGCCCCTGAAGATGTTTGGTCCTGCTCCATACGGCCTCTTCTGCTCACCTTGTGGTGGGTCTACCATAGACCGCTGCAGAAAGCTCGTTGAGGAGGGAGGCCAGGTACCGAACGCTGGCGATGGCGTTGGTGTACTCCATACGGGTGGGACCTACAATGGCCAGGACACCCTCGCTTTCACCGGGCACGCCATAAGGGGCCACCACCACGCTGAAGGGCTTCAAGGACCCTACTCGGTTCTCCTCGCCGATGACCGCCCGCCAGCCTCTGTCCGGGGCTTCCTCGACGATCTGTCGGACAATCTCCTCTTCTTCCAGCAGGTCCATCAGGTCCCGCGTGCGCGCAGGTTCAGCAAACTCCGGCTGCTCCAGGAGGTAGCGCAGGCCCTCCACAAAGCAGTCGGCGTACTGGGCCTGCTCCTCGTGCCGCATCAGCCGCACGGCGGCCTCCAGGACCTGCTCCTCCAGAGGCGTCAGCTCCACCTGCCGGGCCAGGGCCTCGTGACGCAGCAGGCCCGCGAAGTGGTGGTTGAGCTTGTTGGTTGCCGCCACGAGGTCTTCCCGGGTGGTGCGCTCTTGCAAGGGCACCAGCTCCTTGCACACCCTGGCCTCCTGCAGCACCACGATCAGGAGGGCCAGAAAGTCGTGCAGGTACACCATCTCCACGCTTCGCAGCCGCGCCAGCATGGCTTTGGGGAAGGTCGCGATAGCCACGCTGTGGGAGACACGCGACAGCACCTGTGCCGCCAGCCGAGGCCAGGTCTCTATGTCCCGGCCCGCCTGCCCGAACCGCTGCCTGACTGAAAGCTTCACTTCAGTGGGCAACTCTACCGGCTCCAGCAGGAACTCCACGTAGTAGCGGTACCCCTTGTCCTGGGGGACCGCCCCGGCGGAGATGTGAGGTCTGCCAACGTACCCTTCACGCTCCATCACGGCCAGGTCATTGCGCACCGTGGCCGAGCTAACGGGCAGCCCATGCTTGCGCACCATGACCTCCGAGGCCACGGGGGTCGCCGTCGCCACGTACTCGCCAATGAGGAGCTTCAGAAGGGACGCCCTGCGAGGACTCAGCATCGTGACCATGCTCCAAGATTAGCACTCATAGCCTTTGAGTGCTAATCTTGGCACAACGTAGCATGGAAGCCTGGCAGTGTCAAGGGAACCTGGTCCCAGACCACGGGTCCCCTTGCCGGCCTACCAGCCCGCGATGTCATGCTTCGCTTCGCTCAGCATCTCAGGGCAGGCGTAGAGACCCTTCACTCCGTTCAGGGTGACAACCGAAGCCCCTGTTCCAAGCCACAGGGCGCTGCCCTACCCCTTTGCCAAGCCATCGCCTCAGGGTCTTTCGGCTATCAGCCTACTCCAGTCACTCTCATCCCTCATCCCCCTTTGTCCCCCTTCTCCCCATGATGTCCCTAAGTTATACACATGGGGAGAAGGGGGATTGAGTAACCTTGAGGGGCTTCGCCCCTCAAACTCCCCCTGGGGTACGAAGACCGATAACCGAAAGACCCTGGCCACCGCCTGGAATGTGATTGACAACCCCAGGGGGTCGGCGCTATAGTTCCTACTCGCGTCAAGCTTGTGGAGAGGGAACGATGCAAGCACAGTCACCTGCGCTGACCCTGGCCGATGCCCTGGTCCCCGCAATACGCTCTGATAGCCGTGTCATGCGCTGGGCCAGAGAGCTGGCCCTCATGGTGGGCTTCGCCGCTCTGGTGGCCCTCTGTGCTCAGGTCACCGTGCGGCTGCCGTTCACGCCGGTGCCCATCACCGGCCAGACGTTTGGGGTGCTGGTGGCCGGTGGCGCCCTGGGCATGTGGCGCGGTGCGGGGTCCCTGGCAATCTACTTCGTGGCGGGCACCGCCGGACTGCCGGTGTTTGCCCCCAACCTGCCTATGGACGGCCAGGTGGTCCACTTCATCCTGCCGTGGCAGGGGTTTGGCGGCGCCCCCTGGGACCTGACCAGCGGAGGCTACCTGGTGGGGTTCATTGCTGCTGCCATGGTCGCGGGGTATTTTGCCCAGAAAGGCTGGGACCGCAAGCCGTGGGTTATCGGCGGCTTCCTGCTTAGCAACGCCGTCCTTTACATTCCGGGGCTGCTGTGGCTGGCCTACCTCCTGGGCTCAGGCTGGGTGCACCCCGCAGTCCAGAGGCCCCTGGCCGAAATCATCCCCGGCGCCAGCACGCTGGAAAAGACGCTGGTGGGCGGCCTCTATCCCTACATCATGGGCGACCTGGTGAAGCTCTACCTGGCGTCCCTTGCGCTGCCCTCGGCGTGGGCACTGGTGCGGCGCACAAGGCAACGGTAGGTGGATATCCACTGGCTCGGCCACGCCTGCTTCCGCATCCGGACGGCGGATGCGGTCATCCTCACGGACCCCTACGCGCCCTCCCTGGGGCTGACGTTGCCGTCTGTCGAGGCGCGCATCGTCGTTAGCAGCAACGCTCACCCACACCACCAACACCTGGAAGGGGTGGCAGGCAAACCCTACATTGTCCGCAGCCCCGGCGAGTACGAGATGGCGGGGGTGTTCATCCGTGGCTTCCCCACTGCTCCCCCCCTCGGCGATGGCCCTCCCCTCAAGAACACCGCCTACCTCATTGAAGTGGAGGGTATCACCCTCTGCCACCTGGGGGACGCCGGTGCGGTGCCCAACGCCAAGCAGCTCCAGGAGCTGGGGGAGCCTGACATCTTGTTGATACCAGCAGGAGAGTTGTGCACCATGGCGGTCGGCGAGGTAGCCGAGACGGTCCGCCGTCTAAGCCCCAAGCTGGCCATCCCCATGCACTACCAGACCCCCGGCGTCCAGGTGGCGCTGGCCCCGCTGGACAAGCTGCTCAAGGAGATGGGGGTGCGAGAGGCCACGCCCCAGCCCCGCCTGAGCCTCACCCGCAGCGCATTGGCCGGTGAGGCAGCGCCCCGCCTGGTGGTCCTGGCACAGACCACCTAGCAGGGTGCTGAAAAACCCTTTCGACCATCCCCCCGACCCCCTTTCCTTCGCCAGGC
>JACQUK010000017.1 GCA_016210325.1 Chloroflexota bacterium
ACACCGAGTACGGCGAGGGGGCCAAGTACACCGCCTACGACAAGGAGTTGGCCAAGAAGCTGCTGGCCGAGGCCGGCTATAAGCCCGGGGAGCTGACCATCAACTTCGAGACGGCGCCCTGGGTGCCCTACACCATCGCCGAGGGTGAGCTGTTTGCCGCCAACCTGAAGGACATTGGCATCAACGTCAAGATCAACTCCCGGGAGGTTGGCGCTCACGTCACGCTGACCAACTCGGGCAACTGGCACGGGGTGTTGCAGACCTTCTACAGCAGCGGCGGCGACCCCGACCAGTGGCTCCGCAACGCCTTCCACTCCAAGGCCCTGGGGGGCCGCGTGTTCCACATGAACGACGCGAAGCTTGATGCCATGCTGGACAACATGTCGGCGGAGCTGGACCACTGGGCGCGGGTGAAGGACGTGTACGAGATCACCCGCTATCTGGCGGTGCAGCGCTACGCCACCTTCGCCTCCGGGGCCTTCGGCTACGCCATGGCCAACCAGGCCTACGTCAAGAACTGGACGGGCAGCGCCATCACCATCACGGGCGGCGGCTGGACCATGGTCCGCACCTGGATTGACCGGGAGAACCCCAACGTGGGCTTCCAGCCACTGTAGTGCACAGCCCACACCAAGACGCTAAGGCGAGGCCTTGAGCAACGCGAGGGTGGCCGCCTGTTCGGCGGCCACCCTCGCGCTTTTCGTGACGGGGTTGGGCTCCTCCAGCGGGGCTGACAAAGGTACACAGGGACGCCTGCGGACACAGCAAAGGAGGTCACCATGCCCACCGAAAAAGCCGACGTGGTGGTGGTCGGGGCAGGGATCGTAGGGTGCGGCGCGGCCTACTTCCTGAGCAAGGAGAAGCTCAAAGTCATCGTGCTGGAGCAGAACGCCGTGGGCAGCGGCACCTCCGGCCACGCTCCGGCTATGCTGGGCCTGGTGCTCCACTACGTGGAGCCGCCGGAGCTATGCGAGATGGCCCGCAGGGGGTCGCAGCTCACGATGGAGTTGGCCCCCCTTATTGCTGCGGAGTCCGGCATTGACGTGGGGTTCAACCGGCGCCCCCTCTTCACCCTGGCCTTCTCGCAGCAGGCCTGGCAGGAAGTGCGCCGGCTGGCGCCTGGCACCAACCTGGACTACGAGCTCCTGAGCTCGGAGGAGTGCTACAAGCGCGAGCCTCGCCTGAGCAGGGCAGCCGAGGTCTACGGTGGAATGTGGGTCCCCTGGGCTGCCAGGGTGGACGCCTATCGCCTCACCCTGGCCCTGGCGGACCTGGCGCAAAAGCAGGGCGCTCAGTTCCTCACACGGAAGGCGGCAGGGCTGGTCAGGCAAGGGTCCCGGGTAGCCGGCGTCCTCACCAGCACAGGGGAGCGCATAGACTGCGATTCCGTCGTGCTGGCCACGGGCGTCTGGACACCGCAGGCCTCGGCGTGGGTGGGGACGCCTTTGCCGGTCCAGCCCATCAAGGGCGAACAGCTCCTCTTTCAGTACGACGGCCCGCCCATCACCATGGAGTTGGAAGGCGTCGGCGTGACCAACCCGCCCATGGTCAACTGGAGCATCCATCCGCTGGGGAACGGCGCCTATCTGTCCGGCGTCACCGCTAGCGAGACCTATGTATTCGACACCAGCATCAGGGAGGAGGCCAAGCAGGCCATTCTCGACTTCACCGTTCGCGTGCTGCCCTGCATGGCCGAGGCGAGGGTCGTGGGCCACAGGACAGGCCCGCGCCCTATCCCTCCTGACGGCAAGCCCATCCTGGGGCCCGTGGCATCGCTGGAGGGGGTTTACGTGCTGGCAGGTAACCCCGGAGTCCAGTGCTGCACCATGTGGGGCCAGCTTGCGCGGGACCTCATCTTGCGCAGGGCTATCTCCTACTCCCTCAAACCGTTCCTCCCCGAACGGTTCTCGGCCGGCGTCCAAGGTCGGTACGGGATCATGGCCCTTAAGGAGGAACCTGCCGGGCGCCGCTAGGTGGCACCGCCAGCGAGGGCGGACACAGGGCAACCACTCCGGCTTGTGCAGTAGGCCATTCCTGGTGCAGAATCCTGGGGCCGAAGAATGCGGTCAAGGAGGATGCCCAGTGGCCCACATTGTGGTAGTGGACGATGGCCCCCCTGTCATCAGTGGCTCGGCAGCCGAACCCGCACTCCGTGAACTTGGCCAGCTCACCATCTACGCCTCTCCAGCCAGCACTCCCGAGCTGCTGGTTGAGCGGCTGCACAATGCTGATGTGGCGGTGGCGGTGTACAGCACCTCGCGGTTCACCGCCGAGGTCCTTGGGCAAGCTTCTCGCCTCAAGCTCATCGCCTGCGTCGGAGTGGGGGTTGACCACATTGACCTGGCCGCCTGCCACCGGCGGGGCGTCCTCGTGGCCAACACGCCGGGGGCCAACGCCGACGCTGTGGCCGAGGGGGCCATCACCCTGGCCCTGGCTGTCGCTCGACGCGTGCCGACCGTGGACCGCCTGACCCGCCAGGGGGCCTGGCCCCAGGGTGAGCCCATCACCCAGCTCTGCGGCAAGACCCTGGGCGTGATCGGCACCGGGCACATTGGGCGGCGGACCGTGGCGCTGGGCCGCGGACTGGGCATGAGAGTCATCGCCTGGAGCTTCCACCCATCACCAGAGCGGGCCAGCGAGATGGGAGTAGAGTTCATGTCTCTGGAGGAGCTGATGCGGACTGCTGATGTGGTCTCCATCAGCGTCCGGAGGTCTCCCGAATCTGGAGGACTCATCGGCCGCCATCTCATTGGGCTGATGAAGCCCACCGCCATCCTGGTCAACACCGCCCGGGGCGAGGTAGTGGACGAGGAAGCCCTGGTAGAAGCGTTACAGCAGAAACGGATCAGGGGTGCCGGGCTGGACGTCTACTCTACAGAACCCTTGCCGGCCGGGCACCCTTTGACCAGGCTCGACAATGTGGTGCTGTTCCCCCACAACACTGGCATGACCCCGGAGCGACAGACCAAAAGCATGATGGTGGCCAACATCCGCAACTACCTGGCGGGGCACCCAACGAACCTGGTTGCAGCGGGGGGAACTCACAGCCTCTAACGAGTTTCCGAAAGCGCGTCAGAAGCCCGTTCCGGTGACAGCATCGTCGCCGATGACCAAGCGCTCCAGCATCGCCCGGTCTCTGATCCGGATGGAGCGGTGCCTGACCTCCACTACCCTCTGGGCCTGCATCGCACTGAGGGCCTCGGTTACCGTCTGTCGCAGTGCGCCAATGAACTCCCCAATCTCTTCGTGGGTGTAGCCGCCCAGGAGGCCCGTACCCGGGTCCGCGTTGGCTAACAGGAAACTCGCCAGCCTGACCCTGACGGGGTTGAGGGCCACAAGCTCAAGGCGCTCCTCCAGCGCTTTCAGGCGCTCTCCTACCACCTCCAGCATCCTCAGCGCGACATCGGGGTACTGCCTGGAAAGCCTCAGAATGTCGTCCCGAGTACCTACACACACCAGGCTGTCCTCCAGGGCCGCCGCAAAGCAATCGTGCATCGTCTGCCCCAGTAGCCCCATTTCGCCAAAGAGGGTCACTGGCTCAATGCGCCTGGTGACCAGGCGCTTGCCGCTGGGAGTCAAACGGTATACCTCTACCAAGCCGCGCTTGAGGATAAAGAGACGTTCCGTCGGGTCGTCTGGCGTGAAGAAGAGGGTGCCCCGGGGGCACTCCCACATGGCAAAGCTCTTCCCAATCTGGTCCAGCTCGTCCGGGGTGAGCCGCTTGAAGACATCTACCTGCTCAAGGTACGCCCCGACCGGCAAAGCGGCGGCGGTGGCGCTGTGACGGGAGTCTCTTGGTCGCCACGGCAGAAGCCTATGCATCTCGCCCCAGCCCAGTCTCGGATTTGGGGATCTGTCGCCATGCCGACATCTATTATAGCGCCTCTTGCCATAGCTTGAGAAAAGGCGGATGTGAACAGGCCCAAAGGAAAGGAACGAGAAGGGTATGGACGCTCTGAAAGCCCTCAAACACGTGCGCATGGGCCTGGTGGCCCTTGCGCTGGTCAGCGTCGCGGCCCTGGCTGCCTGCATCGGCAAGGCCGGGCCTACCGGCCCTGCCGGGTCGCCAGGCGCCCCGGGTGCGCCGGGTCAGGCCGGGCCTCCTGGTTCTCCGGGCGCGTCGGCTTCACTCATGGCAACCTCTGTCACCGACTGGAGGCTTATGAACGGGTGGCCCTTTGACCCGCCACTACCGGACCACCTCTTCGTGGACGTGGGTGGCGGCACCCCACTGTTCCTGCACTTCGACCGACCAGTAACGGACCCGGAGAAAAAGCTCATGTGGGTGGGGACTGGTGTGAAGGGCCGCTTCTATCTGGAGGAGCAACCGAACAATGCCTACACCCACTTCCACCGGTTCAAGGCCCCCAACCCGGACGCCGGGCACGGTGGACCCCCGGGCGCCGAGGGCTACTGGCTGGTGCACGCGGCAGTGGATTCCTTTGACACTCCCGCCAGCGGCGGACACGTGGACCGCGGGGTTGACTTCAGCTTCATGCCCACCAAGGCATCGGCAGCTAACCCAGGGGCTACAGTGAAGCCGCTGCCAGCTTCGGCCACTGGGTGGAAGTGGACCGTGGACTGGCCCTATGACGCACCTCTTCCGGAGCACGAGTGGGTAGACCTGGGCAACGGGCGGGTCCTGTTCCTCCACTACGACAAACCCGTCAGCGCACCAGACAAGAAGCTGATGTACATCGGCCTGGGGGTCCGGGGCAGGTTCTGCGCTGGCGAACAGCCCGGGCCAGCTTTTGTGCACTTCCACCGTCTCAATGCCCCCAACCCGGACGCCGGTCACGGTGGGCCGCCTGGCGCTGAGGGCTACTGGCTCACGCATGTAGCTGTCCAAGACATGACTATGGGTGACCGCCAGATCAAAGCAGGAGTGGACTTCCAGTTTATGCCCACCAAGCCACCGCAGTGCGGCTCACAGCCCGGCAGTTAGGCGCCTCTGGGCGTGTTGTCAAGGGCGGGTGCTGATAGAGGACCCACACCTGCCCTTGATGGCCCGGAGTTTTCAGTGTCATATCTCTAAAAAACGAAGGAACTTGTAAGACAGGACGCTCGAAAGGACTAGAGGGAAAGGGAATGAACAAAGGGCTGAAGCTGTCAGCGGCCCATCTGGCACCTCTTCCAAAGGGACGGCTGGTCCTCTTCCCTCGGCGCGCCTGGTTTCTGGCATTGGTGTTGGTGCTATTCCTGACAGCGTGCACCAGCCGGGCAACACCCACGGTACCGCCAGCGGCTTCGCCCTTCGCAACCCAGCAGCCGACCGCCACCCCTGCAGCGGTCAGCTCGCCAAGCCCAATGCCAGGGGAATCGGGCCGGCTCCCCAACATCCCTCTGGAGCGCGGCGATGCGAGCCGGGGAGAGCGGCTTTTCTCCAGTGTTGGCTGCATCGGCTGCCACACGGTCAAGGGTGTTGGGGGCAACGTGGGCCCCGAGCTGACGGCGGTCGCCCGGCGCGCTCCTAGCAGGGCCGCAGACCGGGGACTGGTATCGCCTCAGCTCTACTTCATCGAGTCCCTGGTATACCCAAAGGCTTACCTGGCCCCGGGCTATCCCCCTGATATGCCTGACTGGAAACAGATGCAGCTTTCGGAGCAGGCCGTGGCCGACCTGGTGGCTTACCTCATGACACTTGTGGGCGAATAGCCGAGGTGCGCAGCGCGGTTCTCGCCCACAGCCCCAGCCACCGCAAAGGGCACGACCTTCCCCCTTCGCCTCCGTATTGGCCCCCGTAGAACAGGCGCATGTGCTTCATGCGTATTATGTCAAGAACAAAGGTCGTTGTCTTCAGCAGCCCCAAGCCTATCAGGCCACGGGGCTTGACTTTCTATCCAAGTGGAAGGTTTATGCTAGAGACCACAGAAGCAAGAGGGGTCGCCGATGAAGATAGGTGAGCTGGCCAGGGCCACGGGGTTCACCGCCAAGACCATCCGGTTCTACGAGGGAGAGGGCCTGCTGCCCAAGCCGGGCCGCACCGAATCGGGCTACCGGGTCTATGGGGGCCAGGACGTTGCGCGGCTGGAGTTCATCCGCAAAGCCAAGCGCCTGGGCCTCTCGCTGGAGGAGGTCATGGGTGTCCTCCAGGTCCACGACCGGAAGGAGCCGACCTGCGGCCACGTATGTGACCTTCTCGACCAGAAGCTGGCCCAGGTAGATGCTCTGGTCCGGGACCTACAGGCCTTCCGCGAGGAACTGGCCCAACTGCGTATGAGGGCCGACCGCTCGGCTGACTGCCTCCCTTCAGGGAGCCGCATCTGTGGCATCATCGAGAACAGCACCTTGCGGGCCACCCGTCAGACCATCGCGTGGCTCCGCCCTGCGGGCCGCAGGATGGAGTAACCTGAGGAGGGTTGCATGGACAAGTACGACCTCATCATCATGGGTGGGGGCGCTGCCGCCTTCGCAGCGGCCACCAAGGCGTCGGACCTGAGGAAGAGCGCCCTGATGATCAACAGGGGTCTCCCACTAGGCGGCACATGTGTCAACGTGGGCTGCATGCCAAGCAAACGTCTGCTCACCGTTGGCGACGATCTGTATTATCCCCAGCACCCAAGGTTTGAGGCGCTCAAGAACGGCCACGCGCCACGTTTCGACTTCTCTGTTGCTATCCGTGAGAAGGACGAAATGGTGGCTGCTGCCCGCCAGGCCAACTACCTGCGGGTGCTGGAGCACCTGGAAGGCGTAGATTTCGTCGAGGGCAAGGCGCGCTTCGTCGGCGGGACCAAGGTGGAGGTCAACAGCCAGGTGTACGAAGGCACCAATGTCCTCATCGCCACTGGCGCCTCAACAAGACCCCTGCCGGTGCCGGGGATGGGCCAGGTGCGCTGGCTGAGCAATGTAACCGTCATGCAGCTCACCGAGGTCCCCAAGTCCATGGTGGTCGTTGGAGCTGGGCCTGAGGGCCTGGAGTTCTCCCAGATGTTCGCGCATTTCGGGGCTCAGGTGACCGTCGTAGTGACTAAAGGGCACAAGGTGTTGCGCAGGCACGAGCCAGAGATCGTTGATGAGATCGTGCAGTGCCTCCGAGAAGAGGGCATCCAGTTCATGACCGGGGTGACAATTGGGCAGGTCTCGAAGCGTGTTGGCAAGACCGTGGTCAGTGTTGAAGGAGAGAGCGGCGCTCAAGAGTTGGTGGCCGACACGCTGCTTCTGGCCACCGGCATCCGTGCCAATACAGAAGACCTGGGCCTGGACAAGGCCGGTGTGACTCTCGATGACCGCGGTTTTGTCCGAGTGGACCAGTACTACCAGACGGACAACCCTAACGTGTTCGCAGCCGGTGACTGTGTTGGCAGGATGGCCCTGGAGACCGTCGCCGCGAAGGAAGGCACCATCGCAGCGGAGAATGCCCTCACCATACCGGCCAGGACACTGAACTACGACCACGTTCCTCACGCTGTTTTTACCAATCCCCAGGTCGCGTCGGTCGGCCTCACAGAAGAGGAGGAGATGCGGCGCTTCAACGCTTGCGCCTGCCGCACCATCCGCATGGACGCCGTGCCGAAGGCGCTGGCCATCAATGAGGACCGCGGGCTCTTCAAGATGGTCATCCATCCCCGTAGCAACAAAATATTGGGCATGCACATCGTTGCGC
>JACQUK010000129.1 GCA_016210325.1 Chloroflexota bacterium
CAGGGCCAGGGCGATGCCCTCCCCCAACCCTGTCCCACCCCCGGTCACGATGGCTACCTTGCCCCTGAGGTCCATCTCGCTCTCCTTGCCTTTTTAGTTGCGCCAGGACTCGTCGAAACAGGGCATACCGTCAGGTCTTCGATGTCCGCCAGTGACGCCCACGCTGGCGTCACACGCGCCAGGCGGGTTCAAACCGTGGCATCATCGCCACTTCCTCGATGTTGACGCGGTCCGGCCTGGTGATGAGCCAGCGCGCTGCCTCTGCTATGTCCTCGGACCGCATCATTCTGGCCAGGGCCTCGGGCGGTTTCCCCAGGTCACGGTTGATGGCCGTGTCCACGTTGCCAGGGCAAAGAGCGTGGACGCGGATGCCGTACTCGTGGACGGCGGTGGCCAGCGACCTGGTTGCCCCCAGCATCCCCAGCTTCGCGGCAGCGTAGGCGCCCCAGCCAGGGAATGCCCGGGCACTATAGACCGCCGTGGAGAGGACATTGAGGATGATGCCGGAGCGTTGCCCGACCATCGTCGGCAACACGGCGCGGATGCACAGGAAGGGGCCCCGCAGGTCCGTGGCAATGACGTCGTCCCACTCGGCGACGTCGTACCACTCCTCCAGGCCGTTCCCGTGCGCCAGGTGCTTGCCTATGCGGCCAGCGTTGTTCACCAGCACGTCAATGCGCCCGAGGGCGCGCAGCGCCTCCTGGGCCAGCCGCTCTGTATCCTCCTGCCGCCTGACATCGCAGGGCACTACCAGGGCCTTGCCACCGTGCTGGGAGACCTGGGCAGCCACCTCCTCCAGCGGCTGGCGGCGGCGCCCCGCCAGGGCCACCGCCGCACCCTCCCCTGCCAGGGCCAGCGCCGTGGCCGCACCGATGCCGGTACCGCCGCCGGTGACGATGGCAACTTTGCCCTTCAGGTCCACGTCACCCCTCCCGCACCTGGTGTCCTGTCTCGCTGATTCATCGAACCATGGGCACCACAGTCTGTCATGCTGAACGAAGTGAAGCATCTGGCGGGGGGTATTTACCCAGCCCAGATTCTTCGCTGACGCTCAGAATGACATATGCTGCGAACTTCAAGACCACCTCACTAGTTGCGCCAGGACTCGTCGAAGAAGGGCATCACCGTCAGCTCTTCGATGTTCACGCGCGGCGGCTGCGTCACCAGCCAGCGTACCGCCTCCCCCAGGTCCTCGGGCAACGCCATCTTGTTCAGGTCCTCCGCTGGCCGACGGTCCCCCCAGATGGGGGTCTTGAAGTTCCCGGGGCTGACGGCATGCACACGGATGCCGTACTCGTGCACCTCGTTGGCCAGCACTCGGGTTACGCCCAGAAGCCCAAGCTTCGAGGCACAGTAGGGCGATGAGCCGGGATGGGACTTGGGACTGTAGATGATGTTGGAGAGAATGTTGACCACGGTCCCCTCGCGCTGGGCAATCATGGTGGGCAGCACTTCGCGGATAAGCAGCAATGGTGCCCTCAGATTGGTGTTCACCACGGCATCCCACTGCTGCGTTGGCATGTCCTTGATATGGAAACCCCCACCGCCAATACCAGCGTTGTTGACCAGCACGTGGACGGTGCCATAGGCTTTCAAGGTCTCCTGCACCAGCCGCTTGATTTCTGGCTCCTTGGTCACGTCGGCTGGCACGGCCCTGGCGGTGCCACCACCCTTCTTGATCTTGGCGGCGACGTCGTTCAGAGGCTCCGGGCGGCGCCCGACCACCACGATCTTGGCCCCCCCCTTGGCCAGCGCCAGGGCGATGCTTTCGCCCAGGCCTGTCCCCCCTCCTGTGACGATGGCTACCTTGCCTTTCAGGTCCATTGGCTCCCTCCTGTTCTAGAAGCCTTCCAGGGACTGCGTTCCGACCGCCCCCCTGTGAAGTTCAACAGCTTGTTCGGGTAATGGCTGCTCCAGCAAGGGCGGGGCATGCCGCACCGTTTACGGTGCGGTGGAGAGTCCCCAATACCACACCCTGAAGGGCGTGGCATACCCCACCCTCTGCAAGAGCACGCATTGCCCCATCAGGTTGTTGAAGCTCTTCAGGGGGCGGCATCCATACCCCCACCCCGACGAGTCGGGGCCGGGGTGCCATCGGCCTTCCAAACCTCCCTCTAGTTCCGCCAGGATGCGTCAAAGAATGGCATGATGGTCATCTCTTCAATGTGCACCCTGGCTGGCTGCTTCAGCAGCCAGCGCACCGCCTCTCCCAGGTCTTCTGGGAGACAACGCTTCTTCAGCTCCTCAATGGGACGGCGGGCCGCCAGCGGTGTCCAGAAGTTGCCGGGGCTGACGGCATGCACCCGAATGCCGTACTCATGGACCTCGTTGGCCAGCACACGGGTCACGCCGAGGAGTCCCAGCTTGGCAGCACAGTAGGCCGCAGAGCCGGGGTTGGACTTGGCGCTGTAGATGATGTTGGAGAGGATGTTGACAATGGCCCCTTCACGCTGCGCAATCATGGTGGGCAACACCGCACGGGCCAGCAGCAGGGGGCCTCGCAGGTCCGTGTTGATGACCGCGTCCCACCGCTCCGTGGGCATATCCTTCACGTGGATGCCACCCCCGCCGATGCCGGCGTTGTTGACCAGGATGTGGACTGTCCCGAAGGCCTTCAGCGTCTCCTGGACCAGGCGGTTGAGCTCGTCCTCCTTGGTCACGTCGGTAGGGACTGCCAGAGCCGTGCCGCCGCTCTGCTTGATCTTCGCCACCACGTTGTTCAACGGCTCCGGGCGCCGTCCCGCCACCACAATCTTGGCCCCCTCACCAGCCAGAGAGAAAGCGGTCGCTTCACCCAGTCCGGTGCCTCCCCCGGTGATGATGGCGACCTTGCCCGTCAGCTCCACAGAACACCTCCTACACTAGTTGCGCCAGGACACGTCGAAGAAGGGCATCGCCGTAAGCTCCTCGATGTTCACCCGTGGCGGCTGGGTCACCAGCCAGCGCACGGCCTCCCCCAGGTCCTCGGGCTGAGCCATCTTCTCTATTTCCTCCCGGGTCTTGCGCGCGCCCCAGATGGGGGTGGCGAAGTTGCCGGGGATGACCGCGTGGACGCGGATGCCGTACTCGTGGACCTCGTTGGCCAGGACGCGCGTCACGCCCAGGAGCCCTAGCTTGGAGGCGCAGTAGGCGGCGTAGCCGGGTGCGGCCTTGGGGCTGTACACGATGTTGGAGAGGACGTTGACCACAGTTCCCTCGCGCTGCTGGACCATAGTGGGCAGCACCGCCCGGATGAGGAGCAGCGGCCCCCGGAGGTTGGTGTTGATGACCGCATCCCACAGCTCGGTGGGGAAGTCCTTGATGAGTGCCCGGCCGCTGATGCCGGCGTTGTTCACCAGCACATGAATGGCACCGAAGGCCCGCAGGGCTTCCTGCACCAAGCGCTGGATGTCCGGCTCCTTGGTGACGTCAGCAGATACCGCCAGGGCAGTGCTGCCGACCGCCTTCACCTTCCCCACCACGCCCTCCAGAGGCTCACGGCGGCGCCCGGCCACCACGATCCTGGCCCCATCTTTGGCCAGTGCCATGGCAATGGCCTCCCCCAGTCCTGTCCCACCCCCGGTCACAATGGCAACCTTGCCCTTGAGGTCCATCTCGCTCTCCTTGCCTTTTCTAGTTGCGCCAGGACTCGTCGAAGAAGGGCATCACCGTCATCTCCTCGATGTTCACCCGCGGCGGCTGCGTCACCAGCCAGCGCACCGCCTCCCCGATGTCCTCAGGCTGGGCCATCTTGGCCAGCTCCTCCGGGTTCTTGCTGGCGCCCCAGATGGGAGTGGCGATGTTGCCCGGCATGACGGCGTGGACTCGGATTCCGTACTCGTGCACCTCGTTGGCCAGTACGCGCGTCAGGCCCAGGAGCCCCATCTTGGAGGCACAGTAGGCAGGGGAGGTCCTGCTGGCCTTGGAGCTGTAGATGGAGTTGGAGAGGATGTTGACGATGACGCCTTCCCGCTGTTCGATCATGGTTGGTAGCACGGCGCGAATCAGCAGGAAGGGGGCGCGAAGGTTGGTGCCGATGACGGCGTCCCACAGCTCGGTGGGTATACCTCGGATGGGGGAGCGGCCCAGGATGCCGGCGTTGTTGACCAGCACGTGGACGCTCCCGAACGCCCTCCGAGTCTGCTGGGCCAGCCGCTCGATGTCCCCGTCTTTCAGCATATCGGTGGGCACCGCCAGGGCCGTACCGCCGCCCTTCTGGATCCTGGCAACCACGCCCTCCAGCGGCTCCCGCCGGCGCCCGGCCACCACCACCCTGGCCCCGTCTTTGGCCAGGGCTAAGGCAATAGCCTCCCCCAGCCCCGTTCCCCCACCAGTAACAATTGCTACCTTCCCTTTGAGCTCCATGACACGCCTCGCTTCGCAGTTCTAGGTCTAGCTGCCGCCTACTCTACTGGAGTCGCGCCGGGCACGCAAGGCTTCAGTTCCGCCACGGCTCGGCGAAATAGGGCATGACCGTCACGTCCTCGATGTTGACCCGGGGCGGCTGCGTCACCAGCCAGCGGACCAGCTCGGCCACGTCCTCCGGCTTCAGGCGAGTGGCCAGCTCTTGTGGGGTGGCGTAGGGCCGCGTGCGCCCCAGCGGGGTGTCCACTTTGCCGGGCGCCACGCCGTGAACGCGGATGCCATACTCGTGCACCTCGTTGGCCAGGACACGGGTCAGGCCCAGCAGCCCCATCTTGGAGGCGATGTAGGCCGAGAAGCCGGGGACAGCCTGGCCGCTGTGGACCAGGTTAGACAGCACGTTGACTATCACGCCGGAGCGCCGCTCCATCATGGTCGGCAGCACGGCGCGGATGCAGAGGAAGGCACCCCGCAGATTGGTGGCGATGACCTCGTCCCACAGGGAGACCGGCGTTTCGCTCAGCCGTAGCAGCTTGTTGTCAACCCCGGCGTTGTTGACCAGCAGGTCAACTTGGCCAAAGGCCCGCAAGGTCTCCGCGACCAGTCGCTCGACATCCCGCTCCAGGGCAACGTCCGCAGAGATGGCCAGGGCCTTGCCGCCGGCCTGGTTGATTTTCGCCACTGTAGTCTCCACAGGCTCCCGGCGGCGCCCTGCCACCGCCACGGCGGCGCCTTCGCGTGCCAGTATCAGGGCGATGGCCTCGCCGATGCCGGTGCCGCCGCCAGTGACGATGGCCGCCTTGCCTTCTAGCTCCACGTTGGGCCTCCTTCCTGGCATCCCTGCCAGTGTGGGCCCAATCTACCTGAGCCGGTTGGGCTGGCGCAAGGGCCTTTGCCCGGTTGTTCCAGAGGGCCGCGCCCCGTAGAATGAGCACGCTGGTCGCACTGTCTTGGAGCTCATCCCAAAATGCTTCTTGGTACCCCCGCCTGAAGGCGGGGGCATGATGCCGCACCCTGAAGGGTGCGGTGGTCGGGCAATTTCGGGATAGTTTGTGGTCTAAGCACCACCACGGAGGACACTGATGGCGCAGGCTGCCCAGTACGACGTCATTGTGGTGGGTGGCGGCAACGCTGCACTCACCGCCGCTCTTTCGGCCCGCCAGCACGGGGCCAGCGTCCTGGTGCTGGAGAAGGCGCCCCAGCACTGGCGCGGCGGCAACACCTACTTCACCGGCGGCGGGTTCCGCTTCGCCTTCGATGGCATGGACGAGATACGGCAGCTTATCCCGGACCTGTCCGATGCGGAGGCCCAGTCTATTGACGTCGGCAGCTACCCACAAGCCCAGTTCTACAGCGACCTGATGCGGGTGACCGAGGGGTTGGCCGACCAGGAGCTGGTCCAGGTGCTGGTGGGCCAGTCATTTCCAACCATGCTGTGGATGCGTGAGCAGGGGATGCGCTGGGTGCTCCTCTTCGGCCGCCAGGCCTTCAAGGTTGGCAACAAGTTCCGCTTCTGGGGTGGCCTGGTGGTGGAAGCGGTGGGCGCCGGCAAGGGCCTGGCGGACCGCCTCTACGAGCTAGCCGAGTCCCGAGGCGTCTCCATCCGCTACGAGGCCAAGGCCCTCAGGCTCCTGGTGCAGGAGGACGGCCGCGTGGCCGGCGTGGCAGCCCGGGGCCCACAGGGGTACCAGGAGATTGCGGGGAAGGCTGTGGTGCTGGCCTGCGGCGGCTTCGAGGCCAACCCGGAGTGGCGCACCCGCTACCTGGGCGCCGACTGGGAGCTAGCCAAGGTGCGTGGCACACCCTTCAACACCGGCGACGGCATCCGCATGGCGCTGGACATCGGCGCCGCCCCTTACGGCCACTGGAGCTGCTGCCACGCTGTTGCCTGGGACCTGAACGCACCCCCCTACGGCGACCGCAAGATCACCGACCTGTTCCAGAAGCACTCCTACCCCTTCGGCCTCATTGTGAACCTTCACGGACAGCGCTTCGTGGACGAGGGGGCTGACCTGCGCAACTACACCTACGCCAGGTATGGGCGAGAGATTCTGAAGCAGCCAGGGCGAGCCGCCTTCCAGCTCTTCGACAGCAAGGTGACCGGCCTGCTGCGGGACGAGTACCGCATCCCCCAGGCGACCAGGGTGCAAGCGGACACCATCGAGGAGCTGGCGGACCGGCTGGGGATTGACCGCGAGGGGCTTGTGCAGACAGTCCAGCAGTACAACGCCGCGGTGCAGCCAGGCGAGTTCAACCCTACCAAGCTGGACGGCGTGCGGACCGACGGCATCCAGCCACCCAAGTCCAACTGGGCGCTGAGGCTGGACTCGCCGCCATACCAGGGCTTCGCCGTGACGTGCGGTATCACCTTCACCTTTGGCGGCCTCAGAATTGCTCCCAGCGCCCAGGTCCAGGACACCGAAGGGAAGCCCATGCCCGGCCTGTACGCCGCTGGCGAGCTGGTGGGGGGCCTTTTTTACTACAACTATCCCGGGGGCAGCGGCCTGATGTCCGGCGCCGTGTTCGGGCGCATTGCCGGGCGCAGCGCGGCGGAGGAGGCACGGCAGCAGACATGAAGGGCTAGCTGCCCGCTCCGCTTGGCCCACAGCACGAACCTTCCTTGATTCCGGCGGGCTGCGGCGCCTATAATCCCAGAAGGCTCTATCTATGCTAGGGGGAGTCGTTGACGCAGCCGACGTCCAGCCTGGGCGCAGTGGCGGTCGGACAGGCCCTTCCTGCCAAACGCTACGCCATGACGCCTGAAGCGGTAGCGAGCTACTTGCAAGCGGTGGACGACCGCTCCGGGTCCTGCGAGGCCCGGGGCATCGTGCCGCCGTCGGCGCTCCTGGCCTACGCCCTGCGCAGCGTCATCGAAGCGGCGTCGCTGCCCCAAGGCACTGTCCACGGCAGCCAGGAGATGGAAGCATTGGCAGCAGCCAGAATAGGCGAGACGGTCACATGCCAGGGCACCGTGGTCCACAATACTATCCGGGGTGAGCGGCGGTTTGTGGCCGTGGACCTCACGGTCCACGGCGAGGGGGGACGGTTCTTGCTGCAGGGCCGGGCGACGGTGGTCCTCCCGCCGTGAGGCAAAGGCGGCCTACTCTAACGTGGTGCGATAGAAAAACACTGAGGGATTCGCTCAGCCTTGGTAGGCGGCTCGTGGTTCGACAAGCTCACCACGAACGGATACAAGGCCTGGCTTTTCCGCTCGTCCTGAGCCAGTCGAAGGATGAGCGGAACATACCAAGCATTGCAAATACAGGTTATTAGCAACCCTGAGCACAATGGTCTCGCCCTTATCTTCCTGGCAGGGGAAGCTGCCTTTGGTCACGAGAGGCGGCATACAAGCAGGCGCGGCCCTGGGGCCGCTGACCAAGCACGTGACCCAGGAGCAGGTGCAGCGGTACGCTGAGGCTTCTGGTGACCATAACCCCATCCATCTGGATGCGGAGTTCGCCGCCCGGACGCCCTACGGACGGCGCGTGGCCCATGGGATGCTAACCCTGGCCTTTGTCTCGGAGCTGCTGATGCAGGCCTTTGGCCGTGCCTGGGCCGAAAGCGGCAAGCTACGGGTGCGGTTCAAGGGCGCCGTTGTCCCGGGGCAGCGGGTCACGGTCAGCGGCAGGGTGCGTCGGGTCCAGGCCGGGCCAGAAGGCACCACCGTTGAGTGTGCGGTGAGCGTTCATGCTGACGACGGCAGCGAGGTGCTGGCCGGCGAGGCCTGGGTGACGACGCGGTAAAGTGTGGAGCAAGGAGGCTGGTGTGCCCGGTCCATCACAGAGGGTCCGCCTGGCCCTGGACGCCATGGGAGGCGACTACGGTCCGCAGGAGACGGTGAAGGGGGCGATAGAGGCCGCCAAGGGTGGAGACGTGGAGGTGCTGCTGGTGGGCGACCCCGCTGCCCTCCAGGCGGAGCTGGAAAAGCACAGGGTAGCGGCCCTCCCTGTGAAGGTCGTTCCTGCTGAAGGGGTTATCCAGGAGGGGGAGCACCCTGTCCAGGCCCTGCGCCAGAAGCCCAGGGCCTCGATTGTGGTAGCGGCTGGCCTGGTGAAGCAGGGCGCGGCCCAGGGCTTCGTAACCATGGGCTCCACGGGCGCGGCTATGGCCGCTGCCGCCCTAACCTTTGGCCTCATGGAGGGTATTGAGCGGCCGGCCCTGGGCGGCCCTATCATCGGTCTGGCCCCCAGGACGGTGATTATAGACCTTGGCAGCAGCGTGGACTGCCGCCCCAGCCAACTGGTGAGTTTCGCTGCCCTGGGGTCTGCCTTTGCCAAGACCTTCCTGGGCGTGGAGCAGCCCAGGGTGGCCCTCCTCAGCGTCGGCGCGGAGGAGGGGAAAGGGAACCGCCAGGCGAAGGAGACCTACGAGCTGCTCAAGGCCAGTGGCCAGAACTTCGTGGGAAACGTGGAGGGCCACGACCTGCCCCTGGGCCGCGCCGACGTGGTGGTCTGCGACGGCTTCGTAGGCAACATCCTGATGAAGCTGACCGAGGGCTTGGGAGAGGGGCTGGCACAGCACCTCCGTTCGCGGCTCGGCGGCAGGCCGGCGGACGCGGAGGCAGTGGCACAGGAGGTATACGACCTTCTGAACGCAGTGGAGCGGGCTGGCGGTGGGCCACTGCTTGGAGTCAAGGGTGTTGCCGTGGTGGGCCACGGGCGCTCCCGCGCGCCGGCGGTCGCCAGTGCCCTCCACACCGCCATGCTGGCAGTACAACTGAGGTTCGTTGAGAAGATGTACCAGGAATTGGCTGCCCTTCGGCGTCCGGACGCGCCGTGACGCCCTTGCCGGAGCACGGCCTCCCCATTCACATCCGGAAGTCACGGCCAAGGAGTCACGCAACGTGCACAGTCCATCAGCCCAGAATGGGCGCGTAGCCCTGGTGACCGGTGGCTCCCGTGGCATTGGGCAGGCCATCTCCTTGAGGTTGGCCAAAGGCGGCATCCGCGTGGCGGTGAACTACCTCTCCCGCGAGGAGGATGCCCGCCAGGTGGTGCAAAGCATCCGCCAGTGCGGGGGCGAAGCCGAGGCTTTCAAGGGCGACGTAGGCAACTCGGCGGCGGTGCAGGCCCTGGTCCAGGGGGTGCTGGGCACCTGGGGCCGCCTGGACATCCTGGTGAACAACGCCGGCATGTACCGGGACACCCTGCTGGTGCGCATGAGCGAGAGCGCCTGGGACGAGGTCCTGCGGGTGAACCTGAAGGGGACCTACCTGTGCACCCGCGCTGCCCTCCGCCACATGCTGCGGAGCCGCTGGGGCCGCATCGTCAACATCACCTCCATCGTGGGGATTGTGGGTAACCAGGGGCAGGCCAACTACGCAGCGTCCAAGGCAGGGATCATCGGCTTTACCCGCAGCGTGGCCAAGGAAGTGGCGGAGCGCAACATCACGGTCAACTGCATCGCTCCTGGCTACATCTCCACCGACATCGTGGAGGGGCTGTCTCAAGCGCTGAAGGAGCGCATTCGCGCCCGCATCCCTATGGGGCGCTTTGGGACGCCCGAGGACGTAGCCCCGATGGCCGCGTTCCTGGTCAGCGATGAGGCCGCGTACGTCACCGGCCAGGTCTTCTGCGTTGATGGTGGCCTGGCCATGGCCTAAGGCCCGACCTTTCCTGCGTCCTGGCCTCGGGACCACTCGTGCTACCCGGGCCCCTCTGCGCCACCGGCTCCCTGCTCCGGCTTTGGGACCGTCTCAGGCGCCAAGGCAAATGGAGAACACATGGGGTGTAAGGACTTGCAACAGGGGGGAGAATTCGCTGGGCGCGTGGCCCTGGTGACCGGGGGGTCACGCGGCATTGGCCGCGCCGTGGCCCTTGAACTTGCCCGGCGGGGGGCACACATCGCCTTCAACTACTTCCGAAGCCATGGAGAGGCCCGTGCAGTGCAGCAAGAGGTCGAGGCCCTGGAAGTCCGCTGCCTCCGCGTGCCCGCGCACCTTGGGGACCCGGCCAAGATCACGGAGCTCTTCGCCCAGGTGGAGCAGGCGTACGGCCGGCTGGACATTCTGGTCAACAACGCTGCCTCCGGCGTGGCCCGCCCGGCCCTGGAGCTGGAGGAGAAGCACTGGGACTGGACCCTGGACATCAACACGCGGGCCCCGTGGCTCTGCGCCCGAGAGGCCGCGCGCGTAATGACACAGGGGGGTCACATCGTTAACATCACCAGCCTGGGGTCACAGCGAGTGCTGCCCTACTACACCGCCGTAGGGGTATCCAAGGCTGGACTGGAGGCCCTGACACGCTATCTGGCAGTGGAACTGGCGCCCCGGGGCATCAGCGTCAACGCGGTGTCGGCTGGTGTAGTAGAGACCGAGGCGCTACGCTATTTCCCCAACCGCCAGGAGATGCTGGCCTCGGCCCGCACCAAAACGCCAGCAGGGCGCCTGTTGACCCCGGAGGACGTGGCCCGGGTGGTAGCCTTCCTCTGCTCCAAGGACGCCGCCATGGTGCGCGGCCAGGTCATCGTGGTAGACGGCGGCTACTCCCTGGTGGTGTAGAGCATTGCATTTCCCTATTGACCGCCCCAGCAAAACCTGCTAACCTCTACCGCGAGCGTTTCCCACCGAGTTTTCTTGAGATTTACACAGATTCCCTGGGAGGCGTTGTGGCCAAGACCTCTCCCGCCAGCGAGGAACGGTGGCTGACGTTGGGTGAAGCCTGCCGCCTTCTGGAAGTCAACGCCTCCACCCTACGCCAGTGGGCTGATCACGGCGTCCTCACCATCTTTCGCACCCCCGGGAAGCACCGGCGTTTCCTGCGCAGCGACATCCAGCGCCTTCTGGAGACAGGAGCGAGACCTACCCCCGCGCCTGGCGGGCCCGCCCCGGGTCCCAGGGCCTTGCGCTACATCCAGCGGCGCCTGGACAGCGACCGCGCCGCCAGCATGACGTGGCTCCACAAGTTCGATGAGGCAAGTCGTGCCCGCATGCGCCTCCTGGGGCGACACCTGGTGGACGTTACTTTAGCCTGGTTGGCCCAGCCGCGCCGTCGTAACGAGACCGTGGAGGAGGTCCGCGCCATTGGGCACCAGTACGGCCGCGAGCTGGCGCAGATGGGGCTGTCGTACTGCGAGATGGTGGAGGCCTTCATCTTCTTCCGCAACTCTTTGCTGGACTCCCTTGAGCGGGCCCCCCACCATTCTGTCCTCGTGGACCAGCCACCCCACAACCCCTGGCGGCAGGTGGAATCTCTTACCGATGAACTGCTGCTGGCCATGAGTGGCGCCTACGAAAGGAGCAACCATGACCCTCCAGCCTAGGCTGGTTGAGGCCTCAGGCTCTCCCTCGCCACAAGACCTGGACCTGCTGGACCGGCAGCTCCTGAACCTCCTCCAGTCCCGCTTTCCCCTGACGGAACGCCCTTTCGAGGCCATGGGCCAGGAGGTGGGCCTGGCTGAGGAAGAAGTCCTCCGGCGGGTCCGGCGGCTGAAGCAGAAGCACGTGGTGCGCCAAATCAGCGGCATCTTCGATACGCGGCGCCTGGGCTACAAGACCTCCTTGGTGGCCATGGGCCTCCCGCCGGAGGGGCTCCACAAAGGGGCACTCTTCATCAACCGCCACCCAGGTGTGAGCCACAACTACGCGCGCGAAGGACACCGCTTCAACCTCTGGTTCACCCTGGCCGTGCCGCCATCCGAAAGCCTGGAGGACACGGTGGCCGGGATGGCGTCCAAAACGGGGGCTACAGAGTACCGCATCCTGCCCACCATCCGGTTCTTCAAGATCGGCGTCAATTTCGACATGGTCAAGGGAGAGGGGGCAGCCTACCTTTACACCCCCGACGACGACCAGTGGAACAGGGTGGAACCCCTGACGCCCTTTGAGGTCCAGGTTGTTCGGGAGCTTCAAGAGGACCTCCTCTTGGAGCCGCGCCCCTTCGACGCGATAGCAGCACGCCTGGGCCTTGACCTGCCCCGTCTCTTTGCCTACGCGGCTGATTTCCAGCGACGGGGCGTGCTTCGCCGCTACAGCGCCGTGCTCCACCACCGCCGCGCTGGTTTCAAGTTCAACGCTATGTCGGTATGGCGGGTCCCACCGGAGCGCTCCGCAGAGGTCGGACGCCTTTTGGCAGCGTCTCCCTGGGTCACTCACTGCTACGAGCGGCCAACCTCTTCGGACTGGCCCTACAGCCACTTCGCCATGGTCCATGCCACCAGTCGCCAGAAGTGTGAGGAGGTGGCCCAGGAGCTTTCCCGCAAGAGCGGCATCACCGATTACCTGCTGCTGTTCAGCACCAGGGAGTACAAGAAGACGCGGGTGCGCTACTTCGTGTGACGGCGCCCCCACCAGGGCCAAGGACGCCATCTACTTTGAGGGAGATTCTCGGCACCATGCCCACCTACTATCCAGTCTACCTGGACCTCCGCGGCCGCCGCTGCGTAGTGGTGGGTGGCAACCTGGAGGCGGAGCGAAAGGCCCGGGGCCTGCTGGAGGCCAGCGCGCGAGTGGTCCTCATCAGTCCCCAGGCCACAGCGCACCTCCAGGCCCTGGCCCAGCAGGGCCTGCTCCAGTGGGAGCAGCGCCACTACACCGAGGGTGACCTGGAGGGTGCCTTCCTGACCATCGTCGCCGACACGTCTTCTATGGGCGTCAACCGCCGCGCGGCGCGGGAGGCGGAGACTCGCGGCTCCCTGATCAACGTGGTAGACATGCCCGACCTGTGCAACTTCATCGCCCCCGCCGTCGCCCGGCGGGGCTCGGTCACAGCGGCTGTTTCCACTAACGGCCTCAGCCCGGCCCTGGCACGAAAGCTGCGCCAGGACCTGGAACGCGGCCAGGACTTGCGGTGGGCCGAGTTGGCCGAAGTTGTCGCCGAGGCCAGGGACGAGATGCGACGGCGCAGAGCACGCCCCTCGCCGGAGCACTGGCAGCGCTGCCTGAGCGAGGAGGTCTACGCCCTGTTCCACCAGCAGGGACCCGAGGCAGCGCGGCAACGCCTGGTGGAGCTGCTGCTAAACGGGGGGAGGGTGGCTGAGGAGGTATCGTGAAGCTCCTGGTCGTGGGCCTGAGCCACCAAACAGCACCTCTTGAGGTACGGGAGCGGGCCGCGGTGCCCGCGCAGCGCTTGCCTGAGGCTGTGGCAAAGCTCGGCGGTCTCCTGGGGCAGGCGGTGCTCCTCTCCACCTGCAACAGGACGGAGTGCTATACGCTAACCGACACGCCAGACCAGACCGCGACGGCGATTGGCCGGTTCTTGGCAAAGCTGGCTGACGAGCCGCTTTTCTTCCTGGACCAGTCGCTCTACCGGCACCAACACAGCAAGGCCGTTCGGCACCTCTTCCGGGTTGCCGCAGGGCTGGACTCCCAGATTGTGGGCGAGTCCGAGGTCTTGGGACAGATTCGAGCCGCTTTCAGCGCCGCCGTGGGGGCCGGCGCAGTCCGTCACCCCCTCTCTCGTGCCTTCCACTGTGCCCTGCGGGCGGGTAAACGGGTGCGCCGTGAGACAGAGATCGGGCGCCATCCCCTGTCCGTCAGCGGCGCCTGCGTGGAGCTGGCACGGCGGACGCTGGGTGACCTGGGACAGCGCCACGCCCTGGTGGTTGGCGCCGGCGAGGCGGGGACCCTGGCAGCCCGCGCCCTGCGCAGCAGTGGCATCGGCGGCCTGGTGGTCACCAGCCGCACATACGACCACGCCCTGACCTTGGCTGAGGAGTTGCGGTGTCAGGCAGTCCCCTTCGAGGAGCTGGACACTGCCCTGGGCGAAGCAGAAATCGTGGTCACCGCAGCCGGCACCCCCCGCTACATCCTTACCCCTGAAAGGCTGGTGACCGCGCGGAACGGGCACAGGGGTGACCCGCTGCTACTCCTGGACATTGCGCTGCCACGGGACGTGGACCCACGGATGGGTGAGTTGCCCAACGTGGTGCTCCGGGACATGGACGACCTGGAGGCTGTTGCCGAAACTAACCGCGCCCTTCGCCAGCAGGAGGTACAGCAGGCTGAGGCCATCGTTGAGGAGGAAACGGCTGACTTTCTCGCCTGGTGGGACTCCCTCAAGGTGGTCCCAACTATCGCTGCACTGCACCGCAAGGCCCTGGGCATCCAGCAACGGGAGATGGCCAAGGCCCATCGCCACCTCAACAACCTCTCCCCTGAGCAGCAGGCGGTGGTCGCCGCCATGTCCCGCGCCCTGGTGAAAAAGCTCCTGCACGAGCCGATTACTGCCCTGAAACACACCCCCGACCCTCAGCATCTGGAGATGGTCCGCTCGCTCTTTGGGCTGCCTCAGGAATCAAAGCAGCCGGTAACCGGACCGCGCTCATGAGGACTGTCTACCTGGCCACCCGTGGCAGCAGGCTGGCCCTGCGCCAGACTGAGGAGGTCTTGGCCCTGCTGCGCGGGGCCAATCCGGAGCGCTCCTTCGATCTGAAGACCGTCCGGACCCGCGGCGACGTGGCCCGGGACGTGCCCCTGGACCAGTTGCCACGGGGTGCCTTCGCCAAGGAGGTCCAGGAGGCAGTGCTTCAGGGCGTGGCAGACCTGGCGGTGCACAGCTTGAAAGACCTGCCTACGCAACCGGTGCCTGGGCTAACCCTGGCTGCAGTGGCCCGCCGTGCTGACCCCAGGGACGCCCTGGTGTCGCACCACGGAGAGACCATTGAGACGCTGCCCCAGGGTGCCAGGGTAGGCACTGGCAGCCTCAGGCGCACCGCGCAGCTCCTGGCCCTTCGGCCTGACTTGAACGTGTTGCCAGTCCGGGGCAACGTGGACACCCGCCTGGAGAAGCTCCGACAGGGCCAGTACGACGCCCTGGTGCTGGCCGCCGCTGGGCTGCTGCGCCTGGGACTTGAGAGACATATCTCGCACTACCTGGACCCCTTGACCTTCGTGCCCTCCGCGGGCCAGGGCGCCCTGGCGCTGGAGGCCCGGGCCGACGACCAAGAGGTATTGCGACTTGCCCAGGCTGTCCATGATGCGACAACCTGGGCCGCGGTGGCCGCCGAGCGGGCCTTCGAGGAAGCGCTGGGGGTCGGTTGCCGCCTGCCCGCAGGGGCGTACGCCCAGGTCGGGGGGGAGCAGCTCTCCCTGGTGGCCGTGGTGGCCAGCGAGGACGGGCGACGGGTCTTGAAAGATACTGAGGTGGGCCCAGCCAGCGCCCCAGAACACCTGGGACGGCGGCTGGCCCTCCGTATGCTGAAGGCTGGCGCCGGCGAGCTGGTGGGGTAGCGGGCCCCTCCCGCCCATGTGACGCTGTACCACAACAGCTAGCCAGCGGGTGAAGCTCATTCCAGCAGGTGGAGCGTGTCTGCAACAAACCCTGGCAAAGTGTACCTGGTTGGCGCCGGGCCGGGTGACCCCGGTCTCATCACGGTCAAGGGCCTGCGGCTGCTGGAGCGGGCCGAGGCCGTAGTATACGACCGCCTGGTGGGGTCCAGACTGTTGGAGCATGCCCCCGCGAAAGCCCATCTCGTTGACGTGGGAAAGGAGCGGGGCGCACGCCGCATGTCCCAGGAGGAGATTAACACCCTGCTGGTTCGGCTGGCCCGGGAGGGGAAGCGGGTGGTGCGCCTCAAGGGAGGCGACCCCTTCCTTTTCGGCCGCGGCGGCGAGGAGGCCGAGTCGCTGGCCGCTGCGGGCATCCCCTTCGAGGTGGTGCCAGGCGTCACCTCTGCCCTGGCCGTCCCCGCCTACGCCGGAATCCCCGTCACCCACCGAGGCGTTGCCGCTTCCCTGGCCATCGTCACCGGCAGCGAGGACCCTGCGAAAGTCTCCTCCCAGGTGGATTGGGGCGCCCTGGCCAAGGCGGACACCCTGGTGGTCCTCATGGGCATGGAGACGCTGCCACAGGTTACCAAGGCGCTGGTGGAGGCCGGGCGCCCGGTTGACACCCCTGCGGCCCTCATCGAGTGGGGCACGCTGCCCCGCCAGCGCACGGTGACCGGCACCCTGGCAGACATTGCCCAGCGCGCCCAGGCCCAGGGCATCAGGCCGCCCACCATAACCGTAGTGGGCAACGTCGTTCGGCTCCGGGAGCGCCTCCGCTGGTTCGACAACCTACCCCTCCTTGGCAAGCGGGTGCTGGTGACCCGGACCCGTCAGCAGGCGGGCGTGCTGGCCGAGATGCTAGCACAGCAAGGCGCATGGCCAGTCGAGGTCCCGGCCATCGCCATTGAGCCACTGAAGGACCTGGCGCCGCTGGACGCAGCCCTGGGCCGCCTGTCAGAGTACACCTGGGCCGTGTTCACCAGCGCCAACGCTGTAGACCTCCTCTTCGGCCGCCTGAGGGCCCTGGGACGGGATGCCCGTTCCCTGGGCGGAACGCGAGTGGCCGCCATCGGGCCGGGCACGGCCCGTGCCCTGGACCAGCATGGGATCGTCGCCGACCTAACGCCTGGCGAAGCGGTTTCGGAGGGGCTGGCCGAGGCGCTGGCCCCTTCTGTGGAGTCGGGCCAGCGAGTCCTGCTGCCCCGGGCACTTGAGGGGCGCCCGACGCTGCCCGAGGCGCTGCGCCGCCTGGGGGCGATGGTGGACGAGGTGCCGCTCTACCGGACCGTCTGCCCAGAAGACACGCCGCAGCAGGTGAGGCAGGCCCTGGAGGAAGGCATTGATGCTGTCACGTTCACCAGCTCCTCGACGGTGCGGCACCTGGTGGACGCCCTTCAGGGCAACGTGGCCCTGCTGAGCCGGGCCACGGTCGCCTGTATCGGGCCTATCACCGCCCAGACAGCGAAGGAGCTTGGGCTTTCAGTCACCCTGGTGGCGCAGGAGCACACCGTGGAGGGCCTGGTGCAAGCTCTGGTGCGCCACACTGCGGCTTCCAGTACAGCGCAAGGGTGAGGAATTGCTGAGGTGCTACGCGCCAGTGGCTCTGGCTCAACCCGGTGCTGGCCGCGCCAGGTGATCTCAAACGCTGGGCATATGTTGAGGAAATGCCGATAAGCGACAAAACGAGAAAAGTGCTGTGGGGCCGGTCCGGGAATCGGTGTGCGATCTGCAAGAACGAACTCGTGATCGGCGCGACCACACAAGATAACGAATCTGTGGTGGCGGACGAGTGTCACATCTTTTCACCACAGACCAACGGCCCGCGCCACGATCCTTCTTACCCTTCAGAGGCACTAGATTCCTATGGCAACCTGTTGCTTCTTTGTAAGACCCACCACAAGATGGTTGACGACCAGACGGCCACCTTTACGACGGACATCCTTCGCCAGATGAAATCCAATCATGAAGTGTGGGTTTCGCAGCAACTGGCGGAAGGCCGGAAACCACAGCCCGTCCGACTCCGAAGAGTCAAACAGAACATTCCGGCCTTCCTCTCCCGCCTGACCACCGGAACGGAAGTCCTGGGCCTAGTCACGAACGCGATGGCCTTCTCGTTTGATCAAGACGAGTTGAAGTCTCAAGAAGAGGTTGGTCTCATCGGCGGCTTCCTCCAAATGGTGCAGGACTGGGGCGACATCGGCGCGGATCTTGGAGCGGGCGACCGTGTCCGAACAGCCTACGAGCTTACGAGATTACTCCAGGAACTTGAAGAGGTGGGTTTCTTTGTGTTCGGAGGGCGCGAAGTGCAACTCCTCGAAGGAGGAGCCGACGCCGAACCGTCAAGCTGGCCCATCGCCATCGTGCGAGTGCTTCGCAACGACAGCGATTCGATCGTGCATTTGAATTCGACAACGTGAATGAAGAGCATGCCCAACAACTACCAGGGTACTGAAGAAGGGCCTTAATCCGTGAGTGAAAAGTCTCCGGCGTAGTTGCGAGGAGTCCCGAAATAATCGGGACGACGAAGCAATCTGGAGGAAGGGTGGACCCCGCCGCCAGATTGCCACGCCCCGATTTCATCGGGG
>JACQUK010000018.1 GCA_016210325.1 Chloroflexota bacterium
AGTCCCGAGCCCTCGGGACTGGCACCCCCTAAGGGAAGGTCACAGTATTCTGTCAATGACCATCAGGCTGCGGTGGTGGATTTCAAGAGACCTTTACGATTTCTGCCAGGGCCTTGACCACGACCTCGGTGTGCTGGGGCAGCCCCACGCTGATCCGCAGGCAGTCGGCCACCCGAGGGGCGTCGAAGTAGCGGACGAAGATGCCCCGCTCGGCCAGCCCGGCCTGGGCCTGACGCGCCTTCCCCTGGGGGAGCCGCACCAGCAGGAAGTTGCCCCTGGAGGAGTAGACCGTCAGGCCAGGGATGCGCCGCAGCATGGCAGCCAGGCGCTCCCGCTCCTCGACGATGGCTTTCACGCGTCGCAGCAGCAGGTCCCTGTCCTCCAGGGTGGCCAGGACGGCCTGCTCCGCGGCGACGTTGATGTTGTACGGCGCCTTCACGCCCATCATGAGCTTTGCCAACTGGGGCGCCATGATGCCGTAGCCGATGCGCAGCCCCGCCAGGCCCGCCCACTTGCTCAGGGTGCGCAGCACCACCAGGTTTTCGTGTTTCGTCAGCAGCGGGACTACGGTGAAGCTGCTGAACTCGTGGTAGGTCTCATCCACCACCACAACAAGCCCCATCTCCAGCAGCCCTTCAATCACCGATTGGGGGGTGACGTTGCCCGTGGGGTTATTGGGGTTAGCGACGAAGACCACCTTGGTGCGTGGCGTCAGGGCACGCCGCACCGCCACAGGGTCTACTTCCCAGGCCGCATCCCGCTCCACAGTGACCACCTGGCCGCCGTTGACGCGCGTGCTGAAGGCGTACATGCCAAAGGTAGGAGAGAGGTCCACCACCTGGTCGCCTGGCTCCAGGAACAGCCGCAGGAGCAGGTCAATAAGCTCGTCGCTGCCAGCACCAGCGATGACCTGGTCTGGCGACACGCCGGCGTAGGTCGCCAGGGCCTGCCGGACGCGCCGCTGGAAGGGGTCGGGGTAGATATTGTAGCCAGTGAGCCGCGCCAGGGCCTCCAGCACCCTGGGCGACGGCCCGTAGGGGTTCTCGTTGCCATCCAGCTTGATGACCCGCTCCGGCGGGATGCCGGCCCGCGCGGCTAGCACCTCAGGCGGGTCCACCGGCTCGTACGCCTGGAACGACCGTAGATGAGGACGCACCAGTCGCTCGATGCCCTCTTCCTTCACGCCTACCCTCGACTTCTTCGCAGCTCACGCGCGCGGAGCTGCACGGCGCGGGCGTGCCCATCGAAGCCCTCTGCCTTCGCTATCGTCTGGGCTGCCGACGCCACCTCGGCCAGGGTCTCCTTGTCCAGCCCCACCAGCGAGGTCACCTTGAGGAACTGGTGGACACCCAGCGGCGAGCTGAACCGGGCTGTGCCGCCCGTGGGCATGACGTGGCTTGGCCCCGCCACGTAGTCGCCCAGGACCTCCGGCGAGCCTTCACCCACGAACACGCCGCCCGCGTTCTGCACCTGGCCCAGCAGCGTCCACGGCTCCCTGACCAGCAGGCACAGGTGCTCCGGGGCAAAGAGGTTTGCTAGCTCGACCGCGTCCTCCAGCGTGTCGGCCATCACCGCAATGCCCTGGCGCTCCAGCGCCTGCTCGGCGATTTCGCGGCGGGGCAGCTTCGCAAGTTGCTTTGTGAGCTGCCCCTCCACACGCTCCAGCACTTTCCTGGAAGTCGTGATAAACACAGGGGACGCCAGCACATCGTGCTCCGCCTGGGCCAGCAGGTCAGCGGCGCACAGCGCGGGGTCGGCGCTTTCGTCGGCGACGACCACGGTCTCGGTGGGGCCGTAGAGGCCATCCACGCCCACCTCGCCGTAGACCATCTGCTTGGCCAACGTCACAAAAAGGTTGCCCGGCCCACAGACCAGGTCCACCTGCGGCACCGATTGGGTGCCATAGGCCATGGCGGCGATGGCCTGGGCCCCGCCGACCGCGAAGACCCGGTCAACCCCCACCATGCTGGCTGCTCCCAGCACCCGAGGGTCGGCCTTGCCGTCTCGCCCCGGGGGCGTGCACAGGATGATCTCATTGACGCCTGCCACGATGGCCGGCACCGCGGTCATGAGCACGCTGGAGGGGTAGGCCGCTGCTCCGCCGGGGATATAGATGCCAATACGCTCTATGGGCCTGAACAGCTCGCCCCAGCCATTCTGGAAGTCCACCCAACTCTTGGGCATGCAGGCAGAGTGGAAGGCGGCCACCCGGTCGGCCGCCAAGTCCAGGGCCAGGTAAAGGCGTCGGGGCAGCGCGCGCTCCGCAGCCACCATCTCATCGGGAGGCACCTCAAGGGAGGCGAGCTTGACGCCGTCAATGCGGGCGGTGTACTCCTTCACCGCCGCATCGCCGCGGTCCCGCACGTCAACCAGGATGCGAGCCACCACCTCGCGCGGGGTGAGCGGCGCACCGAAAACCTGGGCAATCCGCTCAGCGACGGCGGGGGCCACTTCACTCGACAACACCGAGCGCCTGGCCAACAAGAGGTCTTGCACTTCTTCAAAGCTCGTAACGACCTTCACAACAGGTACCTCTTCACCGCCAGGGCAAGTTCCCGGCGCGCGGTCTCGCGGAACGCAGCGAGGCAGCCATCGGGCAGCCGGCGGTAGATTCTCGCCAGGCCTTCGGGGACGCCGGTTAGAAACTCTTCCACCAAGTGCTGGGCAACGGGGTCGCTATTGGGGTACTGTCGCCTGGCCATGAAGCGGAGTCGCTCCCAGCTAAACTCGCGAAAGGACGCCTGCTCTACCCAGTGCCGCCACTCCTGGAGCAGCACCGGTTCGAGGAAGCCCACCTGCACACCTCGCTCAGCCAGGGCCAGGGTATCCCTGACCTGGCGCAGCCGTTCCTGGCCCTGGCAGTCCAACTCCAGTTGGAGGGCCCGGTCCATGATGTTGGCTTCTATTCGATCCTGAAAGACCTCGGGGTTGGCAAAGAAGGGCCGGTATAGCCGCTCAATCCAGGCCTGGTCAGCAACCAGATGCGAGATATACCCGGCCAGGAACGCAACGGATGGCTCGTTCAGTCCGCTGCCGCCCAGGAGTTGCGGGTGCGCGGCGAAGAGGCCCTCCACCCCGGCCGTTAGCCCGGTGCTGACCAGGGGAGCAAAGTGGGTCTTTTCACGGGGCCACTTGGTGATGATGCGGATGTCAGGGGCAGTGGACCCCAACAAGTAGGCCCCCTGGTAGCGCCGGAACAGGGGCGCCTCCAGCTCCGTAAGGGCCTCCTCAGCCAGCGCCATGTGGCCGGTCAGGTTGGGCACCGCCTCCTACTCCTTCCCTAGGCGCTCCACCAGGCGACGATAACCCTCGCACTCCGTCTGGAACAGGTAGCTGGGCTGCATGACCGTGATGCCGTTGCCACCCAAGCGGCGCAGGTGCTCCACCGCGTCCAGCATCCTTTCCTTGCCCACCAGCACCGTTACCGCATACCACCGTCCGCCCTCCTTGGAGTGCACCGGGGCGATGGTTGGCCCCTGCACACCGGCCACCTCGGGGCGCGTCAGCAGGTGGGCCGCCACTGCTTCCGGCGACTCTCCCTGAATGTTGGCGGTGATGCGATAGTAGCCCTCAGCACGCAGTCGCGCCTCCACGCGCTCCAGGATGGCACGGGTGATTTGGAGCTTGGGAGTCTCGCTGCGCAGTTGGCGTAGGTTCCCCACCAGGCAGGCATGGGACGTCAGGATGGCTCCATCCTCCAGGGTCTTCAGTCGGTTCTCACGCAGCGTTGCCCCCGTGGCGCTGATGTCCACAATCGCATCTGCAAAGCCCATAGCCGGAGCGACTTCCAGGGTGCCACTGGCCTGCACAAGGCTGAAGAAGTTCACCCCCCTGGCGGTAAAGAAGGAGCGCGTGAGACGAGGGTATTTGGTGGCAACCCGCAACTCCCGGCCCGCGGCGTGGAGTTCGGCGGCCAGGTCGGCCATATCCGCCATGGTGGTCACATCAATCCACGGCTCAGGGACGGCCACCACCAGGTCGCAGCGCCCGAAGCGCAGGCTGTCCAGAATAACCGCAGCGTCGCCTCCCTCCCGGCGGTACTCCAAGAAGCGGTCCATGCCCACCACGCCCAGGTCGGCGCTGCCATCGTCCACGTCCCGGGGGATGTCAGCGGTCCGCTGGAACAGGACAGCGACGCCCGGCACACCGCCCAGGCTGGCAGTGTAGCGACGGCTGCTGGCCCGCTCGATAGGGATACCACAGGACTGGAAAAAGCCCAGGGTTGACTCATAGAGCTGCCCGTCGCTGGGCACAGCCAGCCTAAGAGGCTCCCTGCGCACCCCTGACCCAGTGCCGTTCAGCATTGCCCCCCTCATCCACCGTAACGATGGCGTCTAGCCCTCGCGCCGGCGCAGCCTTCAGAGCATCCTTAACTGTCATCTCGGTAAGGGCAACCTCCGCTATCTCACCGCTCAGACGCAACGCCTCTGCCACCTTGAGCGCAGGTCCATATGCTTTTGCGGAAAGAGGGAGCAGCATCACACGGGCCGGTCGTCGCCCCTGGAGAGAATTGCCACCGCCAGCACCTAGGGAGGAGAGGACGTTTTCTAGAGTTATGGCAAACCCAATGGCCGGGACATCCTGGGCGGCACCCAGGGCCTTGGCCAGGCCATCGTAGCGGCCGCCACCGCCCAGGACGAGCTGCTGCCCACGCTGGGCGCACGTCACCTCAAAGGTAACGCCGGTGTAATAGGCTATGTCGCGGGCCAGACCGAAGTCAAGGGTGACCGCTGTCCCATCAAGATCATGGAAATCGAGGGTCTCTAATACGTCCGCCAGAGAGGTGAAGGGGCTGGGGTCCAGGCCATGCTCCTGGGCCACCCGCCGCGCCCTGGCCAGGGTCTCTGCCGGCTCGCCTCGGAGCTGGCCCACCGCGGCCATGAAGGTAATGGCCTCCTCCACCCGTTCGGCCTTGCCGCTAGCCCGCAGCTTCCGTAGAAAGCGGTCCATGATTTCAGTCGGGCTGCGGCTTCCTAACGGCTCCCGCCCGGCCTCGGTCAGGAGCCCTCGAAGGAGGTCCGCAGCCTCCTGCTCACCCAGCTTCTCACCCACGCCCGCCAACCCAGGAGGGTAGTGGCGCGGCCCCAACAGTCCCATTGTCTCAGCTTGCCGCCTGACCTCGGCCAGCCCTGGACCTCCCTGTCGCAGTTCAGCCATGGCCGAGAGGAGGAATACCTGGCCTCGCTCGGTCACGCCATACTGGCCCAGGAGCCGGGCCAGGGCGCCCACATCGCCCAGAACTAGAGAAAGCCCGGTAAGCCCCTGGGCCGTCAGTGAACGGCAGGTCAGCGCGATGACTTCGGCATCGGCCCGGGGGCCGCCAGCCCCCAACAGCTCTGCTCCCACCTGGGCAAACTGGCGGTATGCGCTCTTTCCATCGGGGTCGTAGCGGAAGACCGGTCCGGCATACTGCACACGAAGGGGCATGGGCCCGGCCAAGCCTCCCTGCATTACCCGTCGTAGGACCGGCGCGGTGAACTCGGGCCGCAAGCTCACCCGGTGCCCACCCGGCTCCACGAAGCTGTACAGGCGGGCCGCCAGGGCGCCGCCGGACTTGCGCAGAAAGAGCTCTGTGGGTTCCAGGATGGGGGTCTCCACCAAGCGGTAGCCATGAGCCGCCAGGAAACCGCCCAACGCTTCCTGGGTGCGGCGAAGCGCCAGGAGCTCCGCTTCCGAGAGGTCCCGCATGCCCACGAGATGCTCAATCCGTGGTTGGTCCAAGCCATCCCTCCTTGCCGTGCCATTGTAGCCCACTCCTTCGCCCGCTTCAACGAAGGAAACCCACGGCCAGGGGCTTCCGATTGTCACTCTGAGCGAAGAGAAGAGTCTGGGGAGAAGCCCCACCCCAGATGCTTCGTCCGCCGTAGATGGACTCAACATGACAGGAATAACTAGAAAGCCCTGGCCTACGACGGATTTCGTGATTTGGAAGCGCACGCCCGGCCTATACAAGGCCAGCTTTGCAGCTATAATGGCAATGGGAGTGATGATGCAGACCGGAAAACGGCTTGTCTCGCTAATAGGGGTACTGGCGCTGCTGCTGTCCCTGTTGGTCTCCTTCGCGCAAGTGGAGGCGGCATCAGGGCCAGAGGTGGTGGTACTTAGTGTCAAAGGCACCATTAACCCAGCGCTGTCTCGCTACGTGACACGGGGCATCAATGCGGCAGGCAAACGACAGGCCGATCTGGTAGTCATCCAACTGGATACGCCGGGTGGGCTGGACGAGGCCATGCGTGAAATCATCCAGGACATTGTCAATGCGCCACTGCCGGTAGCGGTGTACGTGGCCCCGGCTGGCGCCCGTGCGGCCTCCGCAGGGACCTTCATCACGATTGCAGCCCACATTGCCGCCATGTCCCCTGGGACTGAGATCGGGGCTGCTCATCCCGTTGCCTTGGGCCAGAGCGGGCAGGGCGACTCGGTCCTGGAGGGGAAGGTCCTCAACGACGCGGTAGCCTACATCACCAGCCTGGCAGAGTTGCGCTCCCGCAACATTGACTGGGCCGGGAAGGCGGTCCGCGAGAGCGCTTCCGTCCACGCCAGCGAGGCCCAGGCGTTGGGCGTGGTGGACCTGGTTGTCCCCGACCTGCCGTCGCTGCTACAGGCCATAGACGGTCGCACGGTAGAGCTGTTGGACAAGCGGCAGGTGACACTGGAGACCAGCAGCGCCCGGGTGACCTACGTGAACATGTCGCTGGCCGAGGACTTCCTTTTCACCATCAGCAACCCCAACGTGGCCTTCATCCTGCTGAGCCTGGCAATGCTAGCCCTCTTCTTCGAGCTGGCGAACCCGGGGGCCATCTTCCCGGGCGTCATCGGTGCCATCCTGCTCCTGCTATCCCTCTTCTCTCTGGGCACCCTTCCCATCAACTGGGCGGGGTTCCTGCTGGTCGTGCTGGCCTTCGCCATGTTCGCCTTGGAGGTCTTTGTCACGAGTCACGGCATCTTGGGCCTTGGCGCCATCGTTGCGCTGGTGCTGGGTGGCATGCTGCTCATAAGCAGTGGGGCACCTCCATCCCTCCGGGTCCACCCGGGCCTCATCGCCGGAGTGGCAGCCGGCACAGCCGCCTACTTCATCTTCGTGGTGCAGGCGGTGTACCGCTCCCGCAAGCAGCCCAAGGTAACCGGCTATGAAGAGCTTATTGGGCAAACTGCCGTAGTGCGCACCCCCTTGGCCCCCCGGGGCATGGTATTCTTCCGCGGTGAACGGTGGGAGGCGGAGGTGGACCAGGGCCGCGTTGAGGCGGGGGAGAGCGTGGAAGTTGTAGGAGTCCTGGGGCTGAAGCTCCGCGTGGTAAAGCGATGACAGGAGGTCTCGTATGCCGTTAATCATTGCGCTGGTCGTCATCCTGGTGCTGCTGGTGATCATCGTCCCCGCCTCGGTGCGCATCGTCCAGGAGTACGAGCGCGGCGTGATCTTTCGCCTGGGGAGGCTGGTAGGTGCCCGAGGGCCCGGTCTGTTCTTCCTCATCCCCTACGTGGAGCGCATGATCAAGGTAGACCAGCGCATCGTCACCATGGACGTCCCCTCTCAGGAGTGCATCACTCTGGACAACGTCACGGTCAAGGTGGACGCGGTGGTGTACTTCCGCGTGGTGGACCCCCAGATGGCCGTGGTGAGGGCGGTTGACTTCATCCGCGCCACCTCCCTCATTGCCCAGACCACGCTGCGCAGCACAGTGGGAGAGGCAGAGATGGACTCCCTCCTGTCACGCCGCGAGCAGATGAACCAGGCGCTCCAACGAGTCATTGACGAGCAGACCGAGCCCTGGGGCGTCAAGGTCAGCGTGGTGGAGATCCGCGACGTGGAGATGGCATCGGAGATGCGACGGGCCATGGCCCGGCAGGCTGAGGCAGAACGGGAGCGGCGCGCCAAGATCATCCACGCCGAAGGCGAGTTCTCTGCAGCGCAGCGCCTGGTGGACGCAGCCAACATCATCGCCTCGCAGCCAGCGGCGCTGCAACTGCGCTACCTCCAGACCCTGGCTGACGTGGCGACGGAGCGCACCAGCCTGCTGGTGTTCCCCCTGCCGATAGACCTCATAACAGCGTTCATGCAGCGCTTCGGCGCGGCCCCGGCCCCGTCGCCGGCGGCCAGCAGCCCACCGGTCAGCGGCTCTCCTTCAGCCTAGGGGGCACTGCGGCTCTCCAGCGCGTCGGACCCATTGCTTCAGGGCAAGCACCAGCCCTACGCCCGGGCATGGGCGCCGCCATCAATGAAGAAGGTGTGGCCAGTGATGTAGTCGCAGGCCGGCGAACAGAGGTACACCAGCAGCGCTGCCACGTCGCCAGGCTCCGCCAGGCGCCGGACCAGGAGGTAGCGGACCAGCCGCTGCTGTGCTTCTTCTGAAGGTGGCACCTGCGTCTTCTGCCACCCGATGCCGATGCCGTTGACACGGATGTCGGCGCGGCCCCACTCGAGGGCCAGGACGCGGGTGAGTTGGGTCACCGCTGCCGCGCTGGCGCACACCCCCAGGAAGTTCCAATGGCCCCGGTCCCCCAGCGCCGAGGTGATGTTGACGACACGCCCGCTGCCGCGTTGCACCATGTGGCGGCCCACCTGCCGGCAGAAGAGGAGGGCGCTCCACCAGTTCAGACGCATCACCCGCTCCAGGTCCTCCAGGGGGGTCTCCAGGAACGGCTTGGCCATGGTGGCCTGGACGTTGTTCACCAGGATGTCCACTCGCCCAAACTCGTTCAGCACCAGGTCGGTCGCAGCGTTCACCGCGTCTGGGCTGGTGGTGTCGGTCACGTGCCCCAGTGCGCGGCGGCCCAGGCCACGCACTGCCGCCACCGCCTCTTCGACCGGCCCTGGGCTACGTGCCACAATTGCCACGTCGGCCCCGGCCTCGGCCAGTGCAGCCGCCAGGGACGGGGCGTCGGCCCGCACAGTGGTGTTGAGCAGTGCAACCCTCCCGGTCAGGTCCCACTCCGGCGGAACAGGCACATTCCACCCCGCTATTCTTGGAGCTCTTGCACCGGGGCATACTCCAGAGGTCCCAAGCTTGCCACCAGGCCCCCACCATCGGCCATGAGCAGCTCCCCGTTCATATAGCGCGAAGCATCGGAGGCCAGGAACACGGCCAGGGGGCCAATGTCGTCGGGCTTGCCCAGGTGCTGGACGGGGAGGTACTGAGCTCGCGGCAGATAGTCCTCGAAACCAATCGTGCCCGGCGTGGGGATATGGCCGGGCACGATGCAGTTGCAGCGGATGTTGTGGCGCGCCAGGCTCACCGCCAGGGTGCGGGTCAACTGGATGAGCGCCCCCTTGGTAATAGTGTAGCCGTAGTAGTCGCGCATCCCGCGCAGCCCGTAGCCGGAGGACACGTTGATGATGACACCCCCGCCGCGCTGGGCCATCGCCTTGGCAGCGGCACGGGAGCAGTACACTGCCCCAGTGAGGTTGACCTGGAGGTCAAACTGCCATTCCTCATTAGTCAGGTCCCAGATAGGCTTGGGGACTCTTGGGAACGGGACGCCTGCGTTGTTGACCAGGACGTCCAGGCGGCCCAACTCCCTGATCGTAGTCTCCACCAGGCGGTCCACTTGGGAGGAGTCGGCGATGTCCGTTGGCACCGCCAGGGCCCGCCGGCCCACTTGCCGTGCCTCGGCCGCGGTAGTCTCCAGAGGCCCCAGGCGTCGGCCTGCCACCACCAGGTCGGACCCGGCACGGGCCAGATGCAGGGCCACGGCCCGGCCCAGACCAGTGCCGCCGCCAGTAACAACAGCTACCTTCCCTTCGAGGCCCAGACGCTGGAGCATGACACCCCTCCCTCGGTCATTCTGGAGCTATCCCGAATGGGCTGTGCTGCTGGAGCGTGACTTCCCCCGCCGTCAGGACAACCCGCGAGCCGTCCTTGCGGAGCAGCACCAGGTTCCCGTCGCGGTCCACCGCCTCGGCCACCCCCTCCTCAACCTTCTCCCTCCACCGTACGTGGACGTAGCTGCCCAGGGTCTCCAAACAGCCCGCCCACTCCTGCCACACCGGAGCACCCTCCTGCACTGCCAGGTACAGGGCTTCCAACTCCTGGAGGATGTCCCTCAAGACTGCTAGCCGCGAAATCGCGTGGCCTGCCTCCTGGGCCAGGCTCGTGGCAGCCGCCGCCAGGTCAGGCGGCCCGGTCGGAGATGAGTTAATGTTGACCCCGATGCCCAGGACCGCGCTGCGTACCTGTCCCCTGCCGACTGAGGTCTCCAGCAGGATGCCAGCACACTTTCGCCCCTGGAAACGCACGTCGTTGGGCCACTTC
>JACQUK010000130.1 GCA_016210325.1 Chloroflexota bacterium
CCTGACGGCCTGCATGCGCAAGCTGCTCACCATCCTCAACGCCATGCTCAAACACCACACCAGATGGCAACCCCATCATGCCCTTACCTCTTGACATGCAAGACAGTTGCTCTGCACTCTCCCAAGGCTCACGTTTACACGGTTATTGGATAGGTTCTAAGTCAATGACCGGGACTGCCCACCATCCACCGTGTAGCATGCCCCAGTGACCAAGTCGGCCCGCTCGGAGCACAGGAAGGCCACCAGCTCCCCCACAGGCTCAGGCCAGCCAAAGCGGCCCATGGGGAGCTGCTGCCTGATGAAGCCCTGGACGGTCTCCGGCGGGTTGTTCTGCACAAAGCGCTCCCAGCTCCCTCCCGGGAAGCGGATGGAGCCGGGGGCCACGCTGTTCACCAGCACGTTATAGGGTGCCAGGCCCTGGGCCATGTGCTTGGAGAAGGCGATGAGGGCCGCCTTGCCCACCATGTAAGAGAGGCCGCCGCCGTACTCGCGGCCCCAGATGGAGGCGATGCTAACGATCCTCCCCCAGCAACGCGCCTTCATCCCCGGCAGCACCAGCCGGGTCAGCCGCACCGCTGAGAGCAGGTTGAGGTTCAGGGTATCCACCCAATGCTCATCGGTAGTGGAATCGAAATCGCGGCCACCGCGTGTACCCCCCACGTTGTTGACCAGGATGTCCACCTGGCCGAAGGCCCGCAGGGCTTCATCATAGAACCGCTGACAGCCATCCCCGGTCATCACATCGGCCTGCAACCCCAGGGCCTGGTAGCCCAGGCCGGTCATCTCCGCCACGGCCCTGTCCAGCCCCTCAGCGTTGCGGGCGCAAATGACGACCTTGCAGCCCTCGCGCCCCAGGGTCAACGCGACCTGGCGGCCCAGGCCACGGCTGCCGCCGCTGACCATGGCCACCCGGCCCTTGATTCTCAAGTCCATGCCGGCCTCCTCGCGGTGCTCGCTGGGAGGAGTTGACAGATGCCCATAGCCGACGGAATATAGGCATCGCGCCCACCAAGTTTAGCGCGGAGAAGCAACGTGCGCTCTGAACGCTTCACCCTGCTGGCCTTCATCGTTCTGAGTGCGGGCTGCCTTTTCGGCGCAGCCCTCTTCTTCTGGAATCAAAACACGCTGCCGGGCGTTCTCTTTCTCGTAGCAGGCATCATCTTGTCTGCCCTTGCCTTCGGCTCCCTGGCAAGGCAGGAGTAGTCCCGATAGCTATCGGGGCGCCGTGCCCTGGGACGAGAGGGCGCCTTGCCTTTATCGTCGTGGGGCCGTTGACTCTGCCGACTGCCCGGGCTGCCCTCCACTCCCCATTGGCCCCAGGCCTCCCCATGAGGCCGTCGTCCCGCAGCGTTGCGGGCGTCGTTCCTGATTGCTGACGAACGGACGCCATCATATCATAGGTTTAAAGACAACGGCGAGGCGTGCAATGGGCCCCAGCAGAGTCTTTTCATTGTCGCTCATTCGCCCCCCATCCTGGCCTTCCCCCGGAAACGGGGGAAGGGGACTGTCCTCTTCCCCGCGTGGGGGAGAGTCAGAGAAGCGGTGACAACGAAAAGACCCTGGGGGCCCCAGTACAGGAGTGGCGGAGCACCCCATGAAGCGCACCCTCATTGACACCGACCCAGGGACCGACGATGCCCTCGCGCTGCTGATGGCCCTCCGCAGCCCGGAGCTAGCGGTGGAGGGGGTCACCACCGTTGGGGGCAACGCTCCGGTACGGCAGACCACAAGAAACGCGATCGGCCTCCTGGAGGCGTTTGGCTGCCGTGACTTGCCGGTGGCCGGTGGCGCGGCCCGCCCGCTCAGAGGGCGTTACCGCTACGCCTACGATTTCCACGGCCGAGGCGGGCTCACGGTGCGCCTGCCCCGTCCAGTGATGGGGCCTCGGCGCTTGCCCGCCCACCTGTTCCTGCTCAGCAAGGCCTACGCCTTTGCCGGGGAGCTGGTAGTGGTCTGCCTGGGGCCGCTGACCAACATCGCCCGGGCCATCAGGGCGGAGCCGCGCTTCCGCCAGATGGTGAAGGAGCTGGTGGTCATGGGGGGCGCGGTGCAAACGCCAGGGAACGTGACCCCGTATGCCGAGTTCAACACCTACAACGACCCCGAAGCTGCCCAAGCCGTGATGGACTGCGGCGTGCCGGTTACCCTGGTGGGGCTGGACGTCTGCCGCCAGGTGCTGCTTACCCGCGCTGACCTGCCCCGCTTGGAGGTGAACGATGGAGCCACCCACCTCTTGGGGGACATGATGGCCAACTGGTTCCGCCTGCACCCGGAGAAAGCGGCCTATGACTTGTGCGACCCACTGGCCATGGCCGCGACCATCGAGCCTGGGGTGCTGGTGACGGAGACCCGCCATGTTAGGGTGGTGACCGAGGGCTCCGAGCGCGGGCGCACGGTGGCGGTGGACGGCCGTGGCCACGTGCGGGTGGCTACGACGGTGGATGTAGAGAGGTTCTTTTCGCTGTTCTGGGCGCGCACCCTGGGTGGCGCCTAGGCAGAATGTGGCTCGTTGACACTCCTGGGGCCCCATGATAGAGTATATTGTTGATTGAGTCAGTCGAGAATCTTAAGAAACACGAGGCAACACGGCTCTACCATTGCCTTTGGGCCTCCAGTGGAGCCTTTACTCGGAGCAGGTCCGTACGGGCACGTCCCCAACATGATGGTGTGCCAGCGGATAGTGTTGCCCCAAGACGCCAGGAGTAAGGCAATGACCACCAACAAGGTTATGCGGGAAGCTGCTGCCCAGTCCTACAAGTACGGGTGGGTCACCGAGGTCGAGTCCGAGATGGCCCCCCGGGGGCTTAACGAGGACATCATCCGCTGGATTTCCGCCAAGCGGAACGAGCCAGAGTGGCTCCTGGAGTGGCGCCTCAAGGCCTATCGCTACTGGCGGACCCTGCTGGACAAGGACCAGATACCCAGGTGGGCCAACATCCAGCACTCACCCATTGACTTCCAGGACCTTATCTACTACTCGGAGCCGAAGGCCAAGACCCGTCCCAAGAGCCTTGACGAGGTTGATCCGGCCATCCGCCAGACCTATGAAAAGCTGGGCATCCCCCTGGAGGAGCAGAAGCGGTTGGCTGGCGTGGCCGTGGACGCGGTTTTCGACAGCGTCTCCGTGGCGACCACCTACAAAGAGACGCTGAGCAAGCTCGGCATTGTCTTCTGCTCCATGCGGGAGGCCATTGAGGAGCACCCGGAGCTGGTGCGCAAGTGGCTAGGCTCCGTGGTGCCCTACACCGACAACTTCTACGCCTCCCTGAACTCCGCGGTCTTCTCAGACGGCTCCTTCTGCTACGTGCCCAAGGGGGTCCGCTGTCCCCTGGAGTTGACTACCTACTTCCGCATCAACACGCCGGAGGTGGGCCAGTTCGAGCGCACCCTCATCGTGGCCGAGGAGGGCAGCTACGTTAGCTATCTGGAGGGCTGTAGTGCCCCCATGTACGACACCACTCAGCTCCACGCCGCCGTGGTGGAGCTGATCGCCCTGGACAACGCTGAAATCAAGTACTCCACGGTCCAGAACTGGTACCCGGGCGACGAGCAGGGGCGCGGCGGCATATACAACTTCGTGACCAAGCGTGGCCGGTGCCTGGGCAGGGGCTCCAAGATCTCCTGGACCCAGGTAGAGACCGGCTCGGCCATCACCTGGAAGTACCCCAGCGTCATCCTCCAGGGGGACAACTCCATCGGCGAGTTCTACTCCGTGGCCCTGACCAAGAACTACCAGCAGGCCGACACCGGCACCAAGATGCACCATATCGGCAAGAACACCCGGAGCAAGATCATCTCCAAGAGCATCGCTGCGGGCCACAGCAACAACACCTACCGGGGCCTGGTCCGCATCATGCCGGGGGCCGACAACGCCCGCAACTTCTCCCAGTGCGACACCCTGCTTCTGGGCAGCGAGTGCGGGGGCCACACCACCCCCTACGTGGAGGTCCGCAACCGAACAGCGCACCACGAGCACGAGGCCTTCACCTCCCGAATCAGCGAGGACCAGCTCTTCTACTGCAACTCCAGGGGCCTTTCCAACGAGCAGGCGGCCTCCCTGATTGTCAATGGCTTCTGCAAAGAGGTGTTCAAGCAGTTGCCGTTCGAGTTTGCCGTGGAGGCCACCCGGCTCCTGGAAGCACAACTGGAGGGGGCTGTAGGCTAATGGACAAAGAGACCTTGCTGGAAGTCCGCGACCTGCACGCCGGCGTCGGCGCGGTCAAAATCCTGAAGGGTGTCAACCTGCTGGTGCGGGCCGGCGAGGTGCACGCCATCATGGGCCCCAACGGGTCCGGCAAGAGCACCCTGGCCTACGTGCTGGCCGGCCACCCCGGCTACACGGTGACCCAGGGCCAGGTAAAGTTCCGGGGACAGGACCTTCTGGCCATGGCGCCGGACCAGCGAGCACGGGCAGGGTTCTTCCTCTCCTTCCAGCAGCCGGTGGAAATCCCGGGCGTGCGGATGGACCAGTTCCTGCGGGCTTCGGTCAATGCCATGCGCAAGGGCCGGGGCCTCCCGGAGCTGGACGTCCTGAAGTTCGACCGTTTCCTCACGGAGAAAGCCAAGGTGGTGGCGCTAGAGCCCGCGTTCATCCGCCGCAACGTCAACGAGGGGTTCTCGGGCGGCGAGAAGAAGCGGGCCGAGGTCCTCCAACTGGCAGCCCTGGAGCCGAAGCTGGCCGTCCTGGATGAGTGCGACTCTGGCCTGGATGTGGACGCGCTGCGGGAGGTGGCCCAGGGCATCGACCGCCTGCGGAGTCCCGAGACCTCCCTGGTCCTGGTCACCCACTACCAGCG
>JACQUK010000133.1 GCA_016210325.1 Chloroflexota bacterium
AAGGTGGGCGGCGGGTCCGCCGAGGGCCCCACCGCGTAGGTCTCATAGGCGCTCAGGTTGGTGGTGATGCGCTTCCCAAAGTGGGTGAGCTGCTGGAGGATAGGCACCCCATAGGGGTGCACCGCGTTGGAGATCTCCTTGTACCAGGGCACTACCGAGTCGTCCACATTCCTGTAATACCAGATACCGGTCTCGTGGACATTCATGGTCTCCATGATGATCATGCCCAGGCCACCACGGGCCCGCTCCCGATGGTAGTAGATGTGCTGCTCCCCAGGCCCACCATGGTGCCCGAACCCCGTGGCGTGGGCCGTGTTGACGATGCGGTTCCGCAGCACGTACTTCCCCACCTGGATGGGACTGAACAGCAGCGGGAACTGTTGCGACACGTCGCTCCTTTCACTTTCGCCCGGAACTGAGGCCCCCAGGCCATTGGCACGGGCCTTCGCCCGGCAGGCCACCGGGACCGGACACCGGGCACCCCCTGGGCTGAAGACTCCTACGGCGCCAGCATACAAACACGCCAGGAGACCCGCACCATTCCGGGGGCTGGCCAAGTCCTGATGGCTGCACATCATACCATAACCGGCGCCAACCAGTTGCGCACCCTCCAGCAGCCGACCACCTGGGCACACCGCACCAGGCACCGTTGCCAGGCGTCCGCATAGGGATTGCATTGATTTCGTACTGTATAGTGCTCATGGCAGTGCTTCTCGTTGTATTTGACCCTAAGCGATACGTTCGTGAGATACTACACAGCGGCACTTGACTTCTTGCAGTTGTTGTGATAGAAATGCCACATTCCTAGGGATGGCACGGCAGGAAGCCCAGAGGGCACTGGGCTACGATCCGACAACACGCACTAGATGTGTGCCTACCGGCCGGATTACGTCAGCGCAACACGGTAAGGATGGTACGCCTGGCAGAGGCAGGTCTGTTCCGGCCGGGGTGTAAGAGCTAGCCACAGGGGCGATGGTTGAGGCCTGAGGGAGGTTGTGATGCGTCGTGCATTGCTACTCGTCGGCGGAATCGTTGCGGTGCTCCTAGTCCTGAGCACGGCCTGCCGGGCGGCGGCGCCAACTCCGACGCCTACCAGGCCGGCCGCCACGCCGACGGCCACCAGGGCGCCGGCGACGCCAACCTCCACCACCACCGTGGCCCAACCTACGGCCACACCCACCACGGCGGTAGTGCAGCCCACCACGGCCGCGCCCACGGCCACGCCCACCCAGGCCCCTACGGGGCAGGGAACACCTATTGACACGTTGGTAGCCCAGGCCAAGGCCCGGGGCGAGGGCGTCCTGCACCCCTCAGTGGCGGACAAGCTGGTCAAGGGAGGGGTGAGACTCCAGAAGCCTCCTCTCCCCACCACATCCCCTAAGTACGGAGGCACAGGGGGTGGTGGAGGTCCCCTGACCCACTACTCATGGGGGGTCGTAGGGTCCATGGACCCGTACGTAGACCTCTTTATGAACACGTACGTGGGGGTCTCGGATACTCTGCTCAGCTCCGGGTACGGGCCTGCCTACAGCCCGGCGGGGATGGTGGTCCTGCCCATGCAGGCCAAGACGTGGGAGTACAAGGACCCCACCACACTAGTCCTGACCCTGAACAAGGGGATGAAGTTCCAGAACCGCCCGCCGGTGAACGGGCGCGAGATCAAGGCCCAGGACTGGGCATGGAGCTTCGAGAAGACGCGGGCGACGCCCAAACTGGCGGGTGCCGCTGCCCGCTTGCAGCCTGTCACCTCCTTCAAGGCCCTGGACGACTACACTCTGGAGATTAAGACAGAGCGCCCTTACGCCTACCTTCTGGCAGCGCTGACGATGGCCAGCAGCGGGGGCGCGTTCTCGGTCTGGCCACGGGAGATGTACGACGGGGGAAAGGCGCCGACTAACCCGGAGGACGTCGTCGGCAGTGGCCCCTGGATGGTGGACAAGTGGAGCCCCGGCAGCGAACTGCGGTTCAAGCGCAACCCCGACTACTGGGCCCATTGGAGCGGGCCCAAGGATAACCTCTTTGTAGCCGATCCCTCGAAGCCTCAGCTCCCCTTCATGGACGGTCACTCGTGGCTCCAGCTCACGGACGACACCACAGCCGACGCCGGCTTCCGGGCGCAGAAGGTGGACCAGATCGGCTGGCTGCGGACGGTCCCCAAGTCCCGTTACGAGAGCATCAAGAGCACCAACCCCGATACCACCTGGACGATCCTGCTGAACCCGGGGAACCGGCGGCCCCTATTCTTCCGGGTGGACGAGCCGCCCTTTGACAACATCAAGGTGCGTCAGGCCTTCTCGGCGGCCATAGACCAGGAGGGGATGTGTAGCGGCCCCAACATAGGCTGGTGTGTGCCAGGCGAGTACGCGTATGCTGCTGTGGGAGAGTGGTTCCTGCCCAACTCCGAGTACGGCGAGGGGGCCAAGTACAGCGGCAACAATTTGGAGCTGGGCAAGAAGCTGCTAGCGGAGGCCGGCTACACCGCAGCGAAGCCCCTGGAGGTTGAGCTCCATATGGCTCCGACCGTGCCCTGGTGGCAGGCCGAGAACGAGTTGTTGATAGCCAACCTGACCGACCTGGGCATCAAGCTCAAGGTGCATAGCGTGGACTACAATGCCCTTGTCACGCTGACCCTGGGTGCTCAGTGGCACGGTGCCGACCGCGCCTCTGGGCTGGCCTGTTCTGGCCCTGACCCTGACGAGTTCCTGCGGGCCTGTCTCTATTCGAAAGGCAGCGGCGCGGCGTATCATTTGAACGACCCCAAGCTGGACGCCATGCTAGATGCCCAGTCGGGGGAGCTGGACCACTGGAAGCGGGTCGGGCTGGTGTACGAGATCATCCGCTACCTGGCCGTGCAGCGGTACGGGACCTTCTTCGCTGGTGCCCAGGTGACGGCGTACGGGACCCAGCCCTATGTCAAGAACGACATGGCCAACTGGGCTGCCAGCGGCCTGGGCTACGCCCTGGCCATAACCTGGATCGACCGGGAGAACCCCAACGTGGGATTCCAGCCACTCTAGGGAGGGCTCCCCAGTCGGCCAGCGGAGGGGGTTGGCCGACGGAGACTCCCAACGTGGGATTTCAACCACAGGGAGAGGTGGCCTTCGGGTACAAGAGCGACAGTGTCCTCCCTTCGTAGCACGCAGGGGTAACCAGAGAAGAATGGTGGTTACCCTTGCGTGTTTTTGCCTCGACGGGGCGTGGGCGGTTTTCAAATAAGGGCCTGGACGACAGCACGCGTCTGCTCCCACGCCCATGGGGCCACTCCTTGCGGCCCCTCTTCGGCTCACGACTACCAGTCGCCATGCGGCCGATGGAGACGAAAAGCAGTCATCATTCGTTATTGTAATCACAAACATACAGACATGCCGACGTGTTCTATTGACTTCGCGCAACCTGCGTGGTATACCAGCCACGTATTCTGGTTCCAGGATTGAAGGCAGGCCGGAGAGCATCCCTGGCGTTACAGCAGACGGCCTTCTTGACGAAACCCGGCTGGCCGGTCACCAAGGGGGTGGCCCTCTTTACATTGGTACACGGAGAGGAGGGTTGCCCGCGATGATCAGACCTAGCACTCCGGGAGAGTGAAGCACAAGGAGGGTCCGATGCACGTGCGTCGCGTCATGTTGCTTTCAGCAATGGTGGTGGCCCTGGTGCTCCTGGTTGGCGTGGCATGCCGTGCTGCGGCCACACCTACCCCCACCAGGCCGGCCCCGACCCCCACCCGAGCACCTGCTACACCCACACCGACTACCGCTATTCAGCCCACCGCCACACCTACCACCGCGGCCCAGCCTACCACCCCGGCCGGTGGAACGCCTATCGACACGCTGATAGCTCAGGCGAAGGCCCGGGGTGAAGGTGCGCTACACCCCTGGGTAGTGGACCAGATTGCCAAGCGCAAGATCCCCGGCCGCAGGCCACCCCTGCCCACCACCCCACCCAAGTACGGTGGCACCGGCGGAGGCGGCGGGTTCCCAACTATTCAGGCCTATAGTGAGGTCCAGTCCCTGGACCCCTTCGTGTCGGACATTATCACCAACGCAGCCATTCAGGACAAGCTCCTGGACTACCCAGTGGGCCCCCAGTACAGCCCAACCAGCAGTGCGGTGAAACCCTTCGCCGCCCAGTCCTGGGAGTACAAGGACAACACTACGCTGGTCCTGCACCTGAGCAAGACCGCCAAGTTCTGGAACAAGCCTCCGGTGAACGGCCGCCCCGTGAAGGCAGCGGACTGGGAGTGGAGCTTTACGAAGCTGCGCGCCTCGCCGACCGTAGGCAACGTCGCTTCCCAGTTCGAGCCGGTGACCTCCCTTAAGGCCCTGGACGACTATACGCTGGAGATCAAGACGGCGCGCCCCTTCGCCGGACTACTCCAGAAGCTGGCCCAGAACGGCTTCGGCGTGATGCCCAAGGAGCTCTACGAGGGTGGCAAGGCACCCGTGACAGAGGCCGACCTGGTGGGCAGCGGCCCCTGGATGGTGGACAAGTTCACGCCGGGCAGCGAGGTCCGCTTCAAGAAGAACCCCGACTACTGGGGCTACTGGAGCGGAGTCAAGGACAACTTGATCCAGGAAAAACAGAGCGACTACAAGCTGCCCTTCCTGGATGGAGTGAGCTGGCTCCAACTCCTAGACGAGGCAGCCATGGACGCCGGCTTCCGCGCTGGGAAGATCGATATGCTGGGCTGGCAGCGCTCCATCCGCAAGCCCCGCTATGAGAGCCTGTCCGCCAGCAACCCCAACACCACCTGGACCATCTTCCTGGAGGTCGGTAACAACCGGCCCTGGCTGTTCCGGGTTGACGAGCCGCCCTTCGACAACATCAAGCTGCGGCAGGCGGTCTCGACGGCCCTGGACCAGGACGGCATGTGCAACGGACCACACGCCACCTGGTGCGTGCCGGGCGAGTACGTCTACGCCGGCAACGGCGAGTGGTTCCTGCCCAACTTCGAGTATGGCGAAGGGGCCAAGTACAGCTCCTACGACAAGGAGCTGGCCAAGAAGCTGCTGGCCGAGGCGGGGTACAAGCCTGGGGAGTTGACTATCAACTTCGAGACAGCGCCCTGGGTGCCCTACACCATTGCCGAGGGTGAGCTCTTCACGGCCAACCTGAAAGATGTCGGTATCAACGTCAAGGTCAACTCTCGGGACGTCAACTCCCACATCAGCTTGACCTACTCCGGCAACTGGCATGGGGTGCTCCAGACCTTCTACGCCATTGGCGGCGACCCCGACGACTGGATGCTAGCCCCCTACCACTCCAAGGCCAACGGCGGCCGGGTGCTGCACCTGAACGACCCCAAGTTCGACGCCATGCTGGACGCCCAGTCGGCGGAGCTGGACCACTGGGCACGGGTGAAGAAGGTGTACGAGATCATCCGCTACGAGGCAGTGCAACGCTACAGCACCTACGCATCGGGCGCCTTCGTGTTCCCGTATGCCATGCAGCCCTGGATGAAGAACCACCAGTTCACCCCGCTGGTCGAGGGGTGGGGCTACGGCCTGATACGCTCCTGGGTTGATAAGGACAACCCCAACGTGGGATTCCAGCCACTGTAGGAGGCCGGACAGCCCGCAAGGACAGGACGAATAGCACTCTCCCTTGACAGCACGCAGGGGTAGCCAGCGTGGGGTGGTGGCTGCCCCTGTGTGCTGTATTGCGTGTCCCCCGAATATGGCGGTTGACCCCCCGCAGGGCATCCCGACGTGTCCCGATGAGTCGGGACGTGTCGGGACGAACCTGTCTGCCCGTGACGGTCGGGTTGGGAAACCCGACCTACAGATTGAATCGCTGTTCTTGGGGCGCCCTGGAGGTTGCCCGGCGCTCCCGCCTGGGGGTAGTCTTGAGATGGGACCCCGAAGAAGGCTGGCACTACGGGGTCTGGCATGAGGGAGTGGAGGAGGGAGATGACCACGCTGGTCCAAGACAAGTGTGTGGCGTGCCGGGCCGACTCGCCCCGTGTCACGGAGCAGGAGATGGCGGAGCTTCAACCACAGGTGCCGGAATGGAAGCTCATTGAGGAGGCCGGGGTCAAGAAGCTGGAGCGCACCTTCCGCTTCAAGGACTTTACCCAGGCGTTGGCGATGACGGACGGCGTGGGGGAGCTAGCCGAGGGGGAGGGACACCATCCCCGGCTGGTCACCGAGTGGGGGAAGGTCACCGTCACGTGGTGGACGCACAAGATACGCGGCCTTCACCGCAACGACTTCATCATGGCGGCGAAGACCGACCAGCTCTACAAGAAACTCTCTGAGGGGGTAGCCGCCTAGGAAGCAGGCCCCGCTACTACCTCGACCTTGACCTCGGTCGCCACGGCGACCGCCTTGTAGAGCGGTCATTTGCTCTTGTACCGCTCCACCAGGTGCTCGGCCTGCCTCTGGCTCGGCCCGTGAAGCTCGAACCGCATGCTAACGCCCGTGAACCGAGAGGTGTCGCTGGGGCTGCGGGCACCCTCGATATTGACCTCGGTGCGCCGCAGGTCCACCCCTTCCTCCCGCGCGAAGGTCTCCACCAGCAGAAGGCCGCAGGCCGAGACACCGGCTAGGAAGGCATCGGCCGGGGTAATCTCCTGCCCTGGGCCACCGGCGTGGGGCGGCTCGTCAATGACAAAGTGGTGGCTGCCCACCTGGTTGAGGGAGCGCCCTGGGGTCCCGCTGCTGTAGGTACGGACCCGGTTGACCAGGAGCTGCTGCGCCACGGGATACCTCCTTCGCCTGGCCTGCCTTGCCTGTTTACGGCAGCGTACCGCCCGCTATCACCACTGTCAACACGATGCGGACCAGTCTGGTCAGCGTGGAATGGCGAAGCAGAAGGCTAGCCCGCGTCGAAGACCTCCTTGGCGATGTTGGCAGCAGTGTAGGCCGCAGGCCACCCGGCGTAGAAGGCCAGGTGGGTGATGGCCTCGCCGATCTCCTGCTTCGTCACGCCGCTGGCCAGTGCCCGCCGGACATGGAACCGTATGTGCTCGGGCCGGGAGAGGGCGATCACCGCGGCAACGGTGATGAGGCTCCGCTCCCGCTTGGAAAGAATGGGCCTCTCCCACAGGTCGCCAAACAGGTCGCCGGTCAGCTTGGCCAAATGGGGCGCAACTTCCTCGACAGGCGTCCGGGCAGTGGTCACGGTCCCTCCTCAATAGACAGGTCTTGGCCCAGGGGCCGGCCTGGGCAACCAATCACACCAGCCTGCCCTCTGCCAGCGGGAAGCGTAGGGATACCTCCGCCGTCTGTCAATCGTCTGAGGCCAGCCCTAGAGGGTGTTTCCAAAGCCGAAGGTCTGCCCTTGCCCCGCCAGATTGCTTCGCTCGCAGGCTCGCTCGCAATGACAGCTAGACACGGTGTCGTCGCCTTTCGTCATTGCGAGCCCCGACGTAGTCAGGGCGTGGCAATCTGGCGGGGGGCGTTGCGATCTCCCAGCCATACGCGTTCTGCCCACCTACCCCCTTTGGAAACACGCTCTCACGTCCGTGCAAGGCTGGAGAGAGCGATGGCAGGCGTATCTTGCCAACGGCCCCACTGCTATACTCGGTGCGTCCAGAAACGGGAGGGTCGAAAAAGCCATGAGCACCAAAGAGCCCCTGTCCCTGGAGCACCTGCGCCGAGAGGCGGCGCGGCGGCTTCCCCCTCGGGATGGGCAGCTTGCTGTGAAGGGACTGGACGGCCCCGTGCGCATCGTCTGGGACCGGCATGGGGTCCCCCACGCCAAAGCCACCTCGGCCCACGATATGTGGTTCGCCCAGGGGTTCCTGCACGCCCAGGACCGCCTGTGGGGCATGGAGCGGACGCGCCGCTTCTTCCACGGCACCCTGGCGGAGATTGTGGGCGAGGGCGGCCTGGGCCCCGACCGCCTCTTCCGCCGCGTCGGCCTCATGCGGGCTGCGCGGCAGGAGTGGCCCCACCTGGAGCAGGCGGGCCGCCTGGTGGTCGAGGCGTACACCGCCGGGGTCAACGCCTACCTGGACCTGGGCTTCCCGCTGCCTATCGAGTTCGAGGTCCTGGGCTACACTCCGGCCAGGTGGGAGCCTACCGACGTCACTGGCCGCTGGAAGCTCATCTGCGACTCCCAGTCCATGAACGGGCTGGTGAAGCTGGCCCGCCTCCAAGTGCTGCGGGCCCTTGGCCCGGCGCGCTTCGCCAAGCTCTTCCCCTTCTACCCGCCCGACGCGCCTACCATTGTGCCGCCAGGCCAGCCGGCCGGTGAGCGGGCGATGGCGGAGTTGCTGCGGCAGTTCGAGGAGGCCCACGCCGCCGCCGGCATCTTGCAGGGGAACGGCTCCAACAACTGGGCGGTGGACGGCACCCTGACCGAGTCGGGCCACTCGCTGCTGGCCGGCGACCCGCACCTGGCAGTGACCGTGCCCTCTTTCTGGCACGTGCAGCACATCGAGGGGCCGGAGTTCTCCTTCATCGGCGCCTCCATGCCGGGGGTGCCCGGCGTCACCTACTACGGCCACAACGGCCACACGGCCTGGAGCCTCACCACGGCCGGCGCCGATGCCCAGGACCTGTTCCTGGAGCAGGTACAGGACGGCGACCCGCCCCGTTACCTGTACCAGGGGGAGTGGAGACCGGTGCAGGTGCACACCGAGGAGGTCCGGGTCAAGGGGCGGGCCGAGCCACTGACAGAGCGGGTGCTGGAGACCCACCACGGGCCTATCGTCTCCGGCGGCCCTGGCCGGGGCGACGCCGCGGTGGCCCTCCGCTGGTCAGGCATGGAGGTCCAGCAGACCTTCAGCAGCTTTGTCGCCATGCACTCGGCCAGGGATGTCCACGGGCTTATCGAGGCCCACCGCCAGTGGACCAGCCACACCAACCGGGTGCTGGCAGACCACGAGGGCAACATCGCTTACCTGCTCTCCGGCCAGCTCCCTATCCGCAAAGGCGGGCCGGCCCACCTGCCGGTGCCCGGCTGGACCGGCGAGCACGAGTGGGCAGGCCAGGTCCCCTTCGAGAAGATGCCCCGCGTGGTGAATCCACGCACCCACTTCGTCAACACCTCCAACAACCTCATCGTCTCCTACAAGTTCCCCCACTACGTCGCCCCTGCCGGTACACCCTACCGCGCGCAGCGGGTCGTGCAGATGCTCAGGGAGAGGGCGCCCTTCACGGTTGCCAAGTTCGCCGAGATGCAGGGTGACCAGCACAACATCCCCGGCGCGCGCATGGCCGCCCGCGTGCAACTGGTGCAGCAGGCGCAGCCCGCCACCGAGCTGGGCAAGACGGCGCGCGACATCCTGGCGGCCTGGGACGGCAATCATACGAAGAACTCGGCCGGGGGCGCCGTGTACGAGGCGCTGTGCTGGAAGGTTTACGAGGCCACCCTGGGCCGCCTGCGGGAGCGCATGGCCGAGCCAAGGCCCTCCCACGACTCCCTGCGCACCTTCCTGCCCGCCGTCCTGGCTATGGTCCTGGCGGACGACCGGGAGCTGCTGTCGCCCGACGCCTTCCCCTATCCAAGCTGGGATGCGCTGCTGGCCGAGGCCCTGGACGCCGCTGGCGACCACCTGCACGGGACGCTGGGCGACCCCTCGCGCTGGGCGTGGGGCGCGCTCCACGCCATCAGCTTCCGCCACGGCGTCGGCCGCGAGGAGCCGGCGGCCTCGCTGCTGAACGTGGGGACTGTTCCGGTGGGCGGCTCCGGGGACACGGTAAACAACACCGGCCACGGTGGCGGCCCGGCCTTCCGCGCCGAGACCATCGTCACCTACCGGCAGATCATAGACCTGGGCGACTTCAGCAAGTCGGTGTTCATCCTGCCGCCGGGGAACTCGGGCCACGTGGCGGGCCCCCACTACCGGGACATGCTGGAGGACTACCTGGCCCTGCGCTACCGCCCGCTGCTGTGGGACTGGGGCCGGATTGAGGGGGAGAAGGAGTCGGAGCAGGGGCTGAGGGTGGGGGAGTGAGGAGCCAGCACCGCCGCGCGAGTGCGACGTGTGTTTGAGGAAGGCCGAGAGCGCGAGCCGGGCGCTACGGTCAGTCCGGAGGGCCGTGAGGAGGTGTGCCTGCAGCAACCGGGCGGCATGGGGATCAGTCGGCGCGTTCTGCGGGAGGCGACCAACGGGCTGAAACGATCAAGTCGTGCCAACCTCAGAGTGAACTCACGACGGAGCGAAGGCAGATATTGAAGACGCTCCAGCGGCAGCGTACTATGGGGCCGCGAGAGAAGTTCTTTGCGGCAGAGGTCTTGCACGAATGAAGCGCGGCAAGCTTGTGCTCACAGAATTGGCAAAGGGCCTCCCAGGTATCACGCCAGCCTACGGCGACACGCTGGCTGAAGCAGGTGCAGTTTGTCTCGAAAGCCAGAGCCATTGTAATGGTGTCGAGCTACAAGTGCGTGGATCGTTCGATGCCGGGTACCAGGTATTCTGGCAAAACGTAACAAGCCAGATGCTTCGTTGTTGGAGCGACGCTGAATACACCACCGAGCAAGGGGCCTATGGTGTGGCTATACTGCTGATACTCGACCTCACAGACTACACCATCATTGAAAGATCGTACAAAGGGACGAGATTCGACTACTCGCTTGGTGTGGCGGAACAGGGCGGGGATTTGCCGTTTCAGAAAGCCGCGCGGTTGGAAGTATCAGGGATACGTAGTGGGGACAAAAGCACCGTAAGAACGAGGGTGACCCAGAAACTCGGGCGGTTCTCGAGCTCAGATGACACAAGCTTGCCAGCCTACGTTGTCGTTGTCGAATTTGGCTCACCACTGTCACAGGTAGTCAAGAAATGAACGAACTCCGAAAACTGCATGACGAAGCTATGGATCTTGCGGAGAGGGCGTCGGTCGCCAGACTACGAGGCGACCCGGAGCAAGCTGGTAGGTTGTTCCGGCAAGCATACGAAAAAGAATCGAAAGCCGCCGAGCTGCTCATCCCGGACGTGTCAATTGAACCTAGCCGTTCCATTCTGCTCCGTAGTGCAGCCTCCCTCGCCATGGCCTGCTCCGAACTCCGAGAGGCTGAAAAACTGATTGCAGCCGCTCTCTCAGGAAACCCACCAGGAGACATAGCAGACGAGCTACGGGATCTTCTCGAGGAAGTGCATTTCAAGAGACATCTCGATCTGAGGGGTTTCACATTAGATTCTGGGGAGTTGCAGCTATCGATTTCTGGCCCCACCGTCAGTTTTGGCCTCGCTCCCAGTGAACAACTTATCATGAGAATCGAGGACGCTCGCAAGCTGATATCGCGAACCGCAGAGCGGTTGAGGGGCAGCCCTTACCGCGAACGCGGCACCACACCCCGTGAGGTTCGGGAATACGGTCTCTATCTCTCAGTGCCAAGGGCGGCCAGCTTCGCCATGACCTTGAGAGTCATGCATCGCCAACGGCCTCTCCCTGGACTGGAGCAGCAGTTCCAATTCGTGGACCCGACGCGCCTCATCGACGAAATCATGGTTTGCCTTGAGCACTTCACCAAGTCTGATGAACAAGCCCTGCGCGACAAGATTCCGCAAGAACCCTACTACCGCAACTTCATTGGAATAGCGAAAAACCTTGCGCCTGACGGTAACGAGGTCAGGCAAGTTGGCTTCACTGCGCTGCGTCGAGGCGGAGAGACAAGAGTGAGTCTTACAACACCACGCGACCAAATCAGATTGATAGCAAAAAGCACAGCAGAACCAGGAAAATCGGAACGAGGCAAGGTAACGACTGTTGAAGGTAGGTTGTTGCTGGCTGACGCCAGATACGTCACGAGGCCAAAAATCCAGCTTGTCGATGACGACGGAAAATCTCACAACATCATCGTGCCGGAAGGAATGATGAGCGACATCGTCAAACCTTTGTGGGAGGAACGCGTAAGGGTCACTGGGATTTATCTTCAACGGTCCATGCGCCTCGAAGACATAACCAGAGCACCGTAGAAAGCCAACCAAGACGACTAAGCGAGGGCCCCGGGGGAATGGATGCCCCCTGGCTGCCTATGCGAAAAAACCTCCAGCGCGGGCCTCCCACCCTTGCCACCGATTTCGGCCAAGCTCTCGCATCGGAGGTCACCCTTGGAGTTTGTGCTGATCTACCCCAATCGGCGCCCCTTCTGCGACCCGGACATCACTGCCTCGGCGGCCCAGGCCGCCGAGGAGGCCGGCTTCTATGCCGTCCTGTCCTGGGACCACTACACTCTGCCCCATACGAAGGATTGGCCCCCATTTGAGAAGAGGACTTGGTCCTGTCCCACAGCAGGGTTCGCTGCGCCGTTAGCCCAGAGCAACTGCCAGTCAGGGTGCACTTGCAACCCCCTCTTTGCTCTGGTAAAGTAAGACTGTCGGAAAATCAGACTAGGGGAGTCTTGCTGTGTCGGAGCTAGTCCAGGTGCGGAAGAAGGCGCAGGTCACCTTGCCCCAGTCTGTCCGCCGATCGCTGAACATTGAGGAGGGCGACTTCCTCGACGTCAGAGTGGAGGACGGCGAGATTGTGCTGCGGGTGAAGAAGCTGGTGGACAAGGAGCAGGCCTGGTTCTGGACCAGGCGCTGGC
>JACQUK010000131.1 GCA_016210325.1 Chloroflexota bacterium
AAGTGGGTGCTCAAAGGGCAGCCCGCCCTGGTGGACTCGACCAGCCCCCGCTGGGGTGAGAAGGGAAGCTACTATTCCGCCGTGTGCGTGGAGACGGGCGAGATCGAGGTGATGGAGTTGGACGGGAACAGCACCGCCGAGACCTCGGCGGCATTCCTATAGCAACTGCGGGAGCGCCACCCCGAGCCCCTGGTGGTCATCTGGGACAATCCCGACCAGAGTCGGGACCACGGGGATACCCTGCGGGCCTACCTGAGCACGCCGGACGTGCGCCTGCGGCTGGTCAACTTGCCCGCGTACAGCCCCGACTTCAATGGGGACGAGGCGATCTGGGACTGGGCGCGAGACGAGGTCACGGCGAACGCGTGCTTGGGGACCAAGGCCAAAGTCAGGGAGAAGCTGGGGGCGTTCTTTCACGGGCTGGCGCAGCGGACGGAGGAGGTCAAGCGCCGATGCCGCACCGTCTTGCAGGCCCGGGCAGAGGCCTTGCTTGCCTCGACCCCTCAACTCGCAGTGGCCCAGCATGTAGATCCCACCTCGGTCTTGGTTTAGGTCAGGGGTTTTCGGTCCTCCTTGGACCAACATACTTTCCACACCCACGCCTGTCTATGTCGTTCATTGGAGGCAAAGGTCGTCCACCCCACCCGGCAGGGTACTCCGTGCACTCCCTGATGCCATTGCCGCTATCGGCTCATTCTCCGACCAGGGAAAGGGATTCGCCCACTGGGGGACATCCCTTATATCCCTGATAGGGAACTGGACGGTCTCCGGCACTTTCCCTTTTGCGTCGGGAACAGCCGGAAGAGGACCGAAAGGCCCTAGAACCCATCCGGAAGCTGGATCTTCGACCCCACCCTGAGGGGTGGGGCATCATACCGCCCCCTTCAGGGGGCGGTGTCCGAGCGAGTTTCCGGATAGTCTCTAGTGTCCCGTCTCCGAAATACGTTTACGAATTGTCATTGCGAGGAATCCCGATGTAATCGGGAGAGGCGGGGTCCACCCCTCCTCCAGACGCCGTGGTGAGCCTGCCGAACCATTGCCACGCCCCGATTTCATCGGGTCTCGCAACGACATTGTGGGCGAACTTCGGGGACACCACACTAGCCTCCTAAATAGGAACGCCTCACCTCCGGGTCATCCAGTAACTGCTTCCCACTTCCCTCCAGATGGTTCTTGCCCATATCAATGACGTACGCACGATGGGCATGGCGCAGGGCCTTGGCTGCGTTCTGCTCCACCATGAGAACAGCCACGCCCGCACGATTGATCGTCTCAATATGTTGGAACACCTCGTCGACCAGCTTGGGAGATAGTCCAAGGGACGGCTCATCCAGAAGAATGATCGTTGGCTGGGCCATGAGCGCCCGGCCCATCGAGAGCATCTGGCGCTCGCCCCCGCTCATGGTGCCCGCCTTCTGGCCCCTCCGCTCGGCCAGGCGAGGGAATATCTGAAACACATATTCCTTGGCGCGCCGCCGCGCCTCACGTGACTTGACCAGCCACGCGCCCACGTCCAAGTGCTCGTCCACAGTCATATCAGGGAACACCACGCGTCCCTGGGGTACATAGCCCATCCGTCGGGCCACCCGCTCGTGCGTCGGGAGGCTTCTGACCCCCTGCCCGTTCAGGAATACAAGCCCCTCCCAGGGCTGAAGATAACCCATGGCGACTTTAAACACTGTAGACTTGCCAGCGCCGTTGGGGCCGATGATAGCTACGAGTTCACCGCGGCGTACCACGAGGGAGACGCCAAAGAGGACCTGTTTCTTGCCGTAGCCTCCGGTGACGTTCCGCAACTGGAGAATGGCGCTATCCTCGGTCAATGCCCATCCTCCTTGTGCGTCCCCAAGTAGGCCTCCACGACCGCTTCATTCTGCTGAATTTCCTCCGCAGACCCCTCGGCAATGGTCTGCCCGAAATTCAGGACAACCACCTTGTGGCAGTGACCCATGATAACCTTCATATCGTGCTCGATAATGACAAACGTGATACCCTGAGCGTTCAACATGTGAATGACGTCGAGGATGTGGTTCTTCATCGTGGGGTTGACACCAGCCGTCGGCTCATCCAGCAGCACGATCTGGGGCTCAAGCATCATGATGCGGACAAGCTCTAGTAGCTTCTGTTGACCGAAGGAAAGGTCGGATGCGTATTCCCGTACCAGCGGCAAGAGGTTGGTCAGGTGCAGGAGTTCGTGGGCGCGACGCTGAAGTACAGGCGTCTTTGTGAAGAGCTTCAGGTTTTCCCAGACCGTCATGTTGGGGAAAACGCGGGTAATCTGAAAGGTACGGACGATACCTTTGCGAGCAATCCTGTACGGCGCCAGACCCGTGATGTCCTCCTTCCCAAACAGGATATGCCCACTATCTGGCTTTAGAATGCCGCTGATGATGTTGAAAAGAGTGGTCTTTCCAGCGCCGTTGGGTCCAATGAGACCAACAATAGCCCCATCGTCCACCCGAAAGGAGCACCCCTGCAAGGCAGCGAGCCCTCCGAAGTGTTTGACAATGCCCTCAATAACCAAGGCAGCCGGCATCCTGCGCTCCTGTGGCAGCACAGGCTTGGCAGAGAAAGGGGGTATGTATCCCCGGCCCCACTGCTCAGCCGATTGAGGCATCAGCCTTCCACTCATAGGCATCGGACATCTGTGCGGCCTGGCTCGATTATTCTCAATTGTTACGGAGACTGGACCGGGTGCTACGGCTATGAAGGTGAGCTTGTGCGCCTACGCGGACGCAGAAACTCTTCATGAGGCCGCTCTGTTGCCGCAGCACTTCGGACAAAAGAAGGTGTGGCCACGTTGCCCCACGACAGCCCCACGCCGGCCGTTGCCTGGAATGACCAGCTTGTCCCCTTGCACGGACATATCTTATCGCTGACGCTGTAGCGTGTCACCAATCGTTGGACACCTCTGAGGCCTGAGGGACCGAAGTGCTTGGGGCTGGTCGAGGCTCCTTTGGTGCGGTAGAGCACCCCAGGAGAAAGGAGCCAAGCATGGCCCGAAGAAACGTTCAGGCCAGCCAGCAAGCTGAAGCGGTCATCGCTAACTGGTCGCCCAGTGTAACTGGCACGTTTCCATGGCCGAAAGGCCGTGGCCCAATCGTGTGCTGAGAGGCTGACTCCTACCGCCCGTACCTCCAGAGCGTCCCCTGGGGAAGCCCCGCCTCCAGGGACATATCCCGCCACTCCGTGCGGATAAAAGTGGCTATCCTCTGGCGCTCCACTTGCCCTTGGGGGCCGCCCGTCGGAAGGCCGGGAACGCTGCCGGGCTGAAAGAGGAAGTAGCGCAGCTCGCCCGCGGCCACCATGGACCGGAAGCGCTCCAGCGTGAAGATGGGGTCGTTCCCCGAAAAGCCGCCGATGGCGACAGCCGGCGTCCCCTCGATGATGAAAGGCGCCGTCTCCCTGGCGCTGAAGGCGCCCACAGCGAAGCGCGACCCCGCGTCTCCCTTGCTCCGGATGTAGGCCGCGACCGCCTCGCCCCACGGCGCCTCGGGTGGCCTGCCAGGTTGGCCGGGGAGCGGCCCTGGGGCCGCGATCCGCCCGCCGGCCTCGTATCCTAGCGAAGCAGGCACGAGGAGCAGGGCCAGCGCCCCCGCCACGGCGGCCCAGCCCGCCAGCCGTGTGTCCGTGAGCCTTCGCCAGGCGGCGATGGCCAGCGGCACCCCGGCCAGGAGGGCTGCCGCGAAGGCGATTGCCACAACCCAGTCGTGCGCCGCTCCACGCGCCGCCACTGCCACGTAGATGCCGCCCACCGCCAGGGCTGCGGGGAGCAGCCACGCCAGGGCCCCCCCGGCGTGGAAGGCGCCGAAAAGCGACGCCAGCGCGATGCCCCCCACCGCCGCCAGCGGCACCGCCGCGCCCACCAGGTAGTAGGGATGGGTGTTCGTGGCAGCAGCGATGCCGAACACCACCACTGCCGTCCCGAACCATCCCGCCCATAGCACGCCCTCGGAGGCCCGGGGCGACCCGCGCACGTGGGCGAGGAAGGACGACGGCCTCCGAAACACCCGCTCCGTAAAGAGGGGCACCAGGCAGACCAGGGAAGCAAAGATGCCGATGGGAAGGAGCCAGCCCAACTGGGAGGCCAGGCTGTTGCCGAAGAGAGCGAAGAAGTCTCTCGCGGCATTGCCCGGGCCGGGAGGACCAGGCGGCTGCTGTCCAGCGCCTGCGCCCAGCGGCGGCTGGCCTGGCTGGGACGGGCCTCCAGGCAACCCTCCCTGAGGCGGGCCGGGCTGTTGCTGTTGAGGCGCGGTGAGCCGCGGCCCGCCGAAGCCCCCGAAACGGTCGAGCCCGTTGTACTTGAAGATCAGCGTCCAAATGGAGTTGTCGCGCGTCGAGCCGATGTAAGGGCGTTCCTCCGCCGGTGTCAGCGCGACCGCGGTGGCCCAGGAAAAGGAGAAGACAACGAGGACGATGGTCGCCGTCGCCATCCGGAAGGCGGCCCGGCGGAGCGGCAGGTTCACCGCGAGGGCGTAGTAAAGGAGGAAGGCAGGCAGGGGCAGGAAGGCGACCAGCATCTTCGTGTTGAAGGCGATGCCCATGAGCAGCGCGAAGGCCCCATGCCACTGCCACTTGCCTGTCCGGGCGGCCCGCACGATGCTGGTGGCGGCCAGGAGCAGGGTGAAGGACAGGAGCGCATCGGGCTCATTGCGACTGTCGATCACGACGCTCGCCGGGATGGCGGCCAGCAGCAGCGCCGAGGCCGCAGCAGCCATGCGTCCAAAGGCCGGCTTGATCGCCAGGTACAGCACGAGGATGGCGGCAATGCCCATCAGCACTTGCGGCAGGGCCACCGTCCACGCCTTCACCCCCCAGATCGCCGCGGGGATGCTGTCAAGCCAGAAGGCCGCCGGGGGTTTGTCAACGGTAACCACGCCACCTGAGTCGAAGGAGCCGAAGAAGAAGTTCTTCGCGCTCGTGAGCATCGAGGCCGTGGTGGCCGTGTAGTAGGCGTTGTGGAAATCGCCCAGGCGTGCGAAGCGCAACCAGGCGCCGAGCGCCACCGCCAGCAACAGCCAGCCGTCCAAACGCCGCAAGAGGGCCCACGCCCGCGAAGCCGGTCCCCACCGTTCGGCCAGGGCTGAGCGAATCCCCTTCGGACGCTCCACCATCGTCATGGCCTCAAGGATACACGAGCCGTGGGGCGCCTGTCAGATGTCAAATCCCCAGTATGGCGGACACTCCCGCTTTGCCTACTTGAAGGTACCTCAAACCGGCCAATCGCTGTCACAGCGAGGATGCAGGTATTGCCCGGTTTATTCTCCATTAAGCCGTCCAATCCCTGCTATCGCACCTGGGAATGCTGTCTCAGAGCAGCATGACGATCCCCTGCTACTGTTCCCGCTCCCGGTCGTGACTGTACAGATGTAGTTGGTCTTAGCGAGACCGAATCTGGGGTTGGCCCCCAGCCGAAAGCTGACCACCCATCACTGTAGCAGTTGGCGTCATCCCGTGGCCCTTGACCTACCTACAGGATTCAGCTACTTTGGCGGTACGCTTTAGGCCTTTCTACCAGAGCTAAGCTATGAGGATGCGCGTGGCGGTTACATGGAGGGGCCGGTGGGAGCGGGTGGTAGCAAGCGCCACCGCAAACCCGGTGGGCTTCTTCCTTCCCTTTCGCGGCCTCACATGGGCAATGGCGCTGCTGGTTGTCCTGACCCGGTCTGCGCCTGAGGTCAACCTCCGCTACGAACCGGGCCTGCTCATGTACACCGCCCTCCAGTTGGCACTGGGGACCCTCTATGTCCTTCTCTTGCACCCACGCCTGGCCAGGTACGCTGGTGGTCCCACTCTCCTCAGGACCCCTTCTGACCTGGTGGCCGTAGGCCTGGCGGACATCCTGGGCAGCCTTACCGTGGTCTTTTTCAGTGGCGGCTGGGGCAGCCCCTTCTGGCATTACGCGGTAACCTCTCTGCTCGTGCCCTGTTTCCTGCTTCGCCCTGTCTGGGGAATGGCGACCGCCGCTGGCCTAGCTGCATGGCGTCTTCAAGACCGTTGGCCTTGCCGGCAACGGTCTTGAAGACGCCATGCAGCTAGGCCAGCGGAGCTTCTTCATTGGCAACCTGGTGACCGCGTTGCTGGTGGCCATTGCTGTTAGCTACCTGGGCGCGCTGTTTCGCAACCTCCAGTCCCAGCGGCTGCGCACCCGGCAGGCGCTGGACGAGACTGAAGCGCTGTTCCAGATGGCCCAGCAAATGGTCCAGGCGGGGACTGACCTGGACCACCTGGTGAGCCGGACCGCCCAGGTAGTCCGCACCTCCGGGCTCTTTGAGCAGTTTGCCGTCTTTCTTCACCGCCAGGGTAGCCTCCAGTTGGCCGCCTCCAGCGTGGGCGTAGAGGAGTTGCGGGCGGACCTGGTGGACAAGGCGGCGAAGGAGCAGCGGACGCTCATCGCGCCCAATACGGCAGGTAGTGGATGGTACGCAGCCGTCCCGATGCTAGTCGGCGAGGAGCTGTTGGGGGTGGTGACGGCTGGGGTGCGCGGCGGCCGACCCCGGCCCGGTCAGTCAGTGCACCTCGTGGAAGCTATCGCCAATCAGCTCGCTGTGGGCATCCACAACGTGTCCCTGGCCCGGCAGAAGGCCGAGCTGGCAGCGCAAGAGGAGCGAGGGCGCATCGCCCGCGAGATCCACGACGGTATCGCCCAGTCCATCTACATGCTCAGCCTGCAACTGGAGACCTGTGCCGAGCTGGCCCAACAGCAGCGCCACGACCTGAGAGAACGGCTGGGGAAGCTGGTGGCCCTCTCCAAAGAGACGCTGCTGGAGGTACGACATTATATCTACGACCTGAAGCCGTACCTGGCAGGGGAGAAAGGCGCAGCGGCGATGGTGGAGCATCAAGTGCGGGAGTTCGACAAGGTCGCTGGCATCCTCGCTCACCTGGAGACTGTGGGAGAGGAGCGGCAGGTGCCGGTGCCAGTGGCAACATGCCTGTACCGGGTGACCCAGGAGGCGTTGGCCAACGTCTTTAAGCACGCTGGGGCTTCCCGTGTGGAACTCTTGCTGGAGTTCCTGCCCGGCGAGGTGCAGCTTGCGGTGAAGGACAACGGGCAGGGGTTCGACGCGACAAAGGCGCCGTCGGGCCACGGCCTCCAGAACATGCGCCAGCGGGCCGAAGAGCTTGGGGGTTCGTTCACGATGCGCAGTGCGCCAGGGAAAGGCACGGAGGTTGTCATACGGCTTCCCTGCTGACCTTGGCAAAGGGGGTGTGGCATGAGTCGTATCCGGGTGATGGTAGTGGACGACCACGAGGTGGTGCGCACCGGCCTAGCGGCCATCCTGGAGCCAGAGTCGGATCTGGAGGTGGTAGGAGAGGCTGGCTCGGCTGAGGAGGCCGTGCGCAAGGTCCCTCTGCTGGAGCCCAAGGTCGTCCTCATGGACGTGCGCATGGGGGAGATGAGTGGCATCGAGGCCTGCCGGGCCATAAAGAGCGCTCATCCCCAGGTGGCGGTGCTTATGTTGACCTCCTTCGGCGAGGAAGAGGCGGTGCTGTCTGCCGTCATTGCTGGAGCCTCTGGCTTCCTGCTCAAGAACGTTGGCCGCGCAGACCTTCTGAAGGCACTTCGGGCGGTGGCCAGAGGAGAAGCGCTGCTGGACCCCGCTATGACGAGCCGTGTGTTGGCCCGCCTCAAGGAGCTGACGTTGAAAGAGCAGGCCCACCAGGCGGCCCTCCTCTCGGAGCGCGAGAAGGAGGTCGTGGCGCTGGTGGCCCAGGGGCTCACCAACAAGGAGATCGCCAACAGGTTGGTCATCAGCGAGAACACTGCACGCAACCACGTCAGCCGTATCCTGGAAAAGCTGGGCCTTACCCGGCGCAGCGAGGCCGCCGTCTTCGCCGCCCAGCACGGCCTTCTGAAGAAACAGGACCCCCAGGAACATTAGCGACTCCAGCTTCGGGGCGCTGCCTGGCTCCGGGCCAGGGGGGGCCATTGCCCGTGCCGGATGCACCATGCGCGCCCCGTAGGGCGTGACCCTCGCTCCTCCACCTGGAAGCCGCTCTCCTCAACGGTGCTCACAAAATCACCAGGCCTCTAGTACCGGGTATGTATCTCCAGGTCTTTCCCCTCTGCTTCTTAACCAGTCATGGGGGGTATTTCTGTACTACCCAGCGTTGGTATGCAGCGTCGCCTTCTTTGGTGCATCTGCAACTCCGGTGAAGACGCAAATGGCAGCTACGCTGGGGGCAGCAAGGGAAACCTCCACACAGAAGGAGGAGGGAAGTGGCGGACACAGCGGACACCATTGTGAGTCTCCTTCAGCAGGCCGCGGCTGCCTTCGGGAACAGGCCTGCGGTGATAGCAAGGCAGGGCTACAGAACGGAACGCTGGACCTACGCCTGCCTGTGGGCACTTTCAGGGCACACCGCCGCGTTTCTACAGCGGAGGGGGATACACAAAGGCGACCGGGCCATTCTGTGGGCCCCAAACTCGCCGCAGTGGGTAGCAGCCTACTTCGGGTGCCTGCGGACCGGCGCCATTGTGGTCCCCCTGGATGTGCGCAGCTCCCCCGAGTTCGTGCGAAAGGTGGTGGAGCGCACGCAGCCCAGGCTCGCGTTCCTGTCAGCGGCGACTGCAAGCAGCAGCTTCGAGGAGGCAGGAGTCCCCGTCGTCCATCTGGAAGGACTGGAGACCTTGGCGCAGGAAGACACTGGCTACCAGGAGGTCCCCTTAGCCCCCAGTGACATTGCCGAGGTCATGTTCACCTCGGGCACCACCGGCGACCCCAAGGGGGTCATCCTCACCCACGGCAACATAGCGGCCAACGTAAGGGCAGCAACCCAGGCAGTCCCCAGCAAGCCCACGTACCGCCTGCTGTCCCTGCTTCCGCTGAGCCACATGCTGGAGCAGACGGTGGGGCTTCTGGCCCCGCTCTCCGGTGGTGCTTCCATCTACTACCCCCAGGGACGCCAGCCCACCCTCATTCTGCGTGCCCTCAGAGAGTACCGCATCACCACCCTGGTGCTGGTGCCCCAGGCCTTGCAGTTGTTCATGAACGCCATTGAGGGCCGGGTCAGGGAACAGGGCAAAGACCGGGCATGGCGCATGCTTCACAGGGTGGCTCCCCATCTACCCTTCCCGCTGCGCCGCCGGCTGTTTGCCCCGGTGCACCGCCAGTTGGGGGGCGCCCTGAGGTTCGTCATGTGTGGCGGCGCCTACCTTGACCCAGCCCTGGCGCAGCAGTGGGAGGACCTGGGCATCGTGGTGCTCCAGGGCTACGGCACTACCGAGGCTGCGCCCATCATTAGCTGTAACACCTTCCAGCGACGCAAGCTGGACTCCGTAGGAATGCCCCTGCCCGGCGTGCGGGTGCGGACCGCCAGTGACGGGGAAATCCTTGTCCGAGGGGGCAACGTGACTCCTGGCTACTGGCAGGACCCGCGGGCGACGCACGAAGCCTTTGAGGATGGTTGGTACAGGACGGGCGACCTGGGGTGCCAGGATGCTGACGGCTTCCTGTACTTCAAAGGGCGGAAGAAGGACCTCATTGTCCTGGCGAGTGGTCTCAACGTGTACCCGGAGGACATCGAGGCCCTGCTAAAGAAGCACCCGGACGTGGCCGACGCAGCGGTGGTGGGCCTGCCCAGGCAAGGACAGGATATCCAGGTACATGCAGTCCTGCTCATGAGGGATGGCAAGGCCGATGCCAGGGCGGCTGTGGAGGCGGCTAACGGCGCGCTGGCCGACCATCAGCGCATCCAGGGGGCCACCGTCTGGCCGGAGGTCGACTTCCCTCGCACCCACACATTGAAGGTCAAGAAGCACCAGGTCCTGGAGCAACTTCTGCGCCTCAAGGCCGGCACTAAGCCAACGGCGCCCGTCGGCGCGGACCAGGCTGCCCCTGCTACACCTCTCGCCCAGCTCCTGTCCCGCCTGCTCCAGGTGCCGGCGGGGCAGCTACAGCCTGCCATGCGGTTGGGCTCCGAGCTAGGCATGGACTCCCTGGGGCGCGTAGAGCTGCTGGCAGCCGTCGAAACGGAGATGGGCGTCTATTTGGACGAGTCCCAGGTCTCCGCTGATACCACGTTGGAAGAGCTGGAAGTGCAGGTCGCCCAGGTGGGACAGGTAGCCCAGAGGCCGCGGTACTGGCAGTGGCCTCTGCACCCGCTGGCCCGTCTGGGACGGGCCAGCGCGCAGGCCTTGCTGGCCTTCCCGGTGCTGCGTTTGCTGGCCCCCGTCAGGGTGCAGGGTGCGGAGCACCTGAAGGGGCTCCAGGGACCTGTGCTGTTCGCAGCCAACCACCTGAGCCACTTGGACACCCCGGCCGTGCTGGCTGCCCTGCCTGCCCGCTGGCGCTCCCGCACGGCGGTGGCCGCTGCCGCCGACGTCTGGTTCGGGAAAGAGCGATGGAAGGCAGTGGCGGCCGCCTTCCTATTCAATGCCTTCCCCTTCTCCCGCACTGGCTCGGTCCGCCCCAGCCTGGAGCACTGTAGCCGCCTGCTGGACAAAGGGTGGTCTGTCCTCATCTATCCCGAGGGGACCCGCTCCATCAGCGGGCGCATTGGCCCCTTCAAGTCCGGTACAGGGCTCATGGCGGTAGAGATGGGGGTGTCGGTGGTGCCAGTCCACGTCCAGGGCACTTACGAGGTGCTTTCCAAGGACCAGACCGTGCCCCGGCGTGGCCGTGTTCAGGTGTGCTTTGGCAAGCCGCTCCAGTTCTCTCGCAAGACCTCCTACATCGAGGCGACGAGGGCCGTGGAAGCTGCGATGAGGGCACTGGAGGCGGAGCCGGGACGCCAGCCGGCGGACCTGAGGGTGGGCACAACCCCAGCGACCTGGCCCAGGCGCCACAGGTGAACAGTGGTCCGCTGCTTTGAAAAATGAAACCTCGGAGGAGGCACACAATGAGAGCTGGGACAACGGCGGCTATCGGTGCGGGCATAGGAGCGGCCCTGGTGTTCTTCGGAGTGTTGGGCCTGCTCACCGTAGGTGGAGACGCCTTGTGTGGCCACGAGTGCGGCCTGGTGGCGATACCCCTGCTGGTGGTTGGTGTTCCGACAGGGGCCATAGCAGGCGCTGTCCTGGGCGTCCTGGTGGGGCTGGCCCGCGGTCTGTGGCGGCAGGCGTAGCAAGCCCACGCGACGGGAAGGACTTTGGTATGCGCACCAAGGTAATCGAGGTCGGCCGTGGGCTGTTTGACCGCTGGGAGACCTACGCCCACACCCGGCGGGCCATGGGGCTGATGTTCATCTGGGCCTTCGCCGAGGCGGTCTGGTGGCCCGTGGTCCCGGAGGCCCTGCTGCTGCCCCTGGCCCTGGGCGGGCGCCGGGCCTTCTGGCGGCTGCTGCTGGCCTCGGCCCTGGGGTCAGCCGCAGGCGGCACGCTCCTCTACCTCCTCACCTACCTGCGGCCTGATGCCGGGGCGGCGCTGCTGCCCCACCTACCACTGTTCAGCGAGGCCCGCCAGTCCAGGGTTGAAGGCTGGCTGGGCCGCTATGGCGCGCGAGCTTTCCTGGCCCAGCCCTACAGTGGTATAGACTTCAAGTTCTTCGGCGTCGCCGGGGCCATGGCAGGGATACCGCCGTGGACGGTGATACCCCTGTCCTTGGTGGCACGTGCTGCCAGGATGCTGGCGTCCGCCGGGCTAGTGTGGCTATCGGGGCGATACCTCCGCCGTTACTACCGCGACTTTTTTCTCCCTGTGGCCATGGGCTACGTGGTGTTGTTCGCATACAACTGGTACCTGGTGCAGTTCCGGATGTGAGCGCAGCATGGAGAGCATGGCTGGACCTTCTCGTATCTTGGTGTCAGGCATAGCAAGGCCAAGCGCACGGTAGGCATCCACGACAAGGGGCACTGAGATGGGCATCTACGGCGTCAAGCCACAGTTCCAGCGGGCCCTGCGGGCGGTGGAGCGGCCCCTGGTGCGGCGGCACGTCCACCCGGATGTGCTCACCTTCTCTGCCCTGGGGCTGAGCCTGGTGGGCGGCCTTGCTCTGTACGGCTCCCGCTGGACGCCCTGGGCGCTCCTGGCGGTGCCCGCCGTTGCCTTGCTGCGCATCGCCCTCAACGCCCTGGATGGCATGGTGGCAAGAGACCTGGGCGTGGCCCGACCCTGGGGCGAGGTGCTCAACGAGGTGTGCGACCGCCTTTCGGACGTGGCCTTCTTCGGGGGACTGGCCCAGGCGCCGGAGGTGAGCACTCCTCTCGCCGTGGCCGTCCTGGTGTTCATGCTGCTCAACAGCTTCCTGGGGGTAGTATCGAAGGCGGCTGGGGGGCCCAGGCAGTACGGCGGCGTCATGGGCAAGGCTGACCGGATGCTTTTGCTGGCCCTGGCTTCCGTGGTGGCGCTGGCGCTGCCGGGCCGACCGGTGTTCAACGGCCTGCTGGCCTTCGTCCTGGTTGGCCTGCTAGTCACCCTGTGCCAGCGAATGAGGAAGACCTATGTGGTTCTCCAGTCCCCTCAATAGCCCCCTTCTCTGGCCGACCTTCAGGACCGTGGGCGGCCTCCTGGGCATTGCGTTGGTGGCCCTGCTCGTCATCGAGCGCCGCCACCTGCGGGAGCTGCACCGCCGCGAGCTGTGGAGGCGTCTGTTTACCTGGGTCCTCATCGCACCGGTGTATGTCCTGGCCGTTCTCGGCGGGCGCATCCCAACGTTGCTGCTAGTCACAGTGATAGTGTTCCAGGGGTTGCGCGAGTATTCAAAGCTGGTGGGGCTACCCAGGACCTACCGCTGGGTGCTCCTGGGCATGGGGTTACTGGCGGCTCCCGCAGCACTGCACTCCGCTCTCGCCTTCTACGCGCTGCCGGCGCTGCTGCTGGTTGTCGCGACCCTTCAGCCGCTAGTATTCCAGGGCCAGAAGGCGGGGGTACGGGACCTGGCCTTCGCCGCCTTTGGCTGGGGGTACCTGGCCTGGCTGCTAGGCCACTTCATGCTCATCTATGTGCAGCCGGAGATGGGACCCGGGCTGCTGCTGGCCCTGGGACTGGCCGTGGCCCTGAGCGATGTGGGGGCGTTCACTGTAGGGAAACTCCTGGGCAAACACAAGCTCGCCCCGCGCCTCAGCCCCAACAAGACCTGGGAGGGCGCCGCAGGCAACCTCGTGGGCGCCGCCATCGGGATTGGACTTATGCGGTCCGCCGTCCCTGCCAACTTCCCTTGGCCATTGCTCCTGCTGTTGCCACTGGTGGTAGCTCTGGGCGCTGTCTGGGGAGACCTGCTGGAGTCGGCCATCAAGCGCGAGTTCCAGGCCAAGGACGCCGGCACCTGGCTCCCCGGCTTCGGAGGGCTGCTGGACCGGGTGGACAGCCTGGTCCTGGTGACGCCGCTGGTGTACTACCTCGCCAAGCTCAGCGGGCAAGTCTGACCGCCCCGGCGCATCAAGCCTGGCCCCTGAGCGCCACCACTCCCGGCCCGTGGGCTTCTCGAAGGTCCCACTCAGAGCCACTTCCTGGCCTTTTGGTCCACCCTAAACCAAAGTCAAGGTGAGATCTACATCGATACCTGCGGCAGCTCTGCGGGTCTCAATCTCGGACCCGTTTGGTCCATCCAGGAAGGCCGACAGCCAGTCCGTCACCCCGGCGAACGCCGGGGTCCAGCCGCGGTTCTCTGGATTCAGGCTTGCGCCGGAATGACGAGGCGAAGCTAAGCCTGCACGAATCCTGCGGGTTTCACCTTGGTTTTGGTTTAGGAGACCAACGGGCTTGACGGGCAAGCCCGATAGGTGTACAAGTCTCGCTGGGCAACCCGATGCATGTATTGTCCATAGAGAGTGCTAGTACAGCCTCATATCGTGGCTGACGTCCAGCACAAGGAGGAAGCACGTGAAACGGCTCTTGGCGCTAGTCGTCTTGGTGCTCGGCATCCTCGTTCTTGCAGGGGCCTGCTCTGAGGCGGCTCCTACCCCGACCTCGACCCCAACGGCTGCCTCCACGTCCACCGTAGAAACAGGAAAGCCCATCGTGATTGGGGCAGCCGTCTCTCAAACAGGCCCATACGAGCGTGCTGGGCTGTTTATGTTCCGTGGGTATCAACTGGCTGTGACAACGCTCAACGAGCGCGGCGGCATTCAGGAGCGACCATTGAAGCTGATAGTGTACGACGACCAGAGCGACCCGGCTACGGCGGTACGGCTGTACCAGAAGCTCCTGACTCAGGACAAAGTAGACATTCTTCTTGGGCCGTACAGCAGCGCCGTCACAAACGCCACCGCCCCAATTTTTGAACAGGCCAAGATGCCCACCATCACCGCTATGGGCTCCGATCCGAGGATCTGGGAAGGTAAGAGTTACCGCTGGACTGTCCAGCTCATCCACTCCTCGCGTCCGTACTTGGTAGGCAGTATGGAGCTAGCGGCCCAGCATGGCGCAAAGACGGTGGCCCTAGTCTATGAGAATACTGCTTTCCCCATTGCCATGGCTGAGGGCATTCGAGACAAAGCTAAGGAACTGGGGATGCAGATTGTCCTGGACGAGGCCTACCCGAAAGAGACCACCGACTTTACTCCGCTAGCCTCGAAAGCCAAAGCCGCGAACGCCGACATCTTCATGGGTGGTGGCTACTTCCCCGCGAGCGTGGGCCTGACCAAGGCGACGTATGCCGTCAACTATAAGCCCGTGCTGATGACCTGGGCTGTCGGCCCCGCCGAGGCTGACTACGCGAAGAGTGTAGGGGACCAGGCCCTGTGCGTGACTGGGAACTCTAGCTGGCTGCCTCAAACCATGACACAGGGTTACATCACCGATAACCAAACGTTCGTGCAACGCTACAAGGACCTGTGGCACGAGGACCCCGGTTACCATGCCGCAGGTGGATTCGGTACCGTGGAACTGCTGGCCCAGACCCTGGAGGCTTCCCTGAAGGCAAAAGGCGCGGTGGACAACGAATTCATTCGCAATTTCCTCTTCACGACTGAGACCGACACCATCTTCGGTCACTACAAGGTCGTCGCTGACGGACCGAACGCTGGCCTTCAGACAGGCATGATCCCGTTCCAGATTCAGTGGCAGAAGGACAGCCTGGGCAAGATGGTGCAGCAGGTTGTCCACCCGGAGGAATATGCCACAGCCGGGCCCTGTTTCCTTCGATAGTGCTTTTGGCGAGCAGGTGTTTGAACGGGGATAATGGCATTGGTATGACCATGTCATCCTGAGGGTGCGGAGCGACCGAGGAATCGCTCTCGCTACGGGAGAGAAGGTGGTCCGGGGGAGGGCCCTCGCCCGTCCAAGGCGGGTGGATCCAGAACATGAGGCCACTGTAGGGCTATCGCATAACACGGCTCCCAATGCGGCAAACTATCAAACAGAAAGGGCGAATAGAAAGGGCACCACGGTGAGCCGCGCTAGGAAGAGAGGCCAATGGACCAGTTCCTCCTGGTAGTGGAGGTCGTGCTCCGGGGGCTGTTCCTCGGGATGCTCTATGCCCTGCTGGCGTCAGGGCTCTCGATGGTCTTCGGCGTCATGCGAGTGGTGAACTTCGCTCACGGCGAATTCCTCATGCTGGGCGGCTTCCTAGCCTACTTCCTCTGGTCTTTGGGACACGTTAATCCCCTGCTCACCATCGTGATTGTCATGCCGGTAATGTTCGTAGCTGGCATGGTAGTCCAGCGGCTCCTGGTGGAACGGGTGGTGGGCAAGCCAGTCCTCTCTTCTCTCCTGCTGACCTTCGGCATCTCCATCGTCCTCATGAACTTGGCCCAGTATTTCTTCACAACCAACTTGCGTGGCATACCTTACATGGGCGAACCTGCGCAGCTCCTGGGGGCATCGTATGCTCGGTATACGCTGCTGTCCTTCGGCATCGGCGGCGTCCTGGGTACAGTTCTCTTCTCCTTTCTTCGGTTCACATCATGGGGGAAAGCTATTCGTGCTACCTCTCAGAACGCCGAGGTAGCCATGGCATGTGGCATAGATGTGCGGCGCGTCCGGATGGTCAGCTTTGCGGTGGGCGCGGCACTGGCGGGGGCCGCGGGAGTGCTGGCGGCCATCACCTCCGCCGTGTATCCCGCCATCGGGTCTATTATTATCCTGAGGGCCTTTGCCGTCGTAGTCCTAGGCGGTCTGGGCAGTATAGGGGGCGCCTTGTTAGGCGCTCTTCTTATTGGCGTTGCGGAGAGTGCAGGGACCTTCTATCTAAGCGCGGAGGTCGGTCAGATCATCGCCTTCGTGGTGCTCATCATGGTGCTCCTCGTCCGTCCCGCAGGCATCTTTGGCGCCCGGGTAGAGGCCTAGTCTATGGAAGCCTCCACAGCGACGACTGCCGAGCGAATCTCCGTAAGACGACGCGTTGGTGTTGCCGTAGGCGTTCTAGCAGCGGCAGTGCTGCTTGTGCTGGGCCTCCTGCCAAGTTTCACATCACCCTATATTGTTAGCCTCTTTTTCCTACTGTACATGTTCATTACCCTGAGCGCAGGATGGAACATGTTCTCCGGCTACACGGGGTATATCAACTTTGGATATACAGCCTTCCTGGGAGTGGGCGCCTATGGCATGGCCGTCCTCATTACCCGCTACCATTTCCCTTGGATCGTGGCCATCCCGACGGCTAGTGGTTTGGCGGCGGCCTTTGCCCTCATCGTGGGGCTGCCGTTACTGCGCATCCGCGGCGTATACTTTGCCATTGCCATGCTGAGCCTTGCCACCGTCGTCGGTATTCTAGCATCAACGCGGTTCCTGGCACCTGTGACTAAGGGGGGCGTAGGCATCCCCATGCTCTCTGGCATGTCTCTGACCATGCAGTACTACGTCATGGGTCTGATAGCCCTGGCCACAGTGCTTGCAACGTACGCCATAGCAAACAGCCGCTTTGGCCTCCGCCTCCTTTCTGTCCGGGAGGACGAGCTTGCCGCCCAGGTGATGGGGATTCACACAGGGACTGTCAAGCTAGCTGCTTTTGCCCTAAGTGCGCTCTTTGGCGGCGCCGCGGGCGCTGTCCAGGCCGCCTTCCTCAGCTACATCGAGCCAGCATCGGTGTTCAACATCAACTACACCGTCCGACCCATTGTCATGGCGCTCTTTGGCGGTCAGGGGACTGTCTTCGGCCCTGTCTTGGGTGCCGTCGTTTTCACATTTGTTGCCGAAATCATCTGGTCGCGTTTCCTTGCACTGCACCTCGCTATCTTTGGTGCATTGCTCATCCTGCTGGTGCTGGGGATGCCTCAGGGCGTTATCCCCTGGCTTCAGCGCCGGAGCTTCCTACCCAAGACACGGAAGCTATAGTGGCGGAGACATAATCACCTACAGCGTCGCGGTGCCCACGCTGTTGACAGGCGGGAACAACGGTGCAGCCTGACGCCACGAGTCGCCTTCATCGGCACTGAAGTAAAGTTGGCCGGTGTTGGTGCCCAGGTACAGGCCCGCGGGCCGCAAGGCGTCCACCGCCATGCCTTCCCGTAGCACGTTCAGGTACGCGTTCTTCTGGGGCAGCCCTCTCGTGAGCTTCTCCCACGTCTCGCCTTGGTTGCGGGTGCGGTAGACCGCCATCCGTGCATCG
>JACQUK010000020.1 GCA_016210325.1 Chloroflexota bacterium
AACGGGGGTGTCCCCCGTTTCCCCTTCATTTCCCCCTTCCTGGCCAGGAAGGGGGTCTAGGGGGATGGTCGAAGCCAGGCGAAGAAGCGCACCAAAAGAGCGGGAAGTAACTTTTGAGGCAAAGCCCTTCGCAGGGGACAAGGGCCAGCACGGGGGCACTACGCGGGTAGTTACTGGACCTTCCGCCCAGGACGGCGCCTCCGCCCTCAGCTCACTGCCTTCCGATGCCATGCGGACGGCCGGCGGCCTTTACTGGCGGGTGGCCTCCCCCTTCCCCTTGTTGCGGGAGCCCAGGCCCAGGAGCTCCAGCAGGACATTGGTCCCAACGAGGAAGGCGAGTCCCACCGCGAAACCCATGAACACCACCATGCCCCAGCGCTCTTGCTGCGAGCGCGAGCCCAGGTCAAGGGCCACTACCAGGGCCATCCCAGCGGCAAACGCGAGAAGGCTCAGAAGGATGGCGAAGGCTGCATACCAGGGACGTTGCCGCACGTGCCCAAACCATCGAAAGAGCCGGGACATAGGCCCTCCTTAGCGCTTGGCTTGGCATCTCAACTGTAGATAGACCCGCGGCACCGTCATGCCGCTCCCCCGCATGCAGGCCCTGCCTAGCTCGCTTCCTTCGCCGCAGGCTCTTTGGCAGGGACACGGCGTCGCTCCGGGCCTGCCTTGCGCTGCGGTTGTCGCTCGCGCCGCCCCTGGGTGGCACAGTTGTCGCACTGGCGGTGGTGAACTCGTTGCTCCAGGCCGGGGAGCTTCACCCGCCGAATGATTCTGTGGCACTCCGGGCACTGCACAGTAATCCAGACCAAGCTGCCAGGACTTTTCCAGTTGTTCATCGGGCCTCCTCAAGGTTGCACCGGGCACCTTGTTTCTTGCTCATGCCAGTGTAGCGCAACCGGACCCCCCTGTCTCCGTCCGGAGCATCCAAGTCGGAGTCCTGGGAGCGATTCCGCGGTCCCATGTGCAGCGGCGAGAGCCCAAGGGCAGCAAGCGCCATGCAGCTCAGGGCCTTTTGACTGTCGCTCGTTCGCCCCCATCCTAGCCTTCCCCCGTTTCCGGGGGAAGGGGTGAAAACGAAAAGGCCCTGCATGTAGCTGCCTGAACAAGGGCCACCCTCGCCGCCAATGGTACAATGACGACGTCCAACTGCCATGAGAGGACGTGAGATGACCTCCCGATGGAATGCCCTGGACCAAGAGTTCCGCCAGCGGTTCCACCTCTCGGCTGACCTCCATCGCCGCGCCAGTCAAGTGTTGGGCACAGCATCCCAGCCCAGGACGGGGCCGGGACTGTTCCCCGTGGCGGCGGCGCGCACGGCGGGGTCACACAAGTGGACGATAGACGGCCACGAACTCATTGACTACTGCATGAGCCATAACTCCCTGGTCTTGGGCCACAGCCCTCCCGTGGTGGCCCAAGCGGTGGCTGCCCAGATAGGCAGAGGAGTCGCCTTGGACTACTACCAGGAGTTGGAGGTACGGTGGGCAGAGCTGGTGCTCCAGGCCTGCCCGTGGGCCGGGTTGGCCAAGATGACCGGCTCCCTGGCTGAGGCGGTGATGGTGGCGCTGCGACTGGCCCGGGCCTACACGGGACGGCGCCGCATCGTCAAGTTCCTTGGTCACGCCCACGGTTGGCCCGAAGAGCTGTCATCCCAGAGTCCCGCCGACCTGGGGCTTGGCGAGGCAAGCACCATGAGCACCATCCCGACGGATGTTGCCGCGCTGGAGCATGAACTCCGCTCCAATGACGTGGCGGCCGTCATCATGGAGCCCGTGGGTGCCCTCTGGGGTGCATGCCCATTGCCTTCCGGCTTCCTGGACGACCTGCGGCGACTGACGCAGCGGTACGGCACCCTCCTGGTCCTGGACGAGGCAGTCACCGGCTTCCGCCTGGCCCCCGGCGGGGCCTCAGAGTTCTTCAGCGTGACGCCGGAGTTGGCCGTCCACGCTGGATCGGCCTGTGGGGGCGTGGCCTGCGGGGCCGTCGTCGGCATGGCAGACATCATGGAAGCATTGGCCCGGAGTCCCGCGTTAGCTCAGGCCCCCGTGGGATACAGGGCGCAGCTCAGCGCGTGGAACCCCAACCCGGTCGCCCTGGCAGGAGCAATTGCCGCATTGGAGGTGCTGAACACCGGCGTGCCCCAACGCCAGGCCACGCGGCAGGCCGAGGGGCTGCGCCAGGACCTGAACCAGGTGCTCGTAGACCTGGACTTGCGCGGCTGCGCCTACGGCGTGGGCTGCATCGTCCACGTGTACCTGTCGCCCGACTTCCCAGGCGCGTCGGGCAACGCAGCAGCCATCACACAAGTGCCGCAGGAAAGGCTTCTTCAGGGCGGCGCCGAGCTGGCCGAGCCCTTGCGGAAGGCAATGCTGCTCCAGGGGTGCGACTTCCGCTGGAGCGGCAACCTGGTCTCCGCAGCCCACATTGACGAGGACATTCGGCGCACCATCGCCGCCTTCCACACCGCGGTGGAGCGGCTGCGGCGGGAAGGCATCCAGTAGCCCCGGCCAGGCGACACCAACATTGGCATCCTGCCATGTCTCCCACTCGTGGTGAGCTTGTCGAACCATGAGCGGAAACCTGCTGGGTCCGCTCGCCCTTCGACAGGCTCAGGGTGAGCGGACAATGTCAACCGAGCCAGTTGTCCTCAAAAGCAAGGGTGCAAGCCGACGGCCATAGCGATCGGGGGCTTCAAGCTGGCGGGGCGGCTTCAACTGGGGACTTCGACTTCGGCCAGCGGGAGGTACTGTAGCCCCCCGCTGACGTCAGTCTCGCCGGGATCGCCCGATGCACGGCCACCCGGCCGCATCAGCACAATGTGGATAGTCTTTCCAGCGTCAAAGGCCTCGACAGCCAGCACGTTGGATACGGATGTTCGGTAGAGGGAAGCGACGAACTCCCTGGTGAAGATGTCCGCGTCCACCACCCTCTGATAGGCAGACTCCTCCTTGAATATGATGTCCGCCTCGAAAGCGCGCTGGCCCACCCTGCGACTGCGGACCATGTCCGACAACTCAGCCAGCTTCACCATCCAGGGACCTCCTTCCAGGCGCTACCCGAGACGTCAAAAAGCTCCATTCGGAAAAGCTCGTGGGGGTCATCCAGAGGGAGCAGATGGTTCAGGGTGTAGCGGTAGGCGGGACCAACCTCGACCACCACTGAGGAAAACGGCGAGGCGTAGTTCATCTCTCCTGTGGCCCGCCCCTCGTACATCATCATGTGGACCTGCGCGTAAAGGCGCCGACAGGCCTCGTTGGCCAGCGCCTGACTCTCCGCAATCACCTCTGTCACCACGCCGACCTCGTAAGCCGACGTCGGTTTCCCACGGTTCGGTTCGTACGCCCCCATGACCCCGTCGATGCCGTAGTTGTGGAAGATGACCTGGTGGTTGCCTTGCGCCCTCAGTTGTCCCTGGACGCGCTCCGCTACTCTGCGCTGGAAGTCTGGCAAGCGCCGGACCACCTCTGGGTCCCTCACCCCCGCCACCGAGATGCTGCGGTAGCCGGCGAGGCCAGCCCCTTCCAGGAGCACCTGGTACGGGCCAGGCACGAACCGTGCGCCCGACACCTTGACGGCACGGTCATTGATTTGCTCGTACTTCGCCTCTGCCATGTCCAGCGTACCCGCAGGCCCTTGTTGTCGGAAAGCGGACCTACGCTCGTACATGTTGTGGGCCGTGACGGATGCGACGGTGCAGCGCATCTCTGCTGCCATCGGTTCCACCACGAAACTGTCCTCACGGAGCGTAGCCAGCAGCGGGATGTCGGTCCTGACCGGCTTGGCTGCCATCCCGCCACATTCGACAATCTTGCCCATGTGCCAGGCGATGCCAGGCTCGAAGCCCGCTCGGATAGCAGCGCCGGTGAAAATAGCATCATCGCAGCAACGACCCGTCAGGACCACATCGGCGCCTGTCTCCAGCGCCCGTACGAACGGCTCCCACCCCATGAAGGCAACGATATTGGTGCTCGCTTCTACCATGTTCGCCGTTAAGCATTCGTCGGGCAGTTCCAGGTCCCTGATCCTCTCACCCCGCGCCAGACGTTGAAGCAGGTACTCCTTTGGAACGTCCGAGTATATGACCGCCAGCCTGAAGTGCAGCTTGTGCTCGGCGGCAATCTCCCGCAGTATCCCCGTGGTCCACTCTACACAGGACTTGGTCCCTGCACTTGGACACCCGCCAAGAATAAACTTGACCCCCCGCTGTAGGCACGGGACAACCAGCAACTCCAAGTCGGCTTTGACCCCGAAGCGGGACAGCTTTGAACTCCCTGCCCCCAAGTTGTCAGGGCCATAGTCGCCGGAGACCGCTTGGACCCCCACAACCGAGGGCTGATGCTCCAAGGCCCGCTGGAACGCCTTCACGCTTCCGTCAGATGCCGCCAGGCTTCCGAAGTTGACGACAGAACAGACCACTATCTCTCTCATGCTTTCCTCGAAGGGCGTTGCCTTCTTCGCCAGAAGGCCCTTACCCCCATAGGCGTTAAGATAGGGGTTATTTGGGAGTCGATTGGCCTCCGTAGGGCATCCCGACATGTCGGGACGAACCTGCCCGCTCCCAACGGTCGGGTTAGGAAACCCGACCTACAGAGACTATATCTAACGCGCAGGGGCCTTGCCCTATCGCTCCAAACCGACTCTGACGTCAATAGCAGCCCACCGGCACCGTTCTGTCCGGGGCCAGGGTTCTACCTCGGCTGGCTCCCACCAGCCTGACGCTTTGCCCAGAAGACCCGCTCAGGGCTCAGCGGTAGCTCACGCACCCGCACTCCGGTGGCATGGGTAACGGCGTTGGCCACCGCCGCAAGGGGCGGGACGATGGGCGCTTCCCCGGTGCCGCGTACCCCATAAGGCCCGCCCGAGGCCGGCACCTCGATGATCTCGGTGCCCAGCATGGGCAGGTCCATCGCAGTGGGAATGCGATAGTCCAGCAGGTTGGGGTTGCGTACGCCGCCCTTTTCGTCGAACATGACCTCTTCTGACAGCGCCCAGCCGATGCCCTGGCTGGCCCCACCCTGCATGGTGGCCTCCACCATGGGAGGATTCACCGCAAAGCCTACGTCCTGGAAGGAGGTGAAACGCAGAAGCCTTGCCCTGCCTGTCTCGGGGTCCATCTCCACATCCGCCACGTGGGCGGCAAAGACCGGGGCGGGCTGCATGCGAGTAGTGCTGCCGTGGCCCATGATGGAGCCGGCGCCCCGCACACTCTCGGTGGCCAACTCCTGGAGGGTGACGGCCCGGTCCGGCGCTCCCTTGGCCGAGAACTTCCGCTCGCGGTACTCAATGTCTTGGGCGCTCACCTTCAGCTTGGCGGCGGCCCTCTCCTTGAGTTGCCCCATCACGTCCTGCACGGCCTGCTGGAGCGCAATGCTCATGGCGTAGGTGACCCTGCTGCCACTACTCTCATCGGTGTAAGCGATTTCACCGGTGTCTGCAGTGTCCAGCCACACGGCCTCCACGGGGACGCTAAACTCCTCGGCCACCATCTGCGCCAGGCCTGTGCGGGTCCCCGAGAGGTCCACCGTGCCCACCAGCAAGCTAAAGGAGCCATCGCCGTTGACCATCAAGGTGCAGGAGTACTGGCCACCGGCGCCGCCGCGCCAGAAGCCCACCGCCAGGCCGCGTCCGCGGTTGGGCCCGCCTAGAGGCGAGGCCCAAGCCGGGTGGGACTTCACCCGCTCCAGCACCTCTCGGTAGCCAACCCGGTTGAAGGGGGTGTCGTTGGGCATCAGGTCGCCTTCCTGCACCAGGTTGCGTGAGCGGAACTCCAGGGGGTCTATGCCCAGCTTCTCAGCCACCTCGTCCATGGTGCACTCGATGGCGAAATTGGCCTGGGGCGCCCCAGGGGCGCGGTAGGCCTCAATGCGGTGCAGGTTGGTCACCACGTCATAGGCATCTACCTTGAGGTTTGGCGTCTTGTACGGCCCCAGGCCCGCCATTGCGCCGCCAGCCAGAGGTGAGCCGGGGTAAGCTCCGGCGCTGAAGATGAACTTCGCCTGGATGGCGGTGATGGTCCCGTCCCGCTTCACCCCCACCTTCACGGTGCTGACCGTGGCTGGCGCCCCCTTGTCCCGCAGCACCTGGTCACGGCCCAATGTCAAACGCACCGGGCGGCCGCTCTTCTTGGACAGCAGGATGATCACCGGAGAGTACCTGGCATAGGATTTGGCGCCGAAGGCACCCCCCACCTCCATAGGGATGATCTTGATATTTCCCTTGGGCACCTTCAGCAGGGGGGCGATCTGGTCGCGCAGGGCGAAGGTGCCTTGCGTAGTGGCCCATACCACGATACGCCCGTCGGGGTAGACCATGGCCGTCTCGCTGTCAGGCTCAATATACCCCTGGTGGACCCTCTGGGTACGGAAGCTCCGCTCTACCACCACGTCCGCCTGAGCGAAGCCCTTTGCCACGTCGCCACGTCCCAGCTCTAGGTGCGTTGCCACGTTGCTGGGCGTAGTCGCCTTGCCACCCAGGCCCGATGTGAAGAGGTCTGGGTGGAGAAGCACCGCACCAGGGCGCATGGCCTCCTCCGGGTCAAAGACCGCCGGCAGCGGCTCGTACTCCACCTCGATAAGAGACACCGCCTGCTCGGCGACCTCCGTCGTCACGGCGGCCACCGCCGCTACGCAGTGCCCCTGGAACATCACCCTGCCCTTCGCCAGCACCAGCTTCCGGAGGTCCCCCATGCTCAGCGACTGGCCGCTGGGCTCCTCGGGCACGCCAGGAGGCGGGGGAGGTGGCACATCGTCCCCGGTCACCACGGCCAGGGCCCCTTCCAGCGCCAGGGCCTTGCTCACGTCCAGCCGCTTGATGCGCGCATGAGCGTGGGGACTTAGCAGCATCCTGGCGTAGAGCATTCCAGGGAGTGTGAAGTCGGCACCATACTGGGCTGCGCCAGTGACCTTGGCCAGAGCGTCTACCTTTGGCACCGGTTTCCCCAAATACGTCCTGGTCACCATGCTCTCCTCCCACAAGGAATAGCCCTTTGGTGCGTTACTTTACCCTACAGGCCTTCACAAGGCAATCGCCACCTCCCGCAGGCGCTCCGCTCTGGGCAGATGTCGAAGCAGTTTTGCGTCATCCTGCTATACCGTGGCGCGGCGATAGAGCCAGGTGGCCAGGGCCGTGAAGACAACCGTCATGGCAGCCAGCACCCAGATGCCGGGCAGAATGACTTCCCACTCCCAGCCCTGGACAATGATAGCCCGCACCGCCTCCAGGACGTAGTTGACCGGGTTCAGCATCACCGCTATCTGGAGCCATCGGGGCAAGAACTCTCTGGGCATGAAGGCCGTGGTGAGGAAGGCGAAGGGCATGAACAGGAGCCAGGTGGACTGGGTCAGTTGCACGTTCCTGGTCCTGATAGCGATCATCAGGCCCAACGATGACCAGGCCAGGCCGAAGACCGTCGCCAACAACAGCACCATCAGCACGCCCGCGATGCCTCCCCGGACCGAGACGCCCAGCGCCAGCGCCACGAGAAGGATGACCAGCGCCTGGGCCAGCGCCCGCGTAGCCCCTACCAGCAGGTTCCCCAGCAGGATAGACAGCCGGTTGATGGGCGCCAGCAGCAGCTTGTCGAAGTAGCCGGAGAGGATGTCTGTCAGCATGGCGAAGCCCAGATCGCTGCCAGTGAACACTGCCGCCTGGACCAGCACCATGGGGGCTAGAAAGGCATGGTAGTCCCCCGACGGAAAGCCAGGGAGCTGGGTAACTCCGCTCAACGGTGCCCCGAAGAGGAAGAAGAAAAAGGCAGCCATCAGCAGCGGCGAAATGACGTTCATGGGTTGCGCGACCCACACCCTCAGGTTGCGCAGGTAAAGGTAGTACGTCTCTCGCAGAAAGGCCACGCTCACCTCTTTCCCAGGCCCAGCCAGGGGCGGAGCACCTGGGCCGCCTCATCTCCGGAGGCATCCTGGGCGCGGATCTTCCGCCCCGTGTACTTGAAGAAGACGTCGTCCAGGGTAGGGCTGGCCACCGAGAGGTTGGTCACCGAAACCTGGTGCTGGTGTAGCAACCTGAGCAGGTCAGGTGCAGCGGCGCCGCCGTCCCGCACCGTAACGGTCAGGGTATTCCCGTTCCCGCGGGCCGCCAAGACGTATTGCCGCTCCTTCAGCAGTGCCTCCGCCCTGGCCATCTGGGCTGCGTGCCCCTGCCCACCCCCAGCGTCAACGGTGACGGTCACCACGTCGCCACCCACCTCGGCTTTCAGTGCCCTGGGGGAGCCGCTGGCAACGATGCGTCCCTGGTCAATGATAGCGATGCGCCCGCACAGGCGGTCGGCCTCCTCCATCATCTGCGTCGTCAGGAAGATGGTGGTCCCATCGCGACTGAGCCCCTGGAGGTACTCCCAGACCGCCAGGCGGCCCTGTGGGTCCAGCCCGGTGGTAGGCTCATCCAGGAACAGGAGGACCGGGCGGTGCACCAGTGCGGCGGCCAGGTCAACTCGCCGGCGCATCCCTCCGGAGTAGGTGCCAACCTTGCGTCCCCCCACCGAAGCGAGGCCCACCAGCTCCAGCAGCTCGTCAGCGCGGCGCCGGGCCTCCCCACGGGAGAGGCCATAGAGGACCCCCTGCAAGGTCAGAAAGTCCCGGCCGGTGGCCAGGTCGTCCAAGCCTACCTCTTGCATGGCGAACCCCACGCTGCGGCGTACCGCCGTCGGGTCGCGGTCCACATCGTGCCCGGCCACCTTGGCCCGCCCGGAGGTCTTCTTTAGCAGGGTCGCCAGAATCTTCATGGTCGTGCTCTTGCCCGCGCCGTTAGGCCCCAGAAAACCGAAGCACTCACTCCGGGCCACAGCAAAGTCAATGCCCGCCACGGCCGTGGTGCCGCCGGGGTAGACCTTCACCAGCTTCTCCACCACCACTATCTCGTTGTCAGGCAATGCGGCCCTCCCTAATGACTGGTAGCCCGTCTATAATGCGAGTGCCCGCCGCAGCACACCGACGCCACGGTCGCGCGCTGACCGCCGACTATGGACCGAGGCCCCAACTTGGATTATACCCAAGCCGGGGCCTCGGTTCCTTAACACGCGCCGCCCTGACTACGTGACCAGCGCCTTAGCTTTCCAGGGCCTCCACCTGAGTTTGGAGTCCCTGGGCCATTTTAATCTCCTGGCCGTGGTTGATGGTGAAGGTGACCCTGTGGGTCACCGCCTCCTGGAGCGCCGCCGCCGAGGGCATCCCCGTGCCGCTCTTCTTCAGGCCACCAAAGGGCAGGTGGACCTCGGCGCCGATGGTGGGCAGGTTCACGTACCCCACGCCGAACTCGCACTCCTCCCGGATGGCCCGTATTTTCCGGTAGTCACGGCTGCACACCGAGAGAGCGAAGCCGTACTCGCAGTCGTTGTGGATGGCGATGGCGTCCTCAATGGTCTTGAAGGGGACAATAGCCACGTGAGGCCCAAAGACCTCCTCGCGCAGCACGCGACTGTCGCTGCGGTGCGGCATGGTGTACACGAAGGGCCTCACGTAGTAGCCGTAGCGCTCTTCCCCATCTTCCAGGCGGCCACCGTCCAGCAGCACCTGGGCGCCCTCCTCCCTGGCCAGCCGGTTGTAGCCCAGCACCTTGTTAAGCCCCGCCTCGCTGACCAGCGGGCCCATGAAGGTGTCCTCGTTCAGAGGATGGCCGATGCGGATGCGCCGCGCCCTCTCGACAAAGGCCCGGGTGAACCGCTCCAGGATGCCCTGCTGCACGATAAGTCGCTCCGCCGACACGCACCGCTGGCCGGTGGTCTTGAAGGCGGAGATGACCGCCGCGTTGACCGCCAGGTCGAAGTCCGCGTCGTCGAAGACGATCATGGCGTTCTTGCCACCCATCTCGCAGACGCAGAACTTGTGGTAGTCCCTGGCGCAGGCCTCCTTAATCATGGAGCCTACCTGGGCAGAGCCGGTGAACAGGACCACGTCCACCTCTGGATGGGTCACCAGGGGCCAACCCACCTCCTCACCGAAGCCGTGCACCAGGTCCAGGACGCCGGCGGGAAGCCCAGCCTTCTCCATGTACTCCACGATGCGCTGCCCGGTCAGCGGGGTCTCCTCGGCCGGTTTGAAGACCACTGTGTTGCCCTCCACCAGCGACGGGCAGATGAGCCACATGGGGATGGCGAAGGGGAAGTTCCACGGGGTGATGGCTGCCACCACACCCTTGGGCTTGTGCAGCACGTAGCTTTCCTTGTCCGCGATCTCCGAGGCCAGCACTTCGCCTGAGGCCATACGTGCCCGCCCGAACCAGTACTGGGCGGTATGGATGCCCTCCACTACATCGGCACGGGCCTCGTTGATGGCCTTGCCGCACTCAACGGCCATGAGGCGGGCCAGCTCCTCCTTGTCTCGCTTCACCAGTTGCACGAACTCGTCCAGGACCTCCGCGCGCTTGATCCTGGACCAGCGTCGCCACTCAGGGTAGGCCTGCCGCGCTGCCCGGGCGGCGGCTTCGACGTCCGTCGCACTGGAGCGAGGCACTACCCCCAGGAGTTGGCGGGTATCGGCAGGGCTTCGGTCCTCGAAGGTCTCTTCAGTGGAGGCCGCCACCCAGCGTCCCCCAACGTAGTTCCTGGCCTCTACCACGCTTTGTGCCACAGCCACGTCACACCTCCCAGCAAACAGCCTCTTCAAAGCCATTCTAGCACTCTGACCAGATGCCGCTGCCAGGCATCCCTTGCGCTTTGTGGCGGAGCCATCCTTTGGACAACACATGGGGCACTCGGAGCACAACGGCGAGCGCCGCCAAGTCCCTTCGCGGGCATCACAACCTGTCAGGAGCACCCTGCGAAGGGTACGTGAGGCGCATGCCTTCAGCCCTTGCCCAGGGCGTGAGAGCGTGGGGCTGGCAGCGCGTGGCGCTCAGGATGTGCTCGACCTGGATGCCGCGCACCGTCAGGGCGTCGGCAATGAGGGAGCGGTGGCAGCGCCAGGGGACGGCCTCGGCGCACATGACCGCCACTGAGTCCTGCTGCACCAAGTCAATCAGCGCCTCAAGGCCCGCCTCAAACTCCGGGGTCCCCATGTAGTCGGCAAAGCCACGGAAGGAGTCGTTCTGCCAGCCCGTGTTGGGCGAGTCCGGCCGGGGGCGGCGCAGGCCGCCCAGCGTCGGCACGTGCTGGTACCGAATGCCCGCGGCGGCCAGGGCTTCGGGCAGCGTTTCGCGGTTGAACTGCGGGTTGCGGCGAGAGCGGGGCACGGTGCGCACGTCGGCCAGCAGCGTCACGCCATGTGCCTGCAAGAGACCGATGAAGGCTTCCAGCGACCGGGTGGAGTGGCCGATGGTGCGCACCAAAATGGGCATCAGAGCAACTTGCGCCTCGCGCGGTTTTCACCCAGCATACACAATTGCCCCAGGCCCCTGCCAGGCGTAGACTGTGGCCGGCGTGCTCACAGCCGGACTGAGGAGGTGTGAGATGGCCAGCTTCTCCTACCAGGGCCTCTTTGCCAGTGGCATCGCGGAGCCAACGCGAAGGCCGCCTCCCAGGACCAAGGTGGGGTACCTACAAGCGGCGACGCCTTATTGAAACGGGGAATCCTGGTTGCTTGTCAGCCTTTCCCAAGGGTGACGTAGGAGGAGCGACCGTGAAGCAGAGAGAAGACAGACACGACGGACGCGACGCGCTACTGGTAAGAGTCTGGACCCTCCTCGCGGTGATACTCGGGCTCGTGGCCCTGGTGATCTATGTCCTGTCCTTCCTGGCTGAAGAGCGCTACGGCGCCGAGGTATTCCTCACAAGGTTTCTCAAGGATGGTGGCCTTGCACTCCTCACTGCCGCCGTGGTTGCTCTGCTCCTCGACCGCCTGGTCCACGAATCGCTCCTCGATAGGGTCCGGCGGGCGGTGGACAGCGTCGATACAGCCCTTGCAGGCCTGCGTGAGGCCTCATATGTCCTGGCAGGGGCGTCAGCTTTCGGCATCGAGGACATCTTTGCGAGACGGGAAGACGAAAGCCGAGTGCGTTTTGGAGAAAAGCTGAAATCTGCCATCCTCAAGGAAGCTGAGAACCCACAGGGTGAGATTCGCATCGCCTGTGTAGCCGGGCCCACCATGTTTACTCACGACACTTCAATGGGCAAATGGCTCTGGAACTGCATGGCTGACCCCAACCATACCTGTAGTCTCAAGGTCCTCTTGCTATGCCCTAGCTCCAAGTGGGCGGGCCTTAGAGCTGAACTGGAGCCTGGGCATACGGTCATTGACGACATCGTGGGCTGTGGGCAGTACCTGTCTGACCTCAAGCAGGCCAACGGCAAGGTTGAGTTCAGATGCTACGACTTTCCGCCCATCGCCTTCCTCATCATCACCCACGACCAGATCTTCGTGGAGGGCTACCCCATGCTCCGGCTGACAAAAGCAGAAGGGGCCATAGGTGGCAAAACACCCATGCTGCTGGCAAGAAAAGATACGGAGACGTTCAGACGGTGGACGGGCCACTTCGACTACCTGTACAACGAACAGTCGGTAGACTACAAACAGCATGGTCCTCAGCACCCAACACGTCAAGCACCGCGATGGCACCAGGCTACTGGCCCAGTTGCTGGCCCGTGAGGGAGCGCTGAAGGAGCGCGCGCCATCCCGAAGGGTCAACAAAGTGTCGGTGCCGCCCCTACTGCCCATTGGACGGGCCTCCCGGTGACCGCGCCTGGAACCCCCGACCTGGTACCCCCGGTGGAGCTTGAGCCGCTTCGCCGGTGGTGGAGCGAGTGGCCATGTCCCGCTGCCAGGAGTAAAATGAGAGTGATGGTCCTGGTTCGCTGTGGCTGCCGCGAGGTTTCCCATCAGCAGGCGGTGGATTAGGCTCTACCGACACTGTCCGCTTGTCCTTCGACGGGCTCAGGGCGAGCGGTCCAAACAACCTTCCCCTCGTGGTGAGCTTGTCGAACCATGAGCGGAAGAAACGGCAGAATGTCAACACAGCCTCGTCATCAGGCCGCCCTCTCGGCCACGTCCAGGCGTCTCGTGCCGTTTCTGGTCTCGCGGCCTGTTCGCCAGGGCCAGACGCACCGGCCAGGCCGCTATGTGAAAGGGGAAGACCATGCAGTGTCCCAGGTGTCAGGGGGAGCTCAGGCCCGAGGAGCTCAAGGGCATCGAGGTAGACCGGTGTGCTTCCTGCCACGGACTCTGGCTTGACTACGCGGAGCTGGACCAGCTAGAGGACCGTGTTCTGGACGATGACCACGCCAAGGGCAGCCTGATGTTCCGCTCGTTCCGCAGCGACCTTGCTTGCCCTCGCTGCCAGCAACCCATGCAGGCCTTCAACTACCGGGCCTATGACCTGGAGCTGGACTTCTGCGAGAACCAGCATGGATGGTGGCTGGACCGCGGGGAGGAAGAGCGGGTGCTACAGATCATGGAGCGGCGCATCAAGGACTTGCATCGGACAGGCTCCGCGGAGCAGGAGTGGGCAAGGTTCCTTCAGAACACCAAGTCAAAGTCCTTCTTGAAGAAGATGCGGGGGCTGTTCCGGTAGTCCAGCGTTTCGCGCTCCATCTCCCCGCCGTGTGCCGACGGACCCGCGCGAATTGTGGCACCATTGGGCTCGGCACACGGGCCTAATGGTGAAGATATCTCCTGGGTCTACTATCCTGCTACCCCGTGCTTCCCTTGACACATCCTGGGGCCGCCGGTAGCCTGGGAGCATGCTGGCGGCAGGGTACCGCCCACAAGGTCCCTGTCTTGCCGCGTAGCCCACATTGAGGTGTCCCATGCCCACTGCCCTTGACCTCATCGCCCAGGAGGCCATCTACCGCGCCGCCTACGAGGCCAACCGTCGAGCCGCCGTGGCCGTGCCCCTCGACGGGCTGCGCGCCTATGAGCGGGCCCGCGACGGAGAATCACGCCCACTGGCCCGCTACGTGCTGGCCCAGATGGTGGACAACTTCAAGCTGGCGGTGGCAGAGGGCCGCCCCATGTGCGGGGACACCGGCCTGCCACGCTATTATGTCAAGATTGGCAACGAGGCGGCCCCGGAGGGTGGCTTCGTGGCCCTGGAGCGCGCCCTGCGCCAGGCCGTCGCTGAGGTCACCCACGATATCCAGCTCCGGGCGAACCGTGTCCACCCCCTCACACGGCGCAACCCAGGGAACAATGTCGGCGTCTTTGCACCCAGCGTGGACTACTCCTTTGAGCCGGACGCCGACTGGCTCGAGATCACCGCTGTGCACAAGGGCGGCCTCTTCGGTACCGACTACCGGATGCTCTTCCCCGGCGATGGCATAGACGGCATCAAGCGCTTCCTGCTGGACAACATGGCCGCGTTTGCCCGCCGCGGCCTCTCCTGCCCGCCCGTCACCGTGGGCGTCGGCATCGGCGGGGCCAAGGACCAGTGCGTGCGCCTCTCCAAGGAGGCCGCCTGCCTCCGGGTCCAGGGCGACCGCCACCCTGACCCAACGGTGGCGGCGCTGGAGGACGAGCTGACGGAGCTTGGTAACAAGACCGGCTTCGGCGCCATGGGCCTGGGCGGCGACACCACTGTCCTGGACGTGCACGCTGAGATTGCCTACACGCATACTGGCGGCACGCCGGTGGCCATCTCGCAGTTCTGCCACGCCTACCGCCGCTGCACCGCCCGCCTTTACCCTGATGGCCACGCCGAGTACCGCGGCGATCCCCAGTGGTTCACCCCGTACTACCGTCGCGAGGGGATTTCGTGAATCCAGGAGCCTGCGATGACTGAACGCGCGACCAGGGCCGCTGACCTGCGGGAGTGGCACATCACCACTCCGGTCACACCCGACGCGGTGGCGAAGCTGCGGGCAGGCGACATCGTGTACCTGACCGGGGTCGTCTTCACCGCCAGGGACGGCGTCTACGAGCACACGCTGAAGCAGGGCCACGAGCCGCCTCCCGGGCTATGTGAGCTTACCAACGTCACCATGCAGTCCTCCCCCGCCGGCGTCGAGGTGAGCCCTGGCGTCTACGAGGTCGCCTCGCTCCAGGCCACGGCGGGCTTCCGCTACGCCCAGTACATGGACGCCTTCCTGGAAAAGTTTGGCGTCAAGCTGGTTATTGGCAAGGCGGGCATGGCCCGTGAGGTCTACCAGAGTGTCTTCCAGAAGCACGGCGCTGCCTGCCTCTCCACTATGGGCTACGGCCTGGGCGCCATCTACGGGAAAGCCGTGGAGCGGGTACGGCAGGTCTACTGGGCCAAGGAGTTGGGCATCTCCGAGGCGCTGTGGGTGCTGGAGGTCAAGGAGCTAGGCCCCTTGCTGGTGGAGGGCGACACCCTGGGCAACAGCTTCTTCGAAGGGGCCAACCAGGAGATTAACCGCAACCTGGAAAAGCTCTACCAGGGGTTGAAACAGCCCATCTTCCGCCGCCTCGGCGAGGAGCAGGAGCCAGGACGCGAGCTGTTCTAGGGGACTGTGCTGCGCTACCCTGCTCCGCTCGCCCAGCGACGAGCTTCGGGCAAGTGGGCATGCATCTCCGCTCGTGGTGAGCTTGTCGAACCATGAGCGGCCACATAGCACGACATCAACACAGAGAAAGGCTTCAAGGTGCTCATGCGCGCCTCCCAGGCCGTCGGCCTTCTCCTCGCCACCCTACTGTTCTCTCTGGCCTTCTGGTCCTGCTCGGAGCTGGTGGCAACCCCGTCGCCCCCAGATACCCTCGCCGTCCACTTCGTGGACGTGGGCCAGGGCGACGGCATCCTGGTGCGGACGACCGAGGGGAAGGTGATGGTCATTGTCGGCGGACCGCGACGGGGCGGCTTCGCCGACTACCTGGCCGCGCAGGGCGTCCAGCGAGTAGACGTCATGGTGGCCACCAACCCCGACGCCGACCACATCGGTGGCCTAATCGCAGTCTTGCAGCGCTTCCCCGTGGGCGAGGTGTGGCTCAATGGGCAGGAGAACACGACCATCACCTTCGAGGACTTCGTAGACGCAACAGCATCCAGCGGCGCCAACGTCTTCGCTGCCCGTCGGGGTGACACCATCCAGTTGGGCTCCCTCCCCGTGCAGGTGCTGCACCCAGTCGAGCCCTTCTCCTCCGGCCGGAACAACAACTCGGTGGTAGTCAAACTGACCTACAACGAGGTAAAATTCTTCTTCGCGGGCGACATGGAGAGGGAAGCCGAGGGCGACCTGCTAAGGGCCGGCCTGGACCTGAAAGCCACGGTCCTGAAGCTCGCCCATCACGGCTCCAGTACCTCCACCAGCCCGGCATTCCTCCGGGCAGTGGAGCCGCGGGTGGCCGTGTACCAGGCGGGCAAAGACAACCCCTACGGGCACCCCCATCGCGAGACCCTGGCGGCCCTGGCAGCCCAGGGGGTGACCGTCTACGGCACAGACCGGGATGGGACCATCGTCGTGCGGACCGACGGCAAGGAGCTCCATGTCGTCACAGAGCGGAAGCGTGTGGCAGCGAGCAGTCATTGACAGGGTTGAAGGGGCCTTGGCGGTGCTGCTGGTCGGCTCCGCCGAGGAGGAGTTGACGGTGCCCCTGGCAGTGCTGCCCTTCGGCGCTGCCCCCGGCGACTGGCTCAAGGTGCGGCTGGAGGGCGGCAAATTTCAAGAGGCCCAGCTTGACCTCAGCGAGACGCAGCAGCGGCGGCGGCGCATCCGCTCCAAGCTGGACGACCTGCTGGACCAGCGCCGACGGGAGAGGCGATGAGATACTCCTTCAGCGAGCGGGAGACCCGCATGGGCTGGTGGGCATGGGCCGGGCGCCGGGTCACGGGCGTGGCCCTGGTGCTTTACCTGCTGGCCCACATCGGGGTCATCTCCACTGCCCTGCGAGGCCAGCACGACTTCGACCGGGTGCTGGCGGTGCTCCAGTCGCCTCCATTCGTCGTGGCCGACCTGCTGCTCCTCCTGGCCGTCCTATACCATACCCTCGATGGGCTGCGCATCATCCTGCTGGACCTGGGCATCGGCGCGCGCCACCAGGCCGCCCTTATCTGGGCTGTCGGCGCCCTGACCATGGCCCTTACTGGCGCGGCAACATGGGCCACCTGGCCCCTCATCGCGCGGTGAGCCGGTGACAGAAAGGGAAGGTATGCCATTCCCGACCCAGGGCCTTTTCGTTCTCACCCCCTCTCTAACTCTCCCCCGTTGCACGGGGCTTTGCCTCAAAAGTCATTCTGAACGAAGTGAAGAATCTGGGGTGGGGTCCAGTTTATACTTGGCTGACCCCCAACCCCAGACCCTTCGCTTCGCTCAGGGTGACATAAAAGGCACTTTTAGGGCAAAGCTGTTGCACGGGGGAGAGGGCATATTCCTTCCCCCGCAGGCGGGGGAAGGACAGGATGGGGGCGCATGAGCAACTCGGAAAAGACCCTGCTCTCGTCGGCGGACACATCGAAGGCCGCCCTTGACGCGCGTCACCAGGGACAGCGGGTCGGTGGCTTCCGCCCCTGGTTGCTCCAGCGGCTCACGGGCCTGTTGCTGCTGGCCCTCCTGGCGGCCCACATCTGGGTCAACCACTTCGCCGGCATCGGCAAGGTGGCCTCCGGCCAGCAGGAGGAGCTGGTGCTGTTCAGCCTGTCGGCGCAGCGGCTCAAGACCGTCCTGTTCATTGCGATTGACTTCGCCCTGCTGGCCACGGTGCTGCACCACGGGCTGAGCGGGATGCGCACCATCCTGGCCGAGTGGCGGGTGACGGCGCGGCACATGCGCACCGTGACGCTGCTGCTGCGACTCTTGAGCGCGACCGCTTTCGCCTACGGCGCCTGGGTGCTGGTCGTATTCATCCTTGGGTAGGGTAAGGATGGAAGAGGTCCTTCTGAGAGTCCGTCGTACCTCTCCTGGCAGCGATAGCGCCCGCTGGCAGGAGTTCCGCGTCCCCCGCCTGGCGTCCCCCATGAGTGTGCTGGATGCCCTGCTCTACGTCCAGCGTGAGCTGGACCCTTCCGTCGCCTTCCGCTGCGCCTGCCGCGTGGGGATGTGCGGCACCTGCGGCCTGCGGATCAACGGCCGCGAGGGGCTGGCCTGTCGGACCTGGCTCAACACCCTGGGTGCAACGGTCCGGTTGGAGCCGCTGCGCCACCTGCCGGTGGTGCGCGACCTGGTGGTGGACCCCGGCAGCTTCTTCGAGCGGTACCGCCAGGCCGTGCCGTACCTGGTGCCCAGGGAGGGGTTGGAGGACCTGCCCCTCATTGCGCCTGCTTCTCGGCAGCGACGGGCCATTGATGCCCACCGAGAGTGCATCGCCTGTGGCCTGTGCTACTCCGCCTGCGACGTGGCTGGCATGGAGGGCAGCTTCCTGGGGCCAGCAGCGCTGAACCGCGCCTACACCCTGGCCGAGGACGTCCGCGACGGGCGCCACGTGCAGCGTCTGGCGCTGGCCGCAGGCCCCGAGGGAGTATGGCGGTGCCACTCCCTCCTCAGTTGCACCGCTGTCTGCCCCAAGGGCATCTCTCCTGCCGAGGCCATCCAGGCCCTGCGGCGCCAGGCCGTGGTGCAGCGGGTCAAGGGGCTGCTCTCGGGCCTTAATCCGTGAGTGAAAAGTCTGCGGCGTCGTTGCGAGAAGTCCCGATTACATCGGGACGACGAAGCAATCTGGAAGAAGGGCGGACCCCACCGCCAGATTGCCACGCCCCGATTTCATCGGGGCTCGCAACGACGAGATACACCGTGGATTAGCGACGTCACCCGACAGGTGACCTTCTGGAATCTGGACTCACGGCTCGAGGTCGTGTCCAATCCCCTTGAAGTCTCGCTTCCCACCCCCGTACCCCTGCGCTACAATGCGGGTACTTTCTGCGTTGCAGCTCCGTAGCCTCGATAACGACAGGAGGAAACGATGACCACCGCCAAGGCCAGCCCTAAGCTCCCGCCGAGCAAGCTGTTCATCAACGGCCAGTGGGTGGACGCCTCGGGCGGCCGCACCCTCCCAACGGTCAATCCCGCCACCGAGGAGGTCATCACCCAGATCGCCGAGGCAAGCCAGGAGGACGTGGACCGGGCCGTCAAGGCGGCGCGGGCGGCCTTCGACTCCGGCAAGTGGTCCGAGCGCAAGGGCCGTGACCGCGGCAAGATACTGTGGAAGATTGGCGAGCTGCTGCGACAGCGGACGGACGAGGTGGCCCTGCTGGAGACCCTGGACAACGGCAAGCCCATCTTCGAGTCAGGCAAGATCGACGTCCCCTTCTGCGCCGAGTGCTTCCAGTACTACGCCGGCTGGGCCGGCAAGCACAGCGGCGATGTTAACGAGGTGGCGGGCAACTTCTTCAACTTCACCCTGCGGGAGCCTGTAGGCGTGATAGGGGCCATCGTGCCGTGGAACTTCCCCCTGCTGCTAACGGTGTGGAAAGTGGCCCCAGCCCTGGCTATGGGCAACACCGTGGTCCTGAAGCCCTCCAAGGAGACCTCGCTGACGGCCCTCAAGCTGGCTGAGATATGCCAGGAGGCGGGCCTGCCCGATGGCGTCCTCAACGTGGTCACAGGCCCAGGCTCCACCGTGGGCGCCGCCCTGGTGAAGCACCCGATGGTGGACAAGATCGCCTTCACGGGCGACACCAGCACCGGCAAGGAGATCATGCGCTCCAGCGCCGAGACCCTGAAGCGGGTCACCCTGGAGCTGGGCGGCAAGTCCCCCAACATCGTGCTGGACGACGCCGACATCGAGGCGGCGGCCCGGGGCGCCACCACGGGCATCTTCTACGGCAAGGGTGAGGTGTGCGGCGCCGGCTCCCGCCTGCTGGTGGCCGAGAAGGCCCACGACGCCCTGATGGAGCAGCTCCTGGACCGCACCAAGCGCTTCCAGCCCGGCGACCCTCTGGACCCCAAGACCCGCCTGGGCGCCCTGGTGAACAGGGACCAGTTGACCAAGGTCTCGCGCTATGTCGAGGAGGGCAAGCAAGCCGGCGCAGCCCTGGTGGCCGGCGGCGGGCGCTGGGCCAGCCCTGGCGGCAAGGGGTTCTTCTTCCAGCCCACCATCTTCGACCGGGTCGAGCCTTCCTACAGCATTGCCCGCGAGGAGATCTTCGGCCCCGTCCTCAGCGTCATCAGCTTCAAGGATCTGGACGACCTGGTGGCCAAGGCCAACCAGACCATCTATGGGCTGGCCGCCGGGGTCTGGAGCCGCGACATCAAGAAGGCCATGTACGTGGCGCGCAAGCTCCGTGCAGGTACGGTGTGGATTAACACCTACAACATGTACGACACCGGCGCCCCCTGGGGCGGGTTCAAGCAGAGCGGCTTCGGCCGCGAGCTGGGCCCCTACGCCCTGGAGTCCTACACCGAGGTCAAGAGTGTCTGGGTGGATATGAACATGTAGGGGACAGGACCGCTTGCTTGAGGCGCCTGCAAGCCCAGCGAGAGCGGGAGGACCCAGCACCATGGCAAACCAACCTGACCCACGCAAAGTCTTCGTGGTGCACGGGAGGAACGAGGACATCCGGAGCGCCGTGTTCGCGTTCCTCCGTGCCATAGGGTTGCAGCCGATTGAGTGGACGCAGGCCGTGGCTATGACCGGAAAGGCCGCACCCTATGTCGGGGAGATTCTCGACGCTGCATTCGCAAACGCTCAGGCCATCATCGTAGTCATGACTCCGGATGACGAGGCCAGGCTGCGACAGCCATTTGTGAAAGACGGGGACCCCGCCTACGAGCGTGACTTGACTCCACAAGCAAGACCCAACGTGCTGTTCGAGGCCGGACTTGCCTTCGGGCGGGACGCTAACCGCACTATCCTGGTCGAAATCGGCAAGAACAGGCCCTTCAGCGACATCGCCGGGCGGCACACGGTCCGGCTGGACAACAGTACCAAGAAGAGACAGGACTTGGCCAACCGTTTGAAAGGAGCGGGATGCGCGGTCGACCTGAGCGGAACTGACTGGCACAAGGAAGGCGACTTTGAGAGACATGAGCCACTCGGCAGTGCCCTTAAAGCCGCGTCAGCCTCCGTTCCGGTGCGACTCGGTGACGAAGTTCCAGCAAGCCCTCCCGCCACTAGCGGTGTCGCTTCCCACGTCTCAGTAGAGCAAACGGCTGAGCGTCTTATCATCACGCAACGTCTAAAGGCAGTGGCAGAGCAATTGATGGCGAATACCCAAGGCGAATCTGCAGCGTCAATCTGCTCCCGCTTCCGCAACCTGTGTCAGGAATCTGCGGTGAGAGACTTCGCACAGCGAAGCGGTATTGGAAGGCAGACACTAGAGCACTTAGAGGATAGCTTTGGGCGCCTTTCAGACCAGGCTCGCAAGTACGATTCAGATGTAAAGCAACTTCAACCCGCAAATCTCTCTCAAGAGAGCCTGAGAGCCATTTGTAATGAAACTCAAGAGGCTGTGATGGCATATCGTCGCATGGTAGATGCATTCATGGCATTGCTGCACAGCCTGAAGATCGAGGGAGTGGAAACATTCTGGGAGAAGCCCCCTTGGTCAGTCTACATTCACCGCAACCTTGCCGATGACTACGACGAACTCGTTCGGCTGGTCACGGACTTGCGCAACAGTCTACAGGAGAATCTGAGATCTCTAATGCCACAGCACTACCAACTCGCGAAGTTCCCAAGGGCTTTCCTGGTCTCATAACCAAAGCGGAGTTACTGTGGATGCCGGGCACCGCAGGCGTCATGGCCGCGCCCTGCACGCCTGGCAACGGGACCCCTCGCTGCGCGCCGCAGTGGCCGCCAAGGGCATCATCGCCCAGCGCGCTGAGTCCCCAGCCACGTCTGCTACAATAGAGCCACAGACAAGAGGGGTGTGCAGATGACCCGCCAACTCAAGATCGTGGTAGAAAAGACCTCTGACGGCTATGTGGCCTACCCGCTAGGCATCAAGGGCGTGGTAGTCGGGCAGGGGGATACCTATGAGGAAGCCCTGGCTGACGTGAAGTCCGCCATCCGCTTTCACATAGAGACCTTTGGCCCTCATGTGCTTGACCTAGACCCGCCGGTCCTTGAGGCCTTCATCGCCGAGACGGCGGTCAATCTTTGACAGAGAAGTTTCCAGTCGATGCTCCCAGGTCTCGGGTTATCAAGGCATTCGAGATTCTGGGATTCAGGTTGGTCCGGGAGCGTGAACACATCACTATGCTGCGCCAGAACCCTGACGGGAGCGCGACGCCTCTTACCATGCCTGGCCAGCCAAGGATCAAGGGGTCCACACTGCGGACAATATGCACCCAAGCAGGAATATCGCGTGAGGACTTCTTGAGGGCCTACGATCAGACATAGACCTTTCGCTGCTGTGCTCCGAAGTGGCACCCGAACTGAGTTGTGTATATGCCCACCACCCTCTCCGTAGACATCCTGGTGCTGGGCGGCGGCGCCGGTGTCATGGCAGCACTCCGCGCCTGGCAGCGGGACCCCACGTTGCGCATCGCCACCGCCCCAAGGGGCCCGTGGCCCACAGCGGCTGCACCCGTCCTTCCGTAGAAGGACCCGCATGGTCCAAAAGGGCTACAACGCGGGCCGGCGCCGGGACCAACGACCAGGAGTCCCGACGATGTCGGGACAGAGATGGTTCACTCCGTCCAGCATGAGTACCACAAGGCCCTGGGCAGCGTAGCCCTCCCAGCCCAGTTGTATTCCGGGAGAAAGAGTGGTATGATGCGTTGCCGTGGCGATCCGACCCGCCTTGGATTGTATTGTCGCCTCGAATGAACTCGAAGCGTCTACAGCCATCGGTGGCTCCATGTTCGCCAAGTTCTTAGGAAAGGAGGTCACCGATGGCCTTACAAGACAAGACGCTTACGTGCCAGGAGTGTGGACAGACGTTCACCTTCACCGCCGGGGAGCAGGAGTTCTTCCAGCAGAAGGGCTACACCAATGAGCCTCGACGCTGTCCCACGTGCCGGCAGAACCGACGGGCCGGTCAGGGCGGCGGGTCGTACAGCAGGGGCGACCGGCAGATGTACACTGCGGTCTGTGCCCAGTGCGGGAAAGAAGCGCAGGTCCCCTTCCAGCCCCGTGGCGATCGTCCGGTCTACTGCAGCGACTGCTTTAGCCAGCAGCGCGGCGGCAGCAGCAGCAGGCGGTAGTAAGAGGACCCAGGCCACTTGCAGAGGGGGGCAGGACTGCCCCCCTCTTGGTTTCCCAGTAAGAATGGAGACGAAGTGTGACGTATGTGTCTTTACGCGAAGGTGAGAGCGGCGACAGCCTAGTGAGACGGTTCCGTATCGCGGTGGAGCGCTCCGGCATCTTGCGCGACGTAAGGGACCACCGGTTCTTCCGGTCCAAAGGCCAGAAGGCCCGCATGGCAGCGCGGCTTGCCATCCGTCGGGCCGCCAGGCGGGCACGCCGGCAAGAGGCCTAGCCTTCGGAAAACGGCCACGACTCCCAGGTGTCGTCCACCTTCGCAGGTCCCACATCCTACCCTTGAGACCGAAGGTTGCAGCCTCCAGGCGCCCCAGGTGAGACGACCATGTTTGACACCCTGGCAGTAGACATGCTGGTCCTGGGCGGGGGCGGCGCCGGCGTCATGGCCGCCCTCCACGCCTGGCAGCGCGACCCCACGCTGCGCATCGCCGTGGCCGCCAAGGGGCTCATCGCCCAGAGCGGCTGCACCCGCATGGTCCAGGGCGGCTACAACGCCGTCCTGGACCCCCGGGACTCCCTGGACCTCCACTTCACTGACACCCTGCGGGCCGGCGGCTGGATAAACGACCAGGAGCTGGCCTGGGCGCTGGTCAGCGACGCGCCGGAGCGCATACGGGAGCTGGAGCGCCTGGGCTGCTTCTTCGACCGCACCCCCGAGGGGCGCGTGCACCAGAAGCCCTTCGCCGGCCAGTCCTTCGACCGCACCGTCCACCGGGGCGACCTGACGGGCATCGAGATCATGACTCGCCTCAAGGAGCAGCTCCTGGGCGCCCCGGCTACCCTGCTGGACGAGCACCGTGCCCTGGAGCTGCTGCACGACGCGCAGGGCGGCATCAGCGGCGCCCTTCTGCTAGACATCCGCAGCGGACGGTCCATAGCCGTCAGCGCCCCCGTCACGGTGGTTGCCACCGGCGGTGGCGCGCGGATGTACCGCATCGCGGCGCCATCCCTGGAGAAGAGCGGCGATGGCATGGCCCTGTGCTACCGGGCCGGCTGCGTCATGCAAGACATGGAGCAATTCCAGTTCCACCCCACGGGGCTCATGGCTGGTGACTCGGTCCTGACAGGGGCGGTGCTGGAGGAAGGCCTGCGGGGGTCAGGCGGCCACATGTACAACGCCAAAGGCGAGCGCTTTATGTCGAGGTACGACCCGGAGCGCATGGAGCGGGCCACCCGGGACGTGGTGGCCCGGGCCAGCTACCTGGAGATCCAGGCCGGTCGCGGCACCCCGGACGGCGCGGTGCTGCTGGACGTGTCGCACCTGGGAGCCGACTTTGTGGAGAAGAGCTTCCCCGGCATGGTGGCGCGCTGCCGCGAGGCGGGCTACGACCTGGCCCGGGAGCCGGTGAAGGTCTCCCCCACTGCCCACTTCCACATGGGCGGTGCCCGCATAGACCCCCGGTGCCACACCAGCCTGCCGGGCCTGCTGGCCGCTGGCGAGGACGCGGCTGGCACCCACGGGGCCAACCGGCTCGGGGGCAACGGCGTGGCCGAGTCCATCGTCTTCGGCGCCCGCGCCGGCGACCAGGCCGCAGAGGAGGCCCGGAGCCGCCGAAGCCCCAGGCTGGACCCCTCCGAGATCGAGGCCGCCATCGCGCAAGCAGTGCAGCCCATGCAGCGGAGCGGTGGCGAGAACGTTTTCCGCCTGCGCCGCCAACTGGAAGGCATGATGTGGGACAAGGCTGGCCTGGTGCGCGACCAGGAGGGCCTATTAGGAGCCAAGGGGAGCATCGAGGAACTTGCTGCTCAGCTTGGGCAGGCCTCGGTGCCACCCTCCAGGGAGTACAGCCCAGCGTGGCAGGAGTGGCTCAACCTGCGAAGCCTGCTCACCGTGGCCCGACTGCTGGTCGCCAGCGCCCTGGCCCGCACCGAGTCCCGCGGCTCCCACTACCGCCGCGACTACCCCCAGCGGGACGACTCACGCTGGCTACGCAACATGCTGGTGCGCCAGGGCAAGGGCGGTGAGCCAGAGGTGTGGACAGACGAGGTCAAGTTCACCAGGAAACGGCCTCCAGTGGCCTGACGCCCACCGACTCGGCCGACCTCCCTACCCAGCCCGAAACCTGCTCAGGTACTCCTCCCGCTCCTTGGTCGTAGCGTGCCGGTGCACTGAGCGCTGGGCTATGGTCATGCCCTCGGTCTTGAACAGGGGGCACAGGTCATAGCGGGGCAGGTGGAAAACCCCCTTCAGCTCCAAGCCGCCTTGCTGGACACGCCAGACCTGGCCGATGTGCTCCGACAGCTCCGGCGTGCGGAACACCACAACATCACCGACACGGCAGTTCACCGCCGGGGCCATCTCATCGCCTCCCTTGATGCTTCCCTGGCTCTTCCATATCGGGCCACGTCAACAAACTCGCAGCTAGGATACATCATACGATGCCGCAGCGGAAAGCAGTCAGGCCACCGGACCGATGGTCTTTCGGTCGTTATCGGTCGTCATGCTGAACGCAGTGAAACATCTCTCCCAAGTACACAGAGCGACCTTCTGCCACATGCAGGCCTCAAGGGATTCTCGGGAGCAGTTGCCGAAAGCAACCTGGGCAGCCCCCCGACTGGGAACTCGGTGGAACGCCAAGATGGAGAGTAGCCGGTGTATTGGGATGGCCGGGGGCTTATAATGACCACAAGTGACTATGGTGAAGTTCGATGGACGTGCTAGCACCCTTCCGTCACATGGGCATTCAAAAGCGGATCATGCTCTACGTTACGGTGGGGTTGCTGGTGATGTTTAGCAGTTTCGTGTTTCTAGGCTTGCGGTCCATCAGCCACGCAACTGACCTTGTCTACCAAGAACGCCTGAACATCGCCTACACGACGGTAGGCATTCTCGAGCGGGACTTCCTCCACATAGCGAGGGACGTCCAGGAAGAGCTCCACCTACCCGTTTCCCCAGACGACCAGGGAGCGAATGAAGCCGCCCGCGGAGTCCTGGACCACCTGTCCACGACTGACCCTTTCCCGTTCTTCCACGTTACCGGGGTGTGGGTCCTTGGCCCCGATGGTACACTCATAGCGGAGTCCGGATACCCCAAGGCGACGTCAACCGAAGGCACCACCTCTATGGCCTCATCCGATCCCAGCACATCAGGGGGCCAGTTTACAGTGTTGTCTCCGGTGCGCAGGGGGTCGCCGGGCGTTCCTTTCGCAACCATCGTGACCCGGCCGGGCACCGCCGATGGCAGATCCAACATGCTGGTGGCGGTCCACACCGTTTCGGTCAACCGCAAGAGCCCCTACGACCCCACCTCATATTGGCGTGCGGGGCTGGAGGGCATGCAGCCGGACTTGCCGACCGAGAATCCCCAGGCCAAGTACCACATGGAAGTCGTAACTCCTGAAGGGACTGCCGCTCTGGGCATTGGCGAGGACGAACGTCCTGGGGCGGTGAGCCCCCACTTCCCGGTTATCCAGCGCCTCATGGCAGATAGGAAGGCCGCCACTCTGGTGCACCGACCTGGCCGCGGCCAGACCTTCGAACCGCATGTCATGGCGGTGGTACCACTCCCGTCATCTAACTTCTACCTGACGCTCGAACAGCCCGTGGATGTGGCCCTGGCACTGCCTATCCAATTGAGGCAGCGCCTTGTGCTGTTGGCAACGCTGGGGTTCTTGGCCACCTTGTTGGTTGCTTGGGTCACCACCCGGCACGTGGTCAAGCCTACTGAGCAACTGACGTCGTCAGCCCAGCGTATGGCCCAGGGTGACCTAGAGCGTCCAATCAATGTCAACGCACAAGACGAGATCGGCAAGTTGGCCGAAAGCCTGGATACCATGCGGCAGAAGCTCAAGGAGGCCTACCAACAGGTGGAGCAGAGCAACCGTGGGTTGGAATCACAGGTCAAAGAGCGGACAGCCCGACTGGCTGAAGTCCTGCAAAAGGTGATCTCAGCCCAGGAGGAGGAGCGGTACCGTTTGGCCCGGGAGTTGCACGACGAGACCGCTCAGACCTTGAGCGCCCTGATGATCGCGTTAGACCGGGCCCGGGACGAACTTCAGAGTGCACCGCCGCAGTCCATGGAACAAATCTTGGCGGCCAAGGCCATCGCCAACCGCCTCCATGAGGAGACGCGTAGGCTCATCCTGGACCTCCGGCCAATGGTCCTTGACGATTTGGGGCTGGGGCCAGCCATTCGCTGGTATGCTGAGACCCACCTGGAGGAGAAGGGGGTGGCAACTACGGTGGAAGTTGACCAGCGGGCTACCCGCTTGCCTAAGCATATCGAGACCTCTCTCTTCCGCATTGTCCAAGAGGCGGTAAACAACATTGCAAAGCACTCTGCCGCGAAACACGCCCGCATCCGCCTCGCGTTCCAGGACTCCGTTGCCACTGTTGTCATTGCCGACGATGGCAAAGGCTTCGACGTGGAGCGGCTGCTCTCCAAGGAGATGCCCACCAAGAGCTTCGGCCTTCTGGGCTTGCAGGAACGTGTCCGGCTGCTGAACGGGCAAGTACACATCCGCTCTCAGGAGAACAAAGGCACGGAGGTCGTTGTCCAGATACCGGTAGTAGCAGAGACAGCTTAGATGCCAAGGAATCGCGTCCTGGTTGTTGATGACCACACCCTCATTCGGCAGGGCATTGTGGGCCTCCTTCAAGCCCAGACCGACATGGAAGTCGTCGGGGAGGCCGGCACTGGAGAAGAGGCGCTCCGGGAGGTCGGCAAGACATCGCCGGATGTCGTACTCATGGACATTGGCATGCCCGGCATGAACGGTCTCGATGCCACTCGAGCGATTAGGGCGCGGTTTCCCGATGTCAAGGTCCTGGTCCTCACCGTGCACGATAGGGAAGACTACCTGTTTCAAGCCCTGCGGGCCGGGGCTGCCGGGTATGTTCTCAAGGGCGCTGATGTCCACGATTTGCTATCTGCCATACGGAGCGTGCACCGGGGCGAGGTGTACCTTTACCCTACCGTGACCAAGAAGCTCCTGGCCGACTATCTACGCCGCGTTGAACGGGGGGAAGAGGACACGAGCTACGATGGCCTTACCGACCGGGAGCGCGAGGTGTTGCGGCTCATTGCCCAGGGCCAAACTACCACAGAGATCGCTCAAACCCTCAATCTCAGCCCGCACACCGTGCAGACCCACCGGGACCACATCATGGAAAAGCTGGACCTGCACCGCAAAGCCGAGCTTATCAAGTACGCCATCCGCAAGGGGATCGTGGACGCCGAAAGCTAACCCGGGCACCCCAGCCCCATCCCCCAAACGCCCTACCACACAGTAGGGCGTTTTTGTTCCGTTTTTCCCAGACATCGCCGATACCCACGGGGAATGCCACTGAGTACATTGCTAGCGGCAGCCCTGTGAGCCTGCAAACGATGGAGGTAAGGTATGAGCAGGAAGCCCCTGGTGGTCATGTTTGCCTCAGTGAGGGACACCGTCCGGAGCGCCATGCTGATGCGGGCCTTGACCCTTGTCCTTGGTGCAATGCTTCTCCTAGTCCTGGCAGTGGCGTGCAGCAAGGCAGAGGCCCACCCATCACTGGCTAATCACGCGCTGAAGCCAAAGCGTCTGGAGGTGACGGCACAGATCGACATGCGCGACTCCTACTACGCCAACCCGCAGGGAGAGCGTAACCCCACAATACGGGTGCCTGCGGGCAAAACTGTGGGGTTGCATATTCACAACGAGGGCGGGGTGATGCATGAGCTGGCGATAGGGCGCAAAGTGAAGGGCACCGAGGGGTACGAAGAGGTCCTTACGGAAAAGGTGCCCATGGACCTTTTCTTCTACTATGACAAAGCAAAGGTCGAGCTAGAGGATGCCACGTTTGGGGAGCTCGAGGTTGAGGCCGGGATCAAGGATATGTGGGCCAGGGTGAGCTTCCCTGCGGAGCTCAAGGGGGAGTGGGAGATTGGATGCTTCGTCCCCGGCCACTATGAGGCAGGGATGCACTCAACACTGATTATTGAGTAGGCTGGGGCCCTTGTGGACTTGTCTCACCCTCTGCCGGGCGGAGAGCCTGCAACACCTCCACCGCCCGGCAGAGGGTCTTGTTTCACTAGCTTTGCGCGCCTCTATCTGCCGCTCCAGCCAGACCAGTACCGGAGCCTCTGGGACATGTGGACTTCCACCGTTTCCAAGAGCGAGTCAGCGAGCTGGGATGCCATCGGAGCTAGGAAGCGGGCCAGGAACGGACGCCGCGGCCGCAAGTAGACCACCCGCCGCTTGATGCCGGCTGCCTGGGCTGCCGCGTCCAGCACGTTGTCAAAGTCGCCCAGCTCGTCCACCAGCCCCCGCTCCTTGGCCCTGTGGGCGATGAACGGCTCCCCCGTAGCCAGCTCTCGGACCCGCTCTATCGCCATCTTGCGGCCCTGGGCCACCACCCCAATGAAGGCCTCGTAATAGTCGTCCACCACCTCTTGGAGCTTGGCGTCTTCCTCGCTGGTGGACTGTCGCCAGAAGGCCCCCATGTCCTTGAGCCTCCCGCCCTTATGCATGGCGATGGAGACCCCCAGGCGCTCCAGGAGCGCCTCAAGGACGGGGCGCACCGAGAGGACTCCGATGGAGCCTACCAGCGCAGTCGGCATGGCCATGATGCGGGTGGCGCCACAGGCGATGTAGTACCCCCCTGAGGCACCTACACCGCTGATATAGGCGATAACTGGCTTTTCCGCGGCCACCCGGGCCACCTGCTGGTACAGGGAGTGCGAGGCCGTGGCAGACCCGCCGGGAGAGTCCACGTCCAACACCACGGCACGGACCCAACGGCTACGCCTGGCCGCCTCCAGCAGTGGCGCATGGACAGCGGGGCGTACCGAGTTGCCAATCACCCCGTGCATCTCCAGGACCGCAATACGCCCAGCGCGGCGCAGCAGCATGGCGCACCTCCTTCCAGCCCTAGCAAGCTGATTATACAATGGAGGGTATTCTAAGCCTGAGTCGGCACGTGGCACGCTAGAAAGGATGCAGATGAAACGGCTCAAGGTGTTCTGGCGGAACAGCCCCGAGGACCTGAGGGTGCTTCAGGTAGTGGAGCACGTCCGCTTCGGCGTGGACGGCGAGGAGGTCATTACCACTGACAAGGGTGCCATCACCATCCGCGATATGGCCCGGGAGTTCGCCGAGGACTTCTGGATAGAAGACGTCCAGGACGTGGACCCCCACGCGGCCGCGGACCTGCTGCACCACGAAGTCCCCCAGGAGCAGGCGCCGGAGCTACTGCGCCAGCTCATCGCCCTGATCAGCAAAGAGGACCAGGGAGCAGCCGAGGCCCTGTTCGAGGACTTTGAGGGCCTCTTGCGGCGAAAGGCTTGAACTCTGTCCAAGGCCCTGCCCGGCTCCTGCTTCCCTTGGCAGCTTGCATGGCCCATGCTACACTAGCCTGACGCTTCACACGCCCACAGGTGAGGTCGGAAGGAGGCGATGATGCCGGAGCTCCCTGGCCGACCCGAGTTCTGGAACATCGGCTACCCCCTCTTTGGGGCGCTGGTCTACCTGGTGGTGTTTGTGGCAGGAGGCTCCATCGCGTGGGGCCTCTACAAGCGGTACCAGGTCTGGCGCCTGGGCAAACCCATGCCGGACCTGGGGCCCTGGAGCGCCCGGATTGCGCGCTCCAGCTGCCTTCTCTTTGTGGACGTGTTCGGCCACCACCGCTTCGTCTGGAGGGAGCTCTATCCGGGCCTGATGCACTTCTTCCTTTTCTGGGGGGCTATCTTCCTGCTCATCGGCACCACCCTTGGTGCCATTGAGTTCAACTGGCACAAGTACCTTGTCCGCTTCACGGTAGTCGAGTTCCCCACCACCTATGCCCGTACCTACACGGCCCTCCTGTGGGACATCTTCGGCGGCCTCTTTGCCCTTATTGGGGTGAGCATGGCCCTGGTGCGACGCTACATCCTTCGTCCACCACGCCTAAACTCAATCTTCGACGACGGCGTCATCTTGGCCCTCATCACCCTGCTGGTGGTCACGGGCTTCCTGGTAGAAGGGCTGCGCCATGTGGCGGACCCGCCGGGCCGGCCCTGGTTCGAGCCCATCGGCCATGTTGTCTCTTTTCTGTTTAGTGGCATGGGCGTCGGCGCCACCGAGATGGCGCACCGGGGTCTCTGGGCCTTCCATTCCACCCTGGTGGCAGCGGCCTTCGTGTATGGCGCCGTGCGGTTCGGCAAGCTTACCCATATCATGGTGAGCCCTGCCAACGCCTTCTTGCGGTCGGACCGCCCCCTGGGTGCCCTGCGGCCCATGGGTGACCTGGCGACCCTGGAGCGCTTCGGCGCCAAGGACGTCACCGACTTCACCTGGAAGCAGGTACTGGACTTCGACGCCTGCACCAACTGCGGCCGCTGCCAGGACCAGTGCCCGGCGTGGAACAGCGGCAAGCCCCTTTCGCCGCGCAAGCTCATCCAGGACCTTAAAGCCTACACAGCAGCCCGTGCGCCCGTTATCCTGGCGGCGCGGAAAGCGGGCCAGGAGGTACCGCCACCCGCTACCCGCATGGTGCAGGACGCCGTCGCCGAGGAGGTGGTGTGGTCCTGCACCACCTGTCGCGCCTGCATGGAGGCCTGCCCCGTCTTCATTGAGCACATTGATAGCATCGTGGACATGCGTCGCTACCTGGTGCTGGAGGAGTCCAGCATCCCGGAGACGGCCTTGGGGGCCCTCCAGAGCATGGAGCAGCGGGGCCATCCCTGGCGCGGGACCGCCTTCACCCGCACCGACTGGGCCAAGGGAATGGACGTGCCGACCCTGGCCGAGGCCCCGGAGGTGGAGGTGCTCTTTTGGGTGGGCTGCACTGGCGCGCTTGAGCAGCGCAGCCAGGCCATCCCCCGGGCCATGGCCTCGCTCCTCAAGGTGGCAGGTGTCAAGTTCGCCATCCTGGGGGACGAAGAACGCTGCACCGGCGACCCAGCGCGGCGCATGGGCAACGAGTACCTCTACGAGACCCTGGCCCGCGGCAACATCGAAACCCTGAAGCGCTACAATGTGCGCACCATCGTCACCATCTGTCCCCACTGCTTCAACACCATCAAGAACGAGTACCCGCAGTTCGGCGGCGAGTTCGAGGTGGTGCACTACACGCAGTACGTCAACAGCCTCATCAAGGCAGGGCGCATCAAGCCCGTCAAGACCATCAGCACCACGGTGGCCTACCACGACTCCT
>JACQUK010000132.1 GCA_016210325.1 Chloroflexota bacterium
CTTCCAGACGATGGCCCAGCAAAACATAGAGACGTTCAATCGCTATAGCGTGAAGAAGATTCTGACGCTGTGCCCCCACTGCTTCAACACCATCAAGAACGAGTACCCCCAGCTCGGCGGCGAGTTCCAGGTGCAGCACGTCACCGAGTACGTCAGCGAGCTGGTCCAGGCGGGGAGGATCCGGCCGCTGAGGACGGTGTCGGCGACGGTGGCCTACCACGACTCCTGCTACCTGGGGCGGCACAACGGCATTTACGACCAGCCCAGGGAGATCGCCAAGGCTATCCCCGGCGTGAAGCTGGTGGAGATGGAGTCCCACAACCGCCAGCGCGGCTTCTGCTGCGGCGCCGGCGGCGGCCGCATGTGGATGGAGGAGACAGGGCAAAAGGTCAACCGCATCCGCACCGACCACTTCCTAGCAACCGGCGCTGAGACTGTGGGGGTCTCCTGTCCCTTCTGCCTCCAGATGCTAACGGAGGGCATCTCGGCCAAGGGGGTGGCTGATCAGAAGAAGGCCAAGGACCTGCTGGAGCTGCTGGCGGAAAGTGCGGCCGGAGGCACACAAGGGGAAGCCGCGGGGGCAACGAAGCCCCAGACCGAAGCAAAAGGCTAGCGGTTGTCCGGAAACTCGCTCGGACACTGCCCCCTTCAGGGTGGGGTCGAAGGCCCAGTTTCCGGATGGGCTCTAGCACGCCGACGCGCGCCGGACGGGACGGAGTGGCATCGGACCAGCGGAGGTCACAGGGCTCTCCCCCGATGTCATCGCGGTAGCCTGAGAAGGAAAGCTGAGTCACAACATGCCCAACGAGCTTCCTTCCCCAGACCGCATCCAGGAGATGATGCAAGGGTTCTGGGTCTCCAGGGCCCTCTTCACCGGCGTTGAGCTGGGTGTCTTCGACCAGCTCTCCCACTCTCCGGCCAGCGCCGAGGTGCTGGCCTACCGCCTGCGCCTGCACCCCCGCGCCCTGGAGCGGCTGCTCAACGCCCTGGTGGCTCTGGGCCTGCTGAGCAAGGAGCAGGGGCGCTACCGCAACGCCCCGGAGGCAGAAGCCTACCTGGTCAAGGACAGGCCCACCTACATCGGTGGCCAGGTGGAGCACCTGGCCAGCCTCCACTGGCGGCTGTGGGAGCACCTGCCCGACGCGGTCAAGAACAACGCGCCGCAGGTCAGGCACGTCCTGGGGCCAGGCTTTGACATCCTCCAGAACCTGTACGCTGACCCGCAGCGCCTCCGCGCCTTTGTCCAGGGGATGCACAACCTGACCATGCCCGCTGCCCATGAGATCATGGACAACTTCGATTGCTCCCCCTTCCGATGCCTGATGGACGTGGGCGGAGGGTCCGGGGCCCTCGGCATCGCCGCCGTGAAGCGTCACCCACACCTCAAGGCTATCGTCCTCGAATTGCCCGCCGTATGCCCCATTGCCCAGGACTACATCGCTCAACAGGGAGTGGGCGACAGGGTGCGGGTCCAGGCAGGCGATTTCTTCAAGGGCGAGACGTTGCCCCGGGAGGCCGATGTCATTGCCCTGGGGTGGGTGCTCCACGACTGGCCGCCGCGCCAAGCCCAGGCCATCCTGGCCAACTGCTACGAGGCCCTCCAGCCAGGTGGCGCCATCCTGGTGTGCGAGAAGCTGCTGGACGAGGACAAGACGGGGCCTCCTATTACCGCCCTCATGAACCTGCACGCCCTGGTCTCCACCGGAGGTGAGGAGCACACTGCCTCCGAGTACCAGGCCTGGATGGTCGAGGCGGGTTTCCACAACATGGAGGTACGACGACTTACCGGCAACCGGGATATTGTGATTGGGTGGAAGGTGAGATGACGCGCATTGTTGTGGTGGACGACCATCCCTCCATCGCCAAAGGGACCATCATCGAGCGGCGCCTTCAGGAGTTGGGCGAAGTAGCCATCTACACCTCCCTGGCAACCAAGCCGGAGCTGCTCATCGAGCGCCTGCGAGATGCCGAGGTGGCCATCGTGGAGCGCACCAGCAGCCGCGTCACGGCGGAGGTGCTGGCCCACGCCTCTCGCCTCAAGCACATCGCCGTCTACGGCATCGGCGTGGACAACGTGGACCTGGACTACTGCCGCAAGCGGAGCATCATGGTCACCAACACCCCAGGCTACTCGGCGCCGGTGGTGGCCGAGGCGGCCATCGCCCTGGCCCTGGCGGTGCTCCGGCGCATCCCGCAGTACGACGACAGGGTGCGGGCGGGCCTGTGGCAGGACCCCGGCCAGGCGCCCGGCCAGCTCTACGGCAAGACCCTGGGCGTGGTGGGCACCGGCAACATCGGCGCCGCAACAGCGCGCCTGGGGCTGGCCCACGGCATGAAGGTCATTGCCTGGACCCTGCACCCCTCGGCGGAGCGGGCGCGAGAGTTGGGCATCGAGTACGTCTCCCTGGAAGACCTCATGCGGACCGCCGATGTGGTCTCCATCAGCCTGCGGCACACGCCCCAGAGCGAAAAGCTCATCAACGGGCGGCTGCTGGGGCTGATGAAGCCCACGGCCGTCCTGGTGAACACCGCGCGCGGCCCCATCGTTGACCAGGAGGCCCTGGTAGAGGTGCTGCGGCAGCGGCGAATCCGTGGGGCGGGCCTGGACGTGTTCACCCCCGAGCCGCTGCCCGCCGGCCATCCTCTGTGCGAGATGGACAACGTGGTCCTCTCGCCCCACATTGCGGCGGCCACGCCGGAAATGGCCCTGGCGGGCATGGGCATGGCCGTGGACAACATCAGGAATGCCCTAGAAGGCCACCCCACTCACGTGGTGGCGTGACCCCCTCCACCCCAGCACTGGGCTTTGCCTCAAAAGTCATTCTGAATCCTTCCTGAGAAGGATGAAGAATCTGGGGTGGGGTCCAGTTTATGTTTGGTTGACCCCCGACCCCAGACCCTTCGCTTCGCTCAGGGTGACATTAGAGGCACTTGTAGGGCAAAGTCCCAGCACTGGGAAAGTGAGGTCCTATGGCCCACATTGTCGCGGTGGACGACCACCCCATCGTTATCAAGGGTTCGCCCTTCGAGCCAGCCCTGCGCGAGCTTGGGGAACTCACCATCTACAACTCCCTGGCCAATAAGCCTGAGCTGCTCATCGAGCGGCTGCGCGATGCGGACGCAGCCGTGGTGCAGCACGTCTCCTCCCGCGTCACCGCCGAGGTGCTGGAGCAGGCCCGCCGGCTCAAGCTCATCGCTGTGTTCGGGGTAGGCGTGGACATGGTGGACGTGGCGACCTGCCGAAGACGAGGCATCCTGGTCACCAACACGCCAGGCGCCAATGCGGCTGCCGTGGCCGAGGGGGCCATCACCCTGGCTCTGGCAGTCGCCCGGAAGGTGCCTCTTGTTGACCGGCTCACCCGCCAGGGGGCCTGGCCCCAGGGTGAACCCATTACCCAGCTTTGCGGCAAGACCCTGGGGGTGGTGGGCACCGGCAACATCGGCCGGCGGGTGGCCGAGATCGGCAAGGGGCTGGGGATGAAGGTCATCGCCTGGACCTTCCACCCGTCAGAGGGGCGCGCCAGGGAGCTAGGGGTGTCCTACGTCCCTCTGGCGGAGCTGATGCAGACCGCCGACGTGGTCTCCATCAACGTGCGCCGCTCGGCAGACACGGAGAAGCTCATCAGCCGGAAGCTCATCGGGCTGTTGAAGCCCACCGCCATTCTGGTGAATACCTCCCGCGGGGCCGTGGTGGACGAGGAGGCGCTGGTGGAGGCGCTCCAGCAGAAACGCATCCTGGGCGCCGGGCTGGACGTCTACGCGGTGGAGCCGCTGCCCAAGGGCCACCCGCTGGCGGCGCTGGACAACGTGGTGTTGTTCCCCCACAACGTGGCCATGACGCCCGAGACCAACCTGGCAACTTTGGAGATGATGACCGCCAACATCCGCAGCGCGTTGGCGGGAAAGCCAGTCAACATTGTGGCCTAGCGGCCAGAGGCTCTGGGTGGTCGCGGCGCCCCCTCTGAGCGTGTCGGACCATAGGCTGGGACATACAGTCACCTGGCAGCAGCACCCAGCAGCCACTAGCCCTTCGATGCAGCCTCAATGGGCCCACCGTACTGCTCGCGCAGGACGCGCTTGAGGACCTTGCCCATGGAGTTGCGGGGTAGCTCGTCCACGAACACGATGGACTCGGGCTTCTTGAAGCTGGCTAGCCTTTGGCGGCAGTGCTCAACCAGCTCCTCCGGCCGCACCTGCTGGCCCGGCTTCAAGACAACGATGGCCCGCACCCGCTCGCTCCAGTCGGGGTCCGGCACGCCGATGACCGCTGCATCGTCCACCGCAGGGTGGGACATCAGCACCTGCTCCACCTCTTCGGGGGAGACCATCTCGCCGCCCCGCTTGATGAAGTCCTTGGCGCGTCCCGCCAGGTAGATGTAGCCCTCCTGGTCTCGGTAGCCCAGGTCGCCGGTGTAGAGCCAGCCGTTGCGGATGGTGTCCTTGGTGGCGTCGTTCTGCTTCCAGTAGCCCTTCATCAGCCGCGAGCCCCGGGCCACGATTTCCCCTACCTGGCCTACCGGCACCTCGTTGCCGTGCTCGTCCACAATACGGACCTCCACGTCGGGCAGCGGTTTCCCAATGGAGGTGAGCCGCTTGAGGTAACGCTCTAGCTCCTCTGGCGAGGTGCTATCGGGAATGACGTGGTCTTCTGGGGACAGCATGGTGATGGTGGAGGCGGTCTCCGTCTGCCCAAAGGCGTTGATGAAGCGACAGCCCGGCAGGGCCTTGAGCGCCCGCTTGATGACCTCGGCCGGCATGGGGGCCGCCCCATAGGTGATGACCTTCAGGCTGGAGAAGTCGTGCTGGGCAAAGGCCGGGTGGTCCAGAATCTGCTTCAGCATGGTGGGCACCATCATGGCCCGGTCCACCCGCTCCTTCCCCACCAGGCGCATCCACTCTTCGGCCTCGAACTGCCGCTGGATGATGATGGTGCGTCCGCCGTAAAAGCCCGCCATGACCGCCTGAAGCCCCGCGATGTGGTAGAGGGGCACCGTCAGCAGGTTCTTCTCCTCGGACTCTGGGTCGGCTGGCTCCACATTGGCCAGGATGTAGGAGCTAAAGCTCTCGTGGGTCAGCATCACCCCTTTGGGGTGGCCAGTGGTGCCCGCCGTGAACATCAGCACCACCAGGTCATCGTCGCCCGCCTGGGGGAACCGCTCTTCATCCGACGCGCCGGCCAGCAGGTCATCATAGAAAAGCCAGCCAGGATGGGGCGACTCCAAGGCCACGATGCGGCCCACCGCTGGCACCTGCTCGCGGAAGGACTCGACCAGGCCGTGGTAGCGCGCGCCTACCAGCAGCACCTTGGGCTCGGCGTGGTTGACCATGTAGGCCAACTCGTCGGCCTTGGCCCGGAAGTTCAGGGGCACCCAGACGGCGTCCAGCTTGGCGGTGGCAAAGCAAGACTCCACCACCTCGGGGCAGTTGACCTGGAGCACGGCCACCCGGTCGCCTTTCTCCACTCCCAGCCCGGCCAGCGCATTGACCAGGCGGTTGACCCGCTCCTGTATTTGGGCATAGGTGAAGCGCTCCCCCTCGAAGATGAGGCTACCCCGCTCCGGCACGATGGCCGCGGTGATACTCAGGAGCTCGGTGACGTTCACGTCGCTTCCTCCGGCGCGACACCCTCCACCGGGTGAGGCAAAATACACGTTATGGAGTTGGACGCCCCCTGTATGGTAACGCAACGGGCATTATAGCGCAGCGAGGGCTGTGGCGAACAATGTCGTGCGGCAGGCACACCATGAAGGGACACCAACTGGGTGAAGGCCAGATACGGGCAGGCTCAGGCCCTCCGCCGGCCTGCTACCTCCATGAGCGCCTGGAGCGCCAGCCGCTCCTCCAGCGCCAGCGCGGCAGCCAAGGGCAGGTCCAACCCGTTGCGCAGCGCCGCCTTCAGCAGCGGTACAATGTGAGGCGGCAGGCCAGCCAGCCTTTTGGCCACAGCCTGGGCCTCCTCCAGGAGGCGCTCCCGAGGGAGCACGCGTTGGACCAGGCCCATCCGCAGGGCCTCGGCGGCGTCTACCGTCCTGGCCGTGAGGAGCACCTCCAGGGCCGGTGCCACGCCGACGGTCCTGGGGAGGGTCTGGGTGCCCCCCGCGGCGGGCACCATGCCCAACGCCACCTCAGGCAAGCGAAATGTTGTGCCCTCAGCGGCGAGCCGGAGGTCGCACAGCAGGGCCATCTCCACCCCGGAGCCAAGACACCAGCCATGTACCGCAGCCACAAAGGGCTTCGGGATGCTTAGCCACAGCTCCCACAGGCCACGCTCGAACCGGACCTGGCGTGCAATGGCCTGAGATGGCGCCGTGCCAAACTCCGTCAGGTCGGCACCAGCGCAAAAGCCCCGTTCGCCCGCCCCTGACAACACCACAGCCCGGACATCGGGGTCATCACGCACGGCCGTGAGGGCCTGCCACATCTCGTCCCGCATAGCCAGGTTGTAGGCATTAATGACGTGAGGTCGGTCCAAGACGAGGTGAGCAACCCCATTGGCCTTGCTGAACCGGACCGTCTCAAAGGGGATCATCGTGTCTGGTCATCCACCTGTGGAATTTGCCCCCCACCGAGCCTAACCCTACTCTCCGCGGAACTCTGGCCGGCGCTTCTCCAGAAAAGAGCGGATGCCCTCGGCGCGGTCACGGGTGCTCTGGAGGATGATGTTCAGGTCAGCCTCCAGCCGAAGGCCCTGCTCCAAGGGGAGGTCCATACCCTTGAGCACCGCCTCTTTGGTATAGCGCAGAGCGATGGGGCCAAACGAGGCCAGGCGTCGCGCCAGCTCCCCTGCTATGCCAAGAAGCATGGCGCCCGGCACCATCTGGTGGACCAGGCCAATGCGAAGCGCTTCTTGAGCATCTATCTGGCGACCGGTCAATAGCAAGTCAGCGGCCCAGGCAGGCCCCACAATGCGCGGGAGGCGCTGGGTCCCGCCATCCCACGGCAGGAGCCCGTGTGCCAGGTGCGGCAGCGCGAAACGCGCCTCAGGAGCAGCAAGGCGAAAGTCGCAGGCCAGGACCAGCTCCAACCCCTGGCCAATGGCTGGCCCGTTGATGGCGGCCACTACCGGCTTCTCTATCGCAGCAATGGCGGCGGCAGCCCGCCAGCGGGCCAGCCAGTCCTGAAGGGCTGAGAGACCAGTCGCCTCTTCCAACAGGCCTGGCGGCGGAAAGGGGCCGGCGGAGAAATGCGCCCCCTGGCCCATAATGACAATCGCCCTTGCTCGCTCGTCGGCAGCAAGCTGGACACAGGCGTCCTGGACCTCGGCTGCCAGCTCCGGGTCCACCACGTTTTCGGCCTCCGGACGGCAGAGGGCCATGTAGGCCACTGCCTCGCGCACGTCAAGAGAGAGCCAGCGAAAGGACATGCTTCCGTTCCATCTCTTGTATGTCACCCTGAGCAGTGAAGGGCCAGTCAACGGAGTTCTTCGGCCTTCCTGGGAAGGACTCAGCCTGACATCCAGCGGGACTCGGGCCTTCGGGGAGCGAACTGTGCCCATGTTCACACGCTCCTAGCTAGCTGTCAAGCCAAGGACTTCCTACCCTTTACAGCCGTTCCGGTGGCATCTACAATAAGCCTGCAAGCTGGGGGCGAAGCGGGCTGCTCACCTCTAGTTTTTTTGTATGTGCGGGGGGTGCCATGACTCAGCAACGTGAGACCTACCTGACCCCGGAGGGAGAGCAGAAGCTCCGGGAGGAGCTGGAGCACCTCCGCACCGTACGGAGTCGGGAGGTAGCCGACCGGCTCCGCAGGGCCGCGGAGGTGGGCGGCACGGTGGACAACGCTGAGTACGACGAGGCATCACGGGAGCAGGCCATGGTAGCGGGGCGCATCCGTGAGGTTGAGACCATCTTGAAGCACGCCGTCCTCATCTCGGGTGCACCGGGCAGAGAGGTGGTCAATGTGGGGTCCCGCGTCACCCTGAAGGACGAGCAGGGGCGCTCTGTGCAATACACGATTGTGGGCAGCCCAGAGGCCGACCCGGCGCATGGCCGCATCTCCAACGAGTCGCCAGTGGGGAAAGCCCTGCTGGGACGGCGCAAAGGGGAGAGCGTCCAGGCACGCGCCCCCGGTGGCATCGTCACCTACAAGATTGTCAAGATTGAGTAGGTAGGAGACCTGTGCCTGGACGCGGCGACGAAATCCTTCAAAACCGCTCCCAGAAGCTGGAGCGCCTCCGACAGCGAGGTGTTGACCCCTACCCAGCCCGCTGCCGCCGCTCGCACACCGCCACGGAGGCGCTAGCCCTCTTTCAGCAGGCCGAGGAGCAGCAAGGGAAGGGTGCCCGCAGCGCGGAGGTGGCCGTAGCAGGCCGCATCACTGCCATGCGGCTCATGGGCCGTGCAGCCTTCCTGGACCTGCGGGATGGCACTGGCCGCATTCAGGCCCACCTGCGGGAGGACCTGCTGGGCGAGCAGTTCGCCCTGGTGCGAGACCTGGACCTGGGGGACTTCCTGGAAGTGCATGGCCCTCTATTCCGCACCCGTACCGGCGAAGTGACGGTGGAGACGACCAGGGTCACCCTGCTGACCAAAGCGCTCCGGCCCCCTCCCGCCAAGTGGTACGGCCTGCGCGATGTGGAGCAGCGCTACCGTCAGCGGTACCTGGACTGGATTGCCAACGAGCCAGCAAGAAATGTCATCGTCCTGCGGCACAGGCTCCTGGAGAGCATTCGCCGCTTTCTTAACGGGCGCGGGTTCATCGAGGTGGAAACGCCTATCCTGCTGCCGGTAGCTGCAGGGGCCATGGCCCGCCCCTTCGTCACGCACCACAACGCCCTGGACCGTCAACTGTACCTTCGCATCGCTACCGAACTGCACATGAAGCGGTGCATCATCGGCGGCCTGGACAAGGTCTACGAGATTGGCCGCGTCTTCCGCAACGAGGGGATTGACGCCAACCACAACCCCGAGTTCACCCTCCTGGAGAGCTACGAGGCCTACGCTGACTACCACCGCACTATGGCGATGGTGGAAGAGCTGGTCTTCACAGCCGCCCGCGAGGTGCTGGGACAGCCCACCGTCCAATGGGGTGACCACACCATAGACTTCACTCCCCCCTGGCAGCGCCTGGGGCTGCGGGAGGCGCTGCTCCAGCACAGCGGCATTGACATCGAGGTGTACCGCGACGCGCCAAGCCTGGCGCCGCAGATGGCGCAGCGGGGCATCCAGGCTGACCCCCGCCTCTCCTGGGGCCGCCTGGTGGACAAGCTGTTGACCGAGACGGTCCAGGCCAACCTGGTGCAACCCACACTCCTGCTGGACTACCCGGTGGAGATGTCGCCGCTCGCCAAGCGCAAGCCGGAGGACCAGCGTTATGCAGAGCGCTTCGAGGGCTTCGCTGGCGGCATGGAGATCGCCAACTCCTTCAGCGAGCTAAACGACCCCGTTGACCAGCGCCAGCGCTTCTACCAGCAGGAGGAGCTGCGCAAGACCCACGGCGACGAGGACTTTGACCGACTCGACGAGGACTTCCTGGTAGCTATGGAGCACGGCATGCCCCCTACGGGCGGTCTGGGCGTGGGCATAGACCGTCTGGCCATGCTGCTCACCGGCCAGCGCTCCATCCGCGAGGTCATCGCCTTTCCCCACCTCTCACCCTCACAGGAAGAAGTGACTCAGGCGGTGATTTCATATGCTGCGTACGATGCTGGGACCCTTCGCGGCCGGGGAAAAACCAGAGACACAGCGTATGACGAGCTTCGTCGCACCTTGCGGAGTAAGCTCCCGCCGGATATCGAGAAGCGGATTGACGATGAGCAACTTGTGTTGCACATCAAGAAGGTCATAGACAGGCTGTGGACTGATGGGTAGGCGAGGGGCATAGATGCTGAGCCTGGAGCTCATCCGCAAAGAGCCGGAGCTGGTCCGCCAGGGGCTGGCCAGCCGAGGCGAAGCGGCCTTGCTGGACCAGGTGCTGGCCCTGGACGCGGACCGACGACGCCTGGTGACTCAGCGGGACACCCTGCGGGCCGAGCATAATGCGCTCAGCCGTGAAATCGGCAAGCTGTTGCTAGATACGAGACAAGTGCTGCAAGAACTGTACCAGCAGCTAATGAGAATGAATCGCACCCTTGGTGGACCGAGCCCCGCCCTGGATAAGCTTGGGCAGTGGCTGGAAGAACAGAGAGAATCGCGAAACGCTGGTGAAGCAGAAAGGGGACTGGACGCGCTGAACCGGTGGCTCGGCGAGCAGCCGGACGCCCGTAACATGCCGGTCCCGCGTAATGCTCAACAAGCACTTCGCCAGTGGCTCGACGAGCAGCAGGAGGCGCAAACAACTAGCAAGGCCATCGAGGCACTGGAGAAGGACATCGCCTTCGTGGAGAGGCAGCTCCAGCAACTGCTGCTGACGCTCCCCAACCTCCCCCAGCCAGCGGTGCCCAAGGGCGAGGACGCCACCGCGAACCGCGTGGTCCGCACTTGGGGCGAGCCACGTCGGTACGACTTCGAGCCGTTACCCCACTGGGAGTTGGGGGAGCGGCTGGGTCTCCTGGACCTAGAGCGCGGCGCCCAACTGGCAGGCTCGCGGTTCTTCGTTCTGCGAGGAGCCGGCGCCCGCCTCCAGCGCGCCCTCATCGCCTGGATGCTGGACGTGCACACCCGTGAGCACGGCTACACCGAGTTCTACCTGCCCTACCTGGTGCACTCCGAGGCGCTGGTGGGCGCCGGCAACCTGCCCAAGTTCGGCGACAACCTGTACCGGGACGCTGAAGAGGACCTGTGGCTGGTGCCCACCGCCGAGACGGGCCTCACCAACCTGCACCGCGACGAGATCCTGTCCTCTACCTCGTTGCCCCTCTACTACGTCGCCCACACCCCGTGCTTCCGGCGGGAGAAGGCAGCCGCCGGCAAGGACACCCGCGGCATCAAGCGAGTGCACCAGTTCGAGAAGGTGGAGCTCTACAAGCTGGTGGAGCCCGAGCGCTCAGATGGGGAGCTGGAGAAGCTGGTAGGAGACGCCGAGGAGATGTTGCAGCGGCTGGAGCTGCCTTACCGAGTGGTCCAACTCTGCACCGGCGACCTGGGGTTCCAGTCCGCTGGCACCTATGACCTGGAGGTCTGGGCACCCGGCTGCGGCGAGTGGTTGGAGGTCTCCTCCTGCTCCACCTGCACCGACTTCCAGGCGCGGCGGGCAAACATCCGCTACCGTCCCGCCGAGGGAGCGCGCCCCCAGTTCGTCCACACTCTCAATGGCTCGGGCCTGGCCCTGCCCAGGACCATTATCGCCGTGCTGGAGAGCTACCAGCAGGCCGATGGCTCCGTAGTAGTCCCCAATGCACTGCGCCCCTACATGGGGATGGACGTGATACGCTAGCAGCCCCTTCCGGCATGATCCACCCCACTCCGTGGCCTGCCACAGCAGACAGGATCCTGGGGCTGTCATGCTGAACGAAGTGAAGCATCTCCCTCTCAAATCTGGGCCATGGGTGCAAATCGTGTAGATGCTTCGGTCGTCCCGACACAGTCGGGGCTCCCTCAGCATGACATGGCATATCCAACACCAGATAACCAAGAGGCCCTGCCACACGCAAACCCGTCTTATTGACATTCGGCAACATGGCAAGTATTGTGCAGGCTACGCCGGGGTCGCTCGCGAGCAGCGGATGCTCTGTGCTGAAGGTCGCAAGTACTCCATACGTGGTTGCGCTTCTCGTCGGCCACCCATCAAGGCCCTGCGTCGGGGGAGGAGCTTCACAGGAGGGCTGTTGCCATGGTAAGGATGCCGGACGACCTAGCTGACCGGACGCCCTACAAGAACATCCTCTACGAGAAGGACCCGGAAGACCCCAGGCTGGTGAGGATCACCCTGAACCAGCCCGAGAGGATGAACGCCCTCAGCTACGATATGCTCATGGACCTCCGTCACGCCTTCGTCAGCGCCGAGCGCGACCCGGAGGTGAAGGTGATCATCCTGAGGGGCGCTGGACGCACCTTCGGGGCCGGCTATGACCTGGGTGCACGGCCTCACTTCACAGAAGGGGTATCCCAGCTTACGGCCCTGAACGACCACATCAAGTACTACCACCAGGATACCATGTTCACCATCTGGAACCTGCAAAAGCCGGTCATCGCCCAGGTGCACGGGTTCGCCCTGGCAGGGGCCAGCGAGCTCGCCATGATGTGCGACATCACCATCATGGCCGATGACGCCGTGACCGGTTACCCGCCCACCAGGGCCATGTCGGTGCCTGACACCTTCTACTGGCCGTGGCTCTGCGGACTGAAGAAGGCCAAATACCTCAGCCTGTCTGGCGACCCCATCACGGGGAAAGAGGCTGCCGAGATCGGGCTGGCCACCATGTCGGTGCCTGTGGACCAGCTTGAGGAACGGGCAACGATGGTCGCCAAACGGTTGGCCATGATCCCCAGCGAGCTACTGTTCTTCAACAAGTTCGCCTGCAACAGGAGCATGGAGATCATGGGCATGAGGGTGGCCCTGGAGTTCGTCGGCAAGCTCCACGACTACTCTCACACCTTCCCCGCTGACCAAGAGTTCGGCCGGATCTCCCGTGAGAAGGGGTTGAACGCAGCCCTGGCATGGAGGGACGGCAAGTTTGGCGATGACTATCGAGCGCTGAAGAAGGCGGCTGCCGAGAAGCAGGTCGAGCCACGATTCCCAGCCGTGCTTTCGATGAGCGAAATCAGACAGAGGCGGTACGGCCCGGAAGCCACGCAGCAGGCGGGAGCGAAGCCCAGCTAACAGCCCACAGCAAGCTTGGCTCCGTTGACATCCTGCCGTTTCTTCCGCTCGTGGTGAGCGTGTCGAACCATGAGCGGGGGGCACAGGACGCTCACCACACGCCCGGCACGTGCTGCTGCTCGCCCTTCGGCAGGCTCAGGGCGAGCGGACGATGTCTACAAAGCCAGGAGGCTTCGAGTTGCAGGCCACTGCGGCGCTTATGCGCGTCCTTGCCTCGAAAACGCCGCCGCCGGCACACTGTAGGACAAGTTTGAAACCTGCCCTACAGTGCTGTGGGAGAAAGGTGACGCAACCCCGTTTTCATCTTTCGTGGCGCCCTGGTCCATCGGGGCATGGACGCTTGTGAGGTCCGCCTCCCAGTCCTAGCCATGGGGGCGGGCCTCGCAAGGACCCCAGCGTACATGTCCTGCTCGCAGAGCCTAACAGACCATGCTCGAGGCGTGCAGGAAGTTCACCCCACACCCGACGCCGGCCCCACCTACCCTTGCTTGAGCGGGATATGGCTTAGGCGATTACGATAATTGCTAAGGCTTAACTACGTGAAGGAGCAATGGCGTCGGAACACGGTATGCCGCGCTTGGTCCCCCATGAGCAAGACTGCTGTATGATGAGACGATAGCCCAGAGGTTCGAATCCCGTTTGGCCCAGCATCGAGATTCGAACTCTCGCGGGCTCATTGGGAGTCAGCTAAAATGGTGTTAGCTGTGGGTAAAGGGACTTAAGATGGCCAACGGGGACAGCGTCAGTATTACTGTGCAGAGCTTCCTGTCCAGGATTGAGGCGGAAGACCAAGTAGGACGCCCGGTGAAGGTCGCGCTCCGCCGTCTTGTGGAGACCGGCCAATTATCCAACCAGGATGCGATAGAAGCTGCTATCCGCGAAGAGGAGCCACAAGTTGGCAAAGCTGAAACTGGTGCATGCTAGGGCTCTTCGGGGCCTCCGTGACCTGGAAATCCCTTTTGAAGGTAAGAGCCTCTTGCTGTGGGGTGAGAACGGCTCAGGCAAGAGTTCATTGGTTGACGCTATTGAGTTCTTGTTTACGGGAAAGATCAGCCATCTTGAAGGCACTAGGGGCTTATCACTCGAAAGACATGCTCCTCACTTGGAACTTGGGGCTGCGGCCATGGAAGTGCAGGGTACATTTGACCCCGGCGCCATCGCGGTGTCTCGTTCCCTTACGAGCCCTCCCGCAATCCCTCCTGTCTTAGCTAGCACCTGGGAAACCGCCAAATTTGGCAATTACGTCCTTCGTCGTTCTCAGCTTTTGACATTTATCCATGCTGATCCAGCGGATCGCTTTCGTGCTGTCGGCTCCCTGATTGGGATAGAGGCTCTTGATGCGATGGAGTTGGCGATAATGCGTGCCCGGGATCGGTTTGAAGGTGAGACGGTAGCTAAACAGCGCCAGGTAGGCCTGATCAAGATCGGGTTAGGCAACATCATAGGAACCGGGGAGGCGATGCCAGAAGAAGTCATGAAAGCCCTGAACAAGGACGCGTCGGGCTTAGGCCTAAGTTTCCTCTCCTCCGCGGGTGACATTTCAGAGAAGACACAGGAGTGGATGCGATCCGCAAAGCAGGCAGACCAGCCACAGATTGGCACATTTAACAATCTAAAAGCCAGGGCAGAGGCAGTAACCATCGCCGGAGACCTTGCTGGCCGACTGAAGCGTTACCAGGATGCGTACGCTCAACTGGCATCTCGTGGTGACACAATCGACCGCCTATCAGAGGCCGAGCTTTTGGACCAGGGGCAGAAGATCCTCGTGAACGCCAGTCCAAATATCTGCCCCTTGTGCGAGCAGCCAATCGACCTTGGTTCCACCTTAGCTCGAATAAGAGAACGCCAGCACCTTCTGAAAGAACTTTCTACTGAGTTCTCAGGATTTCGTATGCTTTGCCAAGAACTCGCTTCTACCTTGTCCTCCTTGGGAGAACAGGGCACGGGCCTAAAAGAGATAGTGCCCGACAGCCTAGACCCGGACTCTTCCATCCGTGCTCGTCTTTCACAGATTGCCACTAACCTTGAGACATTGGGCCGCTCCATCCAAGCCTCCACCAATCTCACACAAGTTTGCGATGTAGACAGGGTTCTCAGAGAATCATCTGTCTATGAAAGTGCTCGCAAGGAATTGGTTGAACGCGCAGGGAAGGCCCTTGGTGCTTTGGCTTTAACGGAGAGGGACAAGGCAATTCTGGATTTGACTCAGAAAGCCCTTCGCTTAGAGCTGCAATGGCGTGACTTGGCCAAGCACATGAAGGAGCTTGAGTGGCTAACCGAATTACAACGACGCGCACGATACGTGTTTAATACCTTTTCCGCTTCCAAAAAGGCCGAGGTTACACGGGTATATGAAGCCATCGAGGCTGACGTGCGGAACTTCTACGAGCGTCTACACCCGGGCGAATCCCATAGCGAGTTCCAATTGGTGCTCGCCCAAACACGCCGAGCCAGCACAGAGCTACGCATAAAGGCCTTCGGCCAGGAACGCACGGATCCGAGGGCTTTCACAAGTGAAGGGCACCTCGACTCACTGGGACTTTGCATCTTCCTATCCTTCGTCAAGCATTTTATGGAGGACTGGCAATTCATTGTTCTGGATGACGTGATCATGTCGATTGATAGCTCACACAGAGGTCGTGTTGCTGACCTGCTGCTGACCGAGTTCTCGGATTGGCAGTTAGTGATCACCACGCACGACGAAATCTGGTTCGAGGAATTTGTGAACTACGAACGGGCATATAAAAAGGAAGGGCAGTTTCTGAACCGCCGGATACATCGCTGGAGCTTGGGTGAAGGAGCAGTAGTACAGCCCTACAGGCCCAGGTGGGAGCAAATCTCGGATAAAATAGCAGCGGCCGATAAGACAGGTGCAGCCAACGACGGGAGGCAGTTCTTGGAGTGGATACTCACCGAGATCTGTGTAAGAACCATGGCTCAAGTACCCCTCAAACGGGATGCCAGGTACACAGTCCAAGACTTGATAGGACCAGCACAGGAACGTCTAACGAAGCTTCTCCCGGGTAAGACAAGCGAGATAACAGGCATCTTCAGGAATATTCAGGCCACCAGCACGCCTGGAAATTTGCTCTCACATAGCAATGCTAATGCGCCATCGCTATCGGTAACCGAGATACAACAGTTCTGCGAAGCCACAAAGGCTTTGCATGATTGGTTCACATGTCCAGGATGTAGCCAGCTTCCGTCTTACATTCAATCCGCGGGTTTGATACGGTGCCCCAACTCCAGGTGTCCCGCACCTTTGCAATGGACGACCAGTTAGGACTCGCTTGCTAGCTGCCCCGATCCCGAACTGCCTGTCAGCAGTTGCCTTAGCCTGGGCACTAGGTCAGGTCGGAGAAAGTTCGAGTGCTGTCCACTGAGCCCCGTCACAGAGGATTCGAACTATTTCGGTCTCGTTACCCCTTGCAGGTATTGCTTCGCTTGCCCGTCCACAGGCGCGCCTTGAGCGGATCTCTGTTTTGCTCGTGGTGAGCGCGTCGGACCATGCGCGAGACGCGCAGCTAAAGAGCCAGCGTGGACTATGGCGCCTTCTGCCAGTCCAGCCCCCTGGTGGCCTCCATGAACTTGGCATGGGCGGCGGGGCTGGTGGCCAGCAGCCCGTCGCTGTGCAGGGTGGTATGGATGCAGCTTGGCGTGGTGAAACAGGAGTCGGCGGAGCTGGCGCTGCGCCCCTACATGGGCGACGAGGTCATACGGTAGCATAGCGCTTACTGGTGGCTAGAGGTTGGTGCCCGCCCCGCAGCGATGGTACGTGTGCGTCATTGCGAGCCCCGATTCCATCGGGGCACCGCGACGGATGAAAAGCCTTGCCGTTGTGGTTCGACTGGCTCACCACGAACGGCATTTTCAGAGCAACCCTTCATGCCTTTCTAAGGCACTGGAACCAATGAAAATGGCGGTCAGGGTGCCTATTTTCAAGACAACGACGATGGGAACGGAGAACCACGACCTTGTCGTAGCCACAGTTCCACCGTCCTTCACCACCACGTTTATCAGCCAGCCGCGACGCCGTCATGGCACGAACAACATGAACGAGAGTAAGATTACCAGAGACCACCCAGCTCTAGGATGATTCGATTGAGAAGGAGCAGGCTGTGTCCGACTCCCTTGTCCTGACCGCCGCCTCCGCCATCGTCCTTGCAGCGGGGGTACTCCAGGGGGCAATGGGGTTTGGCTTCGCGCTAGTAGCGGCGCCGCTGTTGAGCATCGTCATCGAGCCCCAGATGGTCGTGCCGGTGCTCTTCGTGCAGACCTTCGTCACCATGGGGCTCATTTTGCTACACGCACGCCGCCATCTGCGAGTACGGCGCATGTGGCTGCTGACGCTGGCTGGCATGGTGGGCGTTCCCGCCGGGACGGTGGTCTTGGTAATACTTAACGCCTCACTGCTACGGCTGCTCATAGGGTCCACAGTGACGTTGACTGCCGTGGCCATGATGTTTGGCTTCAAGAAGACGCTGCGGCACGAGCTTGTGGCGTCGGTCCCAGTGGGATTCGTCAGCGGAGCGCTGGGCGCCAGTACCAGCCTGTCAGGTCCACCGGTGGTCTTTTTCTATACCAACCAGGACGTGGACCCTCGAGAGTTCAGGGCCAACGTTGTGGCCTATTTCCTTATGCTGGCCTTGGCTATGTTGCCCAGCTTCATCATTGCCGGCCTGCTCAACAGCGAGACAGTGCTGTTCAGTGCCCAGCTTCTCCCCGCAGCCCTGGTGGGCGTCCTGGGCGGGATCGCCTTGAACCGCTGGATACAGGGAACGCTGTTCCGCCACATCACCCTGACCTTGATGGTCGTCGCCGGTATCGCGGCGATTGTTTCAGCAGCCCTCAGGCTATAGATACAACCATAGACCCTCGCTCAGGGCGCCTGTTGCCAGTCCAGCCCCCTGGTGGCCTCCATGAACTTCACATGGGCGGCGGGGCTGGTGGCCAGCAGCCCGTCGCTGTGCAGGGTAGCGGCAGCACCGTGGCGGTCGGTGACCATGCCGCCCGCCTCGGCGACCAGCAGGATGCCCGCCGCCATGTCCCAGGGCGCCAGGCGGTGATGGAAGTAGATGTCTATGCGGCCCGCCGCGGCGTAGGCGATGCCCAGGGCAGCGGAGCCCATGATGCGGACACTCTCCATGCCCGGCCAGAGCGACCGGACCACGTCTATGAGCCACAAGGCACGGCTGTTCACGTACCCCATGTCGAAGCCCAGGATGCACTCGCGTAGCTCAGCGTGAGACGTCGGCATGATTGGCTTCCCGTTGAGCGTAGCCCCCCCGCCGCGCTCGGCCACGAACAGCTCCTCCCGCATGGGGTCGTAGGTGAGGCCCAGCAGCAGCTCGCTCCCCTTGGCCAGGGCCAGGGTGGTGCAGAAGAAGGGGTTGCCGGAGGCGTAGTTGCGGGTGCCGTCCAGGGGGTCCACCACCCACTGGTAGTCGGACTCCCCCTTGCTCTCCGGCGACTCCTCGGCCAGGATGCCGAACGAGGGGAACTCCCGCCGTAGCAGCGAGGTGACCATCCCCTCCACTTGCACATCCACGTCGGTGACGATGTTCCCCCGGCCCTTGCGGGTTATCTGCAAGACAGTGCCAAAACGTTCACGGAGCATCCCGCCCGCTGTACGGACCGCCTCCAGCGCCACCTCGCGGGCGCTGCGGCCGCTGGTGCCTTGTGGTAGTGGGGTCAAACATGGCTCCTTTCAAGACTACGGGTTGCCGAGGCCCATGCGCTCCCGGACCTCCGCCATCGTTGCTCTAGCGATGGCCGAGGCGCGGCGCGCACCCTCGGCCAGGACCTCGCGGACGTAGCCGTGCTTGGCGGCGAACTCAGCCCGCCGCGCGCGGAAGGGCGCCAGGGTGCGATTGACAGCCTCGGCCATCTCCGCCTTGCACTCCACACAGCCTCGCTTGGCGGTGGTGCACTCGTCGTAGACCACCTGGGTACGCTCGGCGTTGAAATACTTGTGCAGCGAGTAGACGTTGCACACCCACGGCCGACCGGGGTCCGTTCGGCGCAGACGCTGGGGGTCGGTGAAGGCGGTCAGAATGCGCTTGCGGGTCTCCTCGGCAGTGGCCGCCAGCTCCACGTGGTTGTCCAGGCTCTTGCTCATCTTCTGCTTGCCGTCCAGGCCCAGCACCAGGGGCGTCTCGGTAAGCTTGGCCTGGGGCTCCGGGAAGGTAGGCCCGAACATGAAGTTGAAGCGACGGACAATCTCACGCGCCAGCTCCAGGTGGGGCACCTGGTCCTCGCCCACCGGCACCGTGTCCGCCTTGTACAGAATGATGTCGGCGGTCATCAGCACAGGGTAGCCCACCAGGCCGTAGTTGACCGACTCCTCGGTCTCTTGCATCTGCCGCACCTTCTCCTTGAAGGTGGGGACCCGCATAAGCCACCCCAGGGGGGTCACCATGCCCAGGAGGGTGTGAAGCTGGGCCACCTCCGGCACGTGGGACTGGACAAAGACGACGCTGCGCTCCGGGTCAATCCCGGCCGCTAGCCAGTCCAGCACCATCTCGTGGGTCAGGGACCCGATGTTCCTGGTCTCCTGGGCCGTCATGGTGGTCAGGGCGTGGATGTCCACAGCGCAGTAGATGCAGTCGTACTCCCGCTGCATGGCCACCCAGTTCTGGAGGGCGCCCAGGTAGTTGCCCAAGTGCATCCGCCCCGTGGGGCGCATGCCGGAGAAAACACGGCCCTTTGCCATCTATGTCACCTGCTGTTTGAAGAGGTTAATCTTCGGCCTATTGCCACAAGGTTGGCTTAAAGCTATCCGGCTCTGCTGACATCATCCGCTCGCCCTTCGACTGGCTCAGGGTGAGCGGGTTTGAATTCCGTTCATGCTGAGCTTGTCGAAGCATCATGGTTCGATCCCGACAAGTCGGGACTGGCGCCCTCCTGGGGAACGGTCACAGTATCCTGTCGTCAATCACCATCAGGCTGGGATACCGAAACGCATCGTGGTACGAGTTCTTGTAAACATTCTGGCCGGGACGAGCTAAGATGCCGCTACGGACTCGACACGCTCACCATGAGCGGGATTATGTCACCTGCTTCCCTCTAGCCAAGGCGCTCCCGCAGCATCTGCTGCGTGGTGGCCCCGATGTCGGCCGGCGAGGGGATGATAGCACAGCCCGCCCCGCGCAGGGCTTCGACTTTGGCAGCAGCGGTGGCAGCTTTCCCGGTGATGATGGCCCCGGCGTGGCCCATGCGCTTGCCCGGCGGCGCCGTGGCCCCGACGATGAAGGCGGCCACCGGCTTCTTGAACTCTTTCCGGATGTACTCTGCCGCCTCCTGCTCTTTGGTCCCGCCGATCTCGCCGATGAGGACCACAGCTTCCGTCTCCGGGTCCTCCCTGAACATCTTGAGCACGTCCACGAAGGTGAGGCCGGTGATGGGGTCGCCGCCAATGCCGACGCAGGTGGACTGGCCGATGCCCAGGGCCGTGAGCTGTCCCACCGCCTCGTAGGTCAGGGTGCCGGAGCGGGAGACCACGCCCACTCGGCCCGGTTTGTGGATGTGGCCCGGCATGATGCCCACCTTGCACTGCTCGCCTGGGGAGATGGCACCCGGGCAGTTGGGCCCCACCAGCCTGACCTTGGGCCGGCGCTCCAGGTGGCGAGCGACCCGCACCATGTCATGCACGGGGATGCCCTCGGTGATGCACAGGACTGTCTCTATGCCGGCGTCGGCTGCCTCGGCCACGGCGTCGGCGGCGAAGGGGGATGGGACGAAGATGAGGGAGGTGTTGGCCCCCGTCTGGCGCACCGCCTGCTCCACCGTGTTGAAGACCGGCACCTTGTTCTCGAACGTCGTGCCACCGCGCCCTGGAGTGACCCCGGCGACCACCTTGGTGCCGTAGTCCATACAGCGGCGGGCATGAAAGCCACCCTCGCGGCCGGTGATGCCCTGCACCACCAGGCGGGTGTCCCGGTCCACCAGGATGCTCATTCGTCGCTCCTTATCGCGTAGCGGGTTTGGTTGACGCCTAGCGGCGCAACCGCTCGGCGGCCTCGGCCAACGTGTCCACCAGCGTCACATTGAGCCCCGACCCGCGCAGGACTTGTCGCCCTTCGTCTACGTTGGTGCCCAGCATGCGGACCACCATCGGCGGGTTCTTGCCTACCTGCTGGCAGGCCGCCACAATGCCCCGGGCTACCACGTCACAGCGCAGGATACCGCCAAAGACGTTGACCAGCACCCGCTTCACGTTGGGGTCGCCCAGGATAATGGTGAAGGCCCGGGCCACCTTGGCGTCGTCGGCGCTGCCGCCCACGTCCAGGAAGTTGGCAGGCTTCGCCCCCACGCGGCTCACCATGTCCATGGTGGCCATGGCCAGCCCAGCACCGTTCACCAGGCAGCCCACATCGCCATCCAGCCGCACGTAGCGGACGTCCGCGTCGGCGGCCTGGGCCTCCAGGGGGTCCTCCTGCTCCACATCCCGTAGCTGTTCCAGGTCCTTGTGGCGGAACAGCGCGTCATCGTCCAGGTTCAGCTTGCCATCCAGGGCCAGCAGGCGGCCGTCGCCGGTGACCACCAGGGGGTTAACCTCCGCCAGGGTGCAGTCCTGCTCCACGAACAGCCGATAGAGGTTGATGGCAAGCTCGCTGAAGGGGCGCACCAGCTCAGCCTTCAGCCCCATTGCGTAAGCCAGGCTGCGCCCCTGAAAGGGCATGAGGCCCAGGACTGGATCGGGGACAACACGGTGGACCTTCGCCGGGCTGTGGGCTGCCACCTCCTCGATCTCCATCCCACCAGCCTCGCTGGCGATGACGACGGGCCCCCTCGCGGCTGGGTCTACCAGAACAGCCAGGTAAAGCTCCTGCGCTACAGGTGCGGCCTCCTCGATCAGCAGACGGCGCACCGGCACGCCATCCGGGCCTGTCTGGTGAGTCACCAAACGGGTGCCCAGCAAGGCGCCTGCGGCCTGGGCCGCCTCCTGGGGCGTGGCGACCAGCTTGATGCCGCCGGCCTTGCCGCGTCCTCCGGCGTGCACCTGGGCCTTGACCACGCTCTTGCCGCCCAGCTCCTGGGCAATGGCGTGTGCCTCCTGGGGCGTCGCGGCAACTTTCCCGTGGGGGACGGGAACATTGTACCGGGCCATCAGCGCCTTGGCCTGGTACTCATGGACCTTCACCGTGAGGCCTCGCGTTCTGGCAGCGGCGAGGAAAGGCGTGGCACGCTGCCTGAAGGATATCGTCGCCGCCTAGTATACTCCCTGAGAGGCGTACGTCGAAGGGGGTGTCTCAACACGAGGGCCCGGCGAGACCAGCGGCTTGGCAGCAATACGGAGGGGGTGGGATTCGAACCCACGTCCCAGCTTGCGCCGGGAAGCGATTTTCAAGACCGCCGCCATAGACCGCTCGGCCACCCCTCCACGCGGCCCCGGGAAAGTACCTGGAGGTCGCCTGGCGATAGGGGCCGCGCTTTCATGGTACCATGCGCCGCCCTCCGCCGGCGGTCAGGCCTCGCGAACGTGGCCTTGGGACACCAGTATGCCGCTGGCTAGTACCCTTGTAAAGTTTGTCGGTGTGTGCTGATATGCTAGAAAGCACTCCGCCGTGCGGGGGGCTGCGGGGATTGCGGTGGCGAGGTTCAGCAAAACATGCTAATATGGCCGCCATCGGCGGCAGCCCACCCCCGGGCTGGCGCTCCCCCTAGGGCCAGTCAACTGCGTTCGGCGTGTTCTGAAAAGAGGCTCCTGTGCCCGCGACGAGGTCCGTCAGCGCTACGGAACGACAAATCGGCCAACTTCTGGTAGAAGGTGGCTTCCTCAACAAGGAGGACCTCCACAAGGCCGTCTCCCAGGCGGAGGAGGAGGGACGGGCCTTGCGCGAGGTCCTTGTCGCACAGGGGTACATCTCCAACGAGACCTACGCCACCTTTGTCGGCATCCAGACCCGGGTCCTACCGGTGGACCTTCGCCAAGTGCAGGTGGACCAGGAGGTCCTGCGCCTGGTCCCTGAAGAGCTGGCCCGGCAGTACCGTGCCCTCCCGGTGGGCCTGGACCCCGATGGCCTTCGGGTGGCCATGGATGACCCTATCAACACCGAGGCAATCCAGGCCCTGCGCGCCTCCACTGGCCGCGCCATCAAGCCCCGGCTGGCGGTCCACGGCAGCGTCCTGGACCTGATCCATCACTTCTACCGCTCCACTCCCAAGCTGGCCCAGGACCTCAAGGAGGTGCTGCGCGACCAGGAAGATGGTCCCAGGGGTAGCCACGCGACTCGCACCGTGGCTGCCACTGCGCCAACGGCGGCCCCCCTTTCGCCCGAGGCGGTAGCCAGGGCCCCTGTGGTGCAGGCCTTGGATATGCTCCTTACCCAGGCCATCAAGGACCGGGCTTCAGACATCCACATTGAGCCCCTAGAGGCAGCGCTGCGCATCCGTTACCGTATTGACGGCGTGCTGTACGAAACCGTGAACCTGCCCAAGGGGATCCATCCCAGCCTGGTATCGCGTATCAAGGTACTGTCGGGCATGGACGTAGCCGAGCGCCGCCGTCCCCAGGATGGGCGCTTCTCCATGCGGGTGGACAACGAGGAGTATGACTTCCGCGTCGCCTCGATTGACACCGCCAACGGCGAGAAGGTGGTGGTCCGGATCCTGACCAAGAGCGGCCCCCAGTTCTCCACGCAAGACTCCCTTAAGGAGCTGGGGTTGCAGCCCGCAGCCTTGACCAGCTACCAGCGCCTCCTGCATTCTCCCTACGGCATGGTGCTGGTCAGCGGCCCCACCGGAGCCGGCAAGACCACTACTCTTTACACCTCCCTGACCGGCCTGGATGCCCTGGCGAACAACATCATGACCATCGAGGACCCTGTAGAGTACCGCTTCAAGGGGATCAGCCAGATCCAGGTGAACGAGGAGGCCGGCATCAGCTTCGCTGGTGGCCTGCGTGGCCTCATGCGCATGGACCCCGACATCATCCTGGTGGGTGAGGTCCGTGATGCCGAGACCGCCGGCGTGGCCGTGCAGGCCGCCCTGACTGGCCACCTGGTCCTCAGCTCCATCCACGCCAACGACTCCGCTTCGGCTGTCCTCCGCCTCATTGACCTGGGTGTCGAACCCTACCTGGTGACCTCTGCCGTGGTGGGCAGCGTGGCCCAGCGTCTGGTGCGCAAGGTCTGCTCGTACTGCAAGACGCCTGCCCAGCCTTCGCCGGCGGAAGCCGCCGCCTATGAGTCCGAAATGGGTGAGCCACTGTCCCAGGCCTGGACCGGCAAGGGGTGTAACCTCTGTGCCCGCTCAGGGTACATGGGGCGCCTTGGCGTTTTCGAGGTCCTGGTAGTGAACGATGCGGTGCGCCGCCTGATTGCCCGAAGCGCCACCAGCCCCGAGATCAAGGCTGAAGCCGTGGACCAGGGGATGATCACCATGCGGCAGGACGGGATGCTCAAGGCCAAGGAGGGGGTTACCACCGTGGCCGAGGTCATCCGGAACGTGTTCGTGCTGGAGTAGGGCGAGGCATGCTGGTCCGTTTCGAGGCCTATAACCGAGCCGGGCAGCCCGTCAAAGGAATGCTGGAGGCCGCTTCGCCCCGAGCAGCAGAGGACATGCTGTGGCAGCGTGACCTCATCGTGGCCCGGGTGCGCCGGGCTTCCCCAGCCCTCCAGTGGCACAAGCTACTACCCGCCGTCTTCGGCCTGCGCCCAGCACAGACCATCGGGCTGGTCAGACAGCTTGCTTCCCTGCTGGAGGCCGGGGTGCCCCTGCTGCGGGCCCTCCGGATCCTGGTGAATGAACGCTCCCACCCTGCCATCAGGGATGCTGGGACGGAGATACTCCGCTCCCTGGAGGAGGGTGCCCCCTTTTCCGACGCCACCGCCTTGCACCCTAACGTGTTCCCTTCCCTGGTGGTGCAGATGGCGCGCATCGGCGAGCAGACCGGCAAGCTCCCTGCCATGTTGCGCCGTGCCGCCGATCAGATGGAGGCCCGCACCGCCTTCCAGGGCAAGCTCAGGGGGGCCTTGACCTACCCTGCGATGGTCACCATGGCGGCCCTGGGGTCCCTCTACATCCTGGTCACCTTCTCGGTGCCCATGCTCAGCCGGCTGTTCACTGAGCTGAATGCTGAGCTCCCACCCATCACCCGCTTTGTCATGGTGGCCGGGCAGGTTGCCAAGACCGTGGCGCCGGTCCTGCTGGTCGGTCTGGCCATCCTGGGCATCGGGATGTACATCTACCGTCGAACACCACGGGGCCGAGTGGCAGTCGACTGGCTCTTACTTGGCGCTCCGGTGATCGGGTCCCTCTCGATGAAAGGGCACATCGCCCAGATGACCCAGACCCTGGGTGTCCTCCTCTCTTCCGGCATCCCGCTCCTTCAGGCGGTGGAGACGGTCCGAGACAACAGCGACAACCGAGCGATACGGGCACTGCTCGATGAGATGCGCCAACGCCTTCTCCAGGGCACCAGCTTCTCCAGTGCCCTGGAGGAAACGCGCCGGTTCCCTCCCCTGCTGCTCGAGATGGTGCAGGTGGGAGAAGAGATCGGAAAGCTGGGCCCTCAGCTCAGCCTTGTCTCTGACATCTACCGGCAAGAGTTCGAGGACAGCGTGAAGCGCTTTGTCTCCCGCGCTGAACCCACCCTCATCCTGGGAGTAGGAGTGGTAGTCGCGGTCGTTGGGATGACCATCATCAGCACCATCTATGGTGCACTTCCGCAGGTCGCGGCTACCCCATGATAACACGTGTCCGCCCGCACCCTGCCGCCACGGTGCCCAACATTGACCTGCTGCCTCCTGCGTACCGCCGCGTTGGGGTCTCCTCGAAGGAGAAGCGCCTCCTGGCACTCCTTGGAGCGGAGCTGCTGGCGCTGGCGCTCCTTTGGGCAAGCTTCGGACCCAACATCACCGACCGCATCGCCGGGCTGGCGTCCGGCCAGAGGGAGCTCCAACTCCAGCAGCAGGCCCAGGTCGAACAGCTCCAGAAGGATGTTGCCACGGCCCGCGCCCGCCTCAGAGCCCTGGAATCGGCGCGGACGGAGTTGGGACAACGGGGTCTTGACTGGCCTACGCTGCTGGACCAGCTCTTTCAGGCTGCCCCAGCCTCCGTCGCGGTGAGCATGGTCCAGGAACGAGAGGGGGGGATAGACCTGGTGGTCGCGACCAACACCCTCCCCGACCTCACTGCCTACCGAGACCGTCTCCTCCAGGTCAAGGGCGTCGAGCAGGTGCTGGTGCAGGGCCTGAGCCGCGGCGCGGACTCCAGCGAGCTTACTGCGACGTTGCGGCTGCTGGTGCGGCGAGGAGGACCGTCATGAGGTCTCAGGGGGTGCGCTGGCGGCTGCTGGGGCCGCTGGTCGCTGCGGGGCTGGTTCTGAACCTGGCGCTCAGTGTTCTGGCCACGGCAGTGTCCCTTGGCGCCGGGCATGTTGATACCTCGGCGGTGCGGCAGCTACCCACCCTGCGAGACACCCTTTCCAAGCTGTCAGACCAAGCGCAAGGCCTGGAATACCCCAGCTTCGACCAGATGGAGGGGGAGTTCAACCAGTTTCTCCTGCTGGCCAACGAGAGCGGCGCCGAGGTATGGCGGGCCGCTACGGTCCAGAAGAGCGAGCGTGTCTTGGGGGTTGACCTGGCCCGCCTGGAGCGCCATGTGGAGCTGCACGGGACCCGGTCGGGGCTGGCAGCAACGCTCACGAAGCTCCAGGCACGTCAGCCGGGCAACCAGGTGGTGACAGACCTGAAGCTACGCGCAGAGGAAAGCGACCTGTGGGTCTTGCAGTTTGTCTTGAACCAGTACGCACGTCCAGCCAAGCGTTAGTCTCTCAGGGCATTCCCGCTCACCCTTCGACAGGCTCAGGATGAGCGGGTGATGACCCCTTCCCGCTCATGGATTCCACAAGCTCACCATGAGCGGGAAAATACAGATTGTCAACAGAGCCTAGTCTATGAGGACAAAGAGGCAGACTCATGCCGTTCCAGGGCCTCTTGCGGCGGCCCCTGACAACCCTCAGCATCGAGGGGACCAGCGTGCGCCTGCTCCAAGCGGAGGGGAGGCGGGTGACCGCCTGGCTCGATGTGCCCCTGGCACCGGACCTCGTGCGGGAGGGGTTAATCCAGGACCCCCAAGCCCTCTCCCAGGCCCTGGGGGGTGCTCTTGACCGGTTGGGGGGACCAGACCGGCAGGTGCGCGCCGCTCTGCCGGGGACCGGCGGGCAGGTCTACCTGCTGAGCTTCCCGAAGGTGAAGGGCGTGGACCCCGACGTGTTGGTGCAGCGGGAGATGGGCCGCCTCCTGGGAGTCACCTACCAGCACCACAACATCCATTGGGCACCCACCCCTTCCAGAGACAAGGGCCAGCGGTACTACGTGCTGGCTGTGCCCACAACCGACGTGCAGCGGTTCGTTGACGTCTTGCAGCAGACCAAGGTGCGGCCCATCAAGCTGGAGGCCCGCTCCCTCTGTCTGGCCCGAGCGGTAGGCGCCCCCACATGTCTGGTGGCTGTATTGGAACCCGGTAGCCTGGAACTCTTTCTGGTGCACGAGTCCCTGCCCCTGGCCGGCGCCTGCCGGCTCCTGGAAGGACCGCTGGCCGGCGAGGAGCTAGCCCTTGAGCTACAGTCCGAGGTGCAGCGCCAGTTGGGCTACTACCGGGAGCGCTATGGCATCACGCTGCCGGACTCTGACCTGCCCCTTTACCTGGCCGGCAGCCACGCAGACCTGGCGAAGGGAGCCATCGAGGGCTTCCAGGGCCTCTTCACCCACCCCCTGCAACGACCGAGACCGGCCCTGGCCGGCCCAGGGGGCTTCTCGCCGCTGCCCTTCATGGTCAACATCGGCCTGGCCCTGGGGAGCTGACACTCGCCCACCAGCACCACGGTGGTCAGTTGGTTGACAACGTACGCTCGTCCTGAGTCCCGTCTTGTCGGGATCGCGACTCTCGACGGGGTCGGGGTCGGACACATCGAACCATGAGTGGCGACAGGGCTTCCGCTCGCTCTTCGACAGGCTCAGAGTGAGCGGACTACGAGCGCCCACCGGAAGGTTGTCAACACAGCCGAGGGTGCCTCGATCCGTGAGTAGAGATTCCAGAAGGTCACCTGACAGGTGACGCTGCTAATCCACGGTGTATCTCGTCGTTGCGAGTCCTGACATAGTCGGGACGAAGCAATCTGGCGGCGGGGTCCACCCTTCCTCCAGATTGCTTCGTCGTCCCGATTACATCGGGACTTCTCGCAATGACGCCGCAGACTTTTCACTCACGGACTAAGGAGGTGGCCTACCGTTGGACCACCCAGGACTCCACCACCACGGCCTGTAGCAGGGGAGGGCTGGTTGCGCCAGGCCCAGGGAGCTGGCGGAGGTAGGCCCTGACTGTCAGGCCCGAGACGGCAGCCGTCACCAGGTACTCCTGCCCCTTCAGGCGCATGTAGGCCCAGGTGGAGTCTCGGCCGCCATTGCTGCTAAAGGACTGGGACGCCTGTGCCCCTGACCCCTGGTTGCGGAACTCCAGGGTGTAGGTAGTGCCTTCCGTAGCCTCAACGGTGAGCCAGCCCGGGGAGCCGCTGCCGCTGCGCGAGGCAACCTGTTGGCCCTGGCTGTCCAGCAGCCGGACCCGCCAGGAGCCCGAACTAGGAGTGAACGTCCAGCTCACTGCCAGCAGGCTGCGGGGCTCCACGCCGTTCAGGGTGACCTGCCAGGTGGCGCCTCCTGCCAGGGAAAGAAGCCCCGCGCTGGCGCCGGGGTCCAGGTAGCGGTAGGCCATGACTGGCGGGGTAGTGACCGAAGGTGCGGCCACAGTCACCGTTGGCGTCAGGCCGTTCAGCGTCACCTGGGGTGGCGTGTACCCGCCAGCCAGCGCATCGGTGCCAGTGCGAAGGTCAGCTATGACCGCCTCGACTGCCGCGGCGGCCGCCTGGTAGGCAAAGGTCTGGTCCTGGGCCTTGCGGACCAACCGCAGGTGGACATCGGTGAAGGTGAGGAGCGCCCCTAGGGCCAGCCCGCCGACCCCCATCCCCAGCACCATCAGCAGGAGCACTTGCCCTTTTCGCCGTGTCCCCATGTTCCCCTACTACTGATCCTTGAACAGAAATCTAAACCAAGCTGTCACCCTGAGCGCAGCGAAGGGTCTGGGGTGGTGGGAGACAGCCC